>JBBQFO010000230.1:0-6313 GCA_038322035.1 Candidatus Obscuribacterales bacterium
ACCATGCTCTGTTACGGGCTTTTAAAAGCACCAGTGCCGTTGCCGATCTTAGCTGCTTCTGCCTTGACGCAAGCTATATACCCTCGCCCGTTCCTTTCTTGCAATGACCGCCGGAGGTGGTCATTTGCTCTGTTGCAAAAAATGACTAAATTTCTAGATTGCGAACGGCTTTCTGATAGTCACCCTCGATCGCGGCTAGCGAAAGATGCTGGTAAAGTTCAAGACTCTTTTGATTTCCGTGGCCGGAGATGAGCTGAATCTTCGCGTCAGTGAGTCCCTGCGCAGTCAAGAACGTGAGCATCTGGTGCCGCAATAGATGTGGGTGCACGCTGCGCGTGAGACCAGCCTTGTCTGCATACTTGCGAATGATGGGGTCTGGGGATCAATGAAACGATTATCGAAAGTTTTCCATAATCGGTCTTATAGAAAGTTCTGGATTATGGAAAGTAATCCTGACTTGGGTGGTGGCGATAACCTGCATAGCTGGCATCTGTCGCACTAATCTTGTTTGCATAATAATGCTGCCTTCAGAGTTAGAAGGAGAACAGCATGCTGACATACTATTTCAAATCCTCGCGTACTTTGGCAAGATACCGCTCGGGGCTCGCCGCTCCTTATTTGGACGACTTTAGCACTTGGCTGGAAAGCCGAGGCTACGGACGAACGAGCGTTCGCCGCCATATTCGCGAGGTGGTAAATATTGCGGATTGGGCCAATGCGGAAGGCTTAAGCCTTCTGAAGTTTGATCGAGTAATGACTGAGATACGTGGTCATCTTGCAGAGAGCAATTCTCTCCGTTATCGGAGTGGAAATTACAACCGTCGATATCAAAGTGCACGTGTCTTCGCTAGCTTTATGGAGGCGTCCGGCTACGTGACCATCTCACCGTCTGCGGCGCAATCTCCCGAATTATTCCAAGAGTTTTGCGAATGGATGCGCATGCAGCGAGGGACGATGGATAGCACGCTCGGCAACTATCGGCTGTCAATTATTTGGTTATTGGAGAGTCTAGGAACCGAGACCCAGACATATACAGCCAAAGGTTTGCGAGAATTCTTGCTGCGAAATACGCAGCATTCTCGGCCAGGTAAGTCGAAGAATCTGGCTACAGCTTTGCGTATGTTCCTGCGATTTTTGATCGCACGCGGCGATTGTGCTGCCGCACTGGATCAGTCAATTCCAACCGTTGCTCAATGGCGTCTTTCCTCACTACCAAAGTATCTGCCTTCCCATGATGTGGAGCGACTAATTGACTCTTGCGATCAGGCGTTGCCTCTTGGAGCGAGAGATCGGGCAATACTCCTGTTGATCGCTCGGTTGGGTCTTCGGGCTGGTGACGTGAGCGGATTGAAATTTGACGATCTCGAATGGAAAGAAGGTAACCTGATCGTCTCTGGCAAAAATCGTTGCAAGACTAGACTACCAATTCCACAGGATGTTGGCGATGCCATCGTAATTTATCTCAAAAACGGTCGAGCAGCGGCAAGTAGCGACCACGTATTTGTGACGGCCGTTGCTCCGTTCGTTCCAATTACGCGCATGGGTATTTCCAAGGCTGTGTCTCGGGCATTACGTCGCACTGGAATCAGCGCACCCATGCAAGGCGCGCATCTGTTACGGCACTCGTTAGCAACAACCTTATTACGTGAGGGCGTATCCCTTCCGGCTGTCGGAGCTCTCCTTCGCCATGAGTCCATTCAAACCACTCAAGTTTATGCGAAGGTGGACTTCGCTTTGCTCAAAGAGGTAGTGATGCCTTGGCCGGAGGTGCAATCATGCTAATTGATTGTGTTAATAACTACCTGTCAGTGCGTCGAAGATTAGGATTCAAACTCAAAACAGTCGAAAGGTATTTGCGAAGTTATGCGGACTTCGCCACCGCCCGAGGTGACAACCACATAGTCAGCAAAACAGTTGTCGAATGGGCAGCTCAGTCCACCTCTGAAGATTCGCGAGCAAGGAGCCTGGACATCCTGATTCGATTCGCCCGCTTTGTGCGAGCAGAGGATGATCGCCATGAAATTCCGACCGACGGCGTCTTCTGTGGACGATGGCATCGAAGATCATCCTATATTTTCTCCGACCAGGAGGTGGCGCAGCTTCTCTGCCAGGCTGAGCGTCTTGGACCGCCAGATTCACTGCGATCGCATACTTACAGCACGCTATTTGGTCTGCTAGCTTCAACTGGGATGAGAATCTCAGAAGCACTATCCCTTCGCTTAGCAGACATTACCGGTGATGGTTTGGTTATTCGCGAAACCAAATTCAAGAAGAGTCGTATGCTACCACTTCATGCCACTGTGGTTGTGGCTCTAGACTGCTATCTTGAACATCGTCGAAAATTCGACCGCGGTGATGACCATGTTTTCATTTCGCATAGAGGCGGAGGTGGACTCCACTACTCCATCGTTGCAGAGACTTTCCGAGAGGTCCTCAAAGCAGCCGGTGTACCGAGTCAACCAAATTGCTCCAGTCCAAGGCTGCTGGATTTCCGACATCGCTTCGCTGTGCGAGCCTTGGAGTCGTGCCCAGATTCGAGAGACCGCGTAACTCGCCATATGCTGGCCCTGAGCACATACATGGGTCACGCTCGCTTAGAAGACACCTATTGGTACCTTGAGTCCACGCCACTACTCATGAAAGACATCGTCAATGTCTGCGAGTCATTCATTCAAGGAGAGCTGTCATGACTCCAATTGCACCACATATCACCGCATTCTTGCGTGAGCGTCTACCGTTACAGCGCGGTGCAAGCCCCAACACATGCGAGAGCTATGCTTATACCTTTCAATTGTTATTCGAGTTTGCGAGCGCTCGGTTTAAGGTGACACCATCTAGGCTGAGCATCGAGCAGATTGATTCGATCTTGGTTATGGATTTTCTGGCGCACATCGAATCTAAACGGGGCAACAGTCCACGCACTCGAAATGCCAGACTCGCCGCCATCAAATGCTTCATGCGTTTCATGGAACACCGCTTGCCGTCGGTCCTTGAACAAAGTTTGCGTATCCTAGCAATTCCGTCCAAGAAGGCTGACAAACCGCTGATTGGTTATCTTTCCATGAACGAGATACAGGCAATCTTGAATGCACCAGACACCCGGACACGATCCGGGATTCGAGACAGGGCTATGCTTCATCTTTGCTTTGCAGGCGGACTACGAGTCTCGGAATTGACGGGGTTATTGCAAAACGAGGTGATTTTGCAGCCAACACCGGCTATCAAAATCACAGGTAAGGGACGAAGGGAGCGATACTTACCACTATGGAAGCAGACCGCTGCTGATATTCGAGCTTGGCTTGCAGTACGCGGCAACGTATTAACGCCGGAGCTATTCGTAAACGCACGAGGGGAGCCCATGACCAGGGTAGGCTTCACATATCTGCTCAAAAAACATGTAGTGGCTGCCACCAAAAATTGTCCGTCGCTGAAGGGCAAGCAAATGTCACCCCATGTACTTAGGCACACCTGTGCCATGATGATCTACCAAGCGACCGGCGACCTTCGAAAAGTGGCATTGTGGCTTGGTCATGCTCACATTCAAACCAGCGAAATTTACCTGCGCGCGGATCCCATGGAAAAAATCGACGCAATGGAAGCTGTGCCACCACCATCTCTAAAACGAGGACGGTTCTCTGTTCCAGACAAATTAATCGCTTCCTTACGGGAACACAGAGATGTTCTTGGACTGTTAGATTCAGAGAAGACCCAGTGACATGATGTGAATAGCAAGATTATGGAAAGTAAACGAACAGTTTTCAGTCGTGCCGGCCGCGCCAGAAGTCAGTTTCCGCAGACTGCCATTCAATTACTTTCCATACTCTTCGACTTTCCTTAAGAACGAAAAGTAGCGCTAAGCTGCTTGGCAGCGGCGTAAATGCTCATAGGTGTTGAAAAATCTCTTCTCTGGAAATTCTCAAAACTCATGTGGTGCTGATGAAATTCGGCACAAGCAATTGAGATGAGTTTTGAAAAGTTTTATATTCAGCCACGGCCAAGTCTCTCGCAATTGGATCTATTGGTAAATCGATACCCGAGGATTCTAGCCAACGCAGGAACTGTGACACCTGATGCTCGTAAGCAATACGTGTATTGCACGAGAGTTTTTGCTCTACGAGGTGGCCATGGTACTCACTGAAGCGAGGTAAATACTGACTGACCATCTCATTGTTCAGCATTCTGTTCAGGTTCGGATGCGTCAGCAGGAGCCTCTTTGTTTTTGCAAACCCTTTGATTGAGCCAGTTCCAGGCTGCAAATAAGAATCCAAATATCGCTAAATTTTTGAGAAGAGCAAACATGGAACGACACCTCAAAGCTAAAACAAGAATGAAGTCTACACAAGGGCCACGTGTATTAATATTAACAAGCCAGAGGGCGATTGCCACAATGATGCCACCCTTTCTAATCTGAGTTGCGAACAAGCACAATGTTTGCTGGGCAATGATTCACGACGTAATGAGCAATCGGATCGTTTTCCATAAGCCAATCGGAAGGCTTAGAAATGTCACGGGTGCCAAGAAAAACCATGTCTACGCCGAGTTCAATAGCTGTCGCTACTATTCCTTTACCAACTTCATCGGCAGTGCGAACGACAGAACTGACGGCTATGTCTTCGCGCATCAACTCTTCAACGGCCGATTGCACCTCATCATTAGCCATAATGAACGGCTCGTCAGTGGCAATCAATTCAGCGACAACTCCGACCGACTGCGGATTGGCCAAAACCTTGACCACGGTAATATGCGCCTGGGTCGCGGCTGCAAGTTGAATAGCCAAAGCTAGAGTTTTCTGACTCTCTTCGCGATTGGCAAATGCCACCATGTAATGCAAGTTCAACTTCCAAAATCGATTTACTCTATTCTTTCAGTAATTGACTAAGACAAAGTTAAGAACCCAGCCAGCAACTTTAACGATAGTTCTATCCTGCTGCGCTAGAAGTCTGGCCGTATACCATCCAACCGGCATATCGTCTTGGCGTTGAGTAAGCGTTTTTCAAGAAGCACCAAATCCAACTCCAGGAATTCCGCACTCCTTTGGAGCCATCTCAAGATGTGTTAAAAGCCGCTCGTCATCTGGAGCCGGGGGTGGATATGCCTTGATGGGCAAGACTTTACGCCGAAAACCGCGCTTGAGGGGATTTTAGGCACATCCATGATAGAAGAAAGATCAAAGGGAACTGTCTTAATTGTGGAAGATGACATACCGTCATTCGTAAAGTTGCTGAGATGCAATTACGTAGCTTCAGTCTGGTTATTGATACGGCGCATCATGGACAACAAGCACTAGATGCGGTGCATCAAAAGGACCAAGACGGTGGTTATAGCCTGATTCCTCATGGATGTGCTCATGCCCGGATTGGACGGCATAGAAGCTACAAAGCGTATACGGCTTTTGGAAGAAGGCACGGCTAAACACACGCCAATTTTGACATTAGTAGCCCAAGACAATTAAGAGCCGCCTCTGGCGGCAGGAATGGACGATTTTATTCTTAAGCCTGCCGATTACAAAAAATGGTTATTGAAATAAATGTCGCTGATCGTTGTTAGAGCATCAACCTGCTATGCCACAAGATGACGAAACCCAAAAAATCGTTCACGACAGCTCCGTGTCATTTGGGCCGCATTTTAAAATAGAGAGGCGAAGCTCTCGCTATAGCCAGCATCGACCGGGCAGTCAGGGTATACTTGCGAGTTGGCGAACCATGCCAATCAAGTTCTGCATGGAACAAAAATTTCTGTTTTTCGATCACTCAAACGGGAAAGCAACGAGATATGGTCGCTCGCTGTCGCGAGAATGAACGAATGCGTAGGAGAATGAACGAATGCGTAATAGAATGACAATGTTGTTCGGTCTCATGATTGTATCCACGCTAAATATTGCTTGGGCTCAAACAAATGCGGACAAACAACAGCCGCAGCCGGCGCTTAAAGTAAAGGAAAAACCAAGTGAAGTAGACACACGCACAACAACGAAGCCTGGCAAACCCGAGTCAGATCAGCCACCGCCCGATATCGTTGGTCAACCGAACTTAATTCATCCAGCTACGACTATGACGTCGACCAAACCAACTCGAAAAAGCGCAAAGTTAAAGCACAAAAGAATTGTAGCGCCCGGAAATATACCAAAGCATGATTCGTAATCACGCGGCTAGTCGTTATTGAGTTGTTAGTAGTTTACGCAACTTCAGACACGACTTCAAAAGCGTAATGCTGCCATTAAACAATCTATGCAGGTAGTATTAAAATACGTAAGAAGAAAAGGCGCACAATCACACCAGAAAGACTTGGTGTTGAAGTGACTAACTTCGGTTCG
>JBBQFO010000231.1:0-6253 GCA_038322035.1 Candidatus Obscuribacterales bacterium
CACTTAATTTGCGCTGGTGGCACTTAATTTGAGTCCGCTGTCAACTAATTTGAATCCGCAACCATCTCTGGTGGCGGTTAATGTGAGTCCGAAATTGCCGATGATGTCAATTCCGACTGTTTATGATGTCGTGCCGCTACAGCTACGGACCAGGCCAGGAAGCACAAGCTCTTTTAGATCCGGAATGTGTGCCAATGATTGTGGCTGCCAAAACTGCTTCCATCATTGATGATTTGCGGAAGCATGGCATAGGACATCCAACATCTGAGCAAATTGCATATGAGTACAACCCAGATGTGTACTCGCATTCAGACGGTGGACATCGGGAATACAAGACAATCTATGGCGACTTGAAGATTGCAATGTCGAAAGCCCTGCACCACGATCAGAAAAAAGAGTATTATCCGAACGATCCAAATGTGCTGACAAATTCGGAACACGTCCACAACGTTATCTCGTGGCTTCGCAGATATGAATGATACAAAAAAGACCAAACGGATACCGCTATGGGTAGCCATGCTCATCGTCGTTGCTATTTCTGTTTTGGCATTCTTCATTTTTGGCGGAGCAAATTATTTGCAGCATTCGAACAAAATAGACGCTCAAATTTTCCATCACGAAGAAGACAATTCAGACCCGATTTGCTGGCTTTATTTCTTGGCACAGTCAGGAGTGCTAGGGGGTGTTGCTGGCTTCCTATTGAGCATTACAGGTGTCATGGTTGCTAATACAAAACGCCGAAGTAAGAACAGCTAGTCAAGCATTGTGGCAATGATCAGCGCAACATATAATCCGCTTGATGACTGAACCCGCAAACAATTATCAGACAGCAGATCAAGCCAGCATTGAAGGCTTGGAAGACTTGCTAGAAATTGTCGCGACAGATGCCGACAATCTGACGACAAATGCCGACATTGTCGTGACCAATGCCGACACAGGTAAATGGGTTACGGCTATAACGGCTGCAAGCTCGCTTAACAATTCAGCGCTATGCGAAGTGCGGCAAATTACAATCTAAAACGGATGCAACTGGACGCCTGATGATCTGGTTGGCGACAAATGCCGACACTTTAGCGACAGGTGCCGACAGTGTCGCGCATTATTTGTTTTCGGACACTTGAACAGTAAGTAATCGGCCAACACAGGGGGTGACCTCCACACCTGTAAAACCCTGCTCTCTGCTTCTTTTCGTGATTTTCGGCACTTTTTGTGCTTTAACTAACGTTACCCAGGTCGCGAATAGTGGTCTGGGAGCCGAACCGAGAGCTTTTGCTCTTCATTCATTGACCACGGTAGAAAGTTGGCCACGCTTGGCGGAGCTTGCCCAGGTGTTTTACTGCATTCATCAAAATAGAGATGTAGCATTTTTTGTGGGTCAAGCCCGTTGATTAGCCATGTTTGAAAGATGCTGAACATCTGCGCCGCGAAGTCACCGGCCCACTGAGAGCCACTGCCGTAACTGTTCTTTCTTAGAATTACAGCATTGCGCAAAAGCCGCTCCGCTCGGTTGTTGTGCAATGGAATGCGAGGATCTCCTACGAATAAAGTCAGCCCCTCCCAGTGCCTTCTCAAACTATTTAAAACTGTGCGCTTTTCTTTTGACACGCCAATTTGTTTCAGCTCCCGTTGCCAGCAGCGTTCCATCAGTTCGAGATGCTCCTCAATTTGTTCTGTTGCATCGGTCCACGCACTTCCAACGCTCCATAATTTGAATCGCTGGTGATTTAAAATAAACAGCTTCGCTATTCGCTTGAGCCAGCTCTCCGCCCAGTTCTTCAAGGTTGGCGCACCAATGAAAATATTGTAGAAATCGCGACGAACATGGATCCAGCACCACGCATTTTGGACATCATCCAAACCTTTGTAAGAAGCCAATCTGTCTGTCATTAGCGTCCCGCTGCAACCTGCGAAAAACGTTTGCGGTACTTCGGCTGAACGCGTTTCGTCCAAAATGTAAGCAATTGCATCATGGCTTGCCACCATCCAAAGCCACGATTTTTTGCCGCTTCCATCGAATATCTTCCAATGCGTTTCGTCCGCATTCCAAAGATCTGCGGCACGACAATGATTCGCGATCCCCGCGAACAGCGGTTCTACCAAATCAGAGATAATCTTGAAACCACCAGTGACAGTACCTTCTGCAAGCTTAAAATCCATTAGGCTCAGGTCTTTAAGCGTCCGATTTGTGGGAATGCCTTGAAGGAATTTTTGCGCAATCAATCGAACCCATAGCGAATTGCCAATGCTAGTGCGCGGATACAACTTCGGCGGCGGCGCCGCAGTGATGATTTTTTTGCCATCGCAAAGACACTGTGATACATATTTCCGTCTCTCGTATACGTCCTGATACAGGGATTCTGCGTACTCGAACAATCGTGATTCTTCGCTCGTATCTAGCATCTGGTAGGAAACACCGCAGCTGTCACACTTGCAGCCACCCTCAATCTCCAACGAAACCACTTCTGCAATCGGAACTTCATCTCGGTTAGTCCGACCATGCCCAGCTGAACCCGGCTGCTGCCCTCGGTTTCTCTTTGTCTTCGACTTCGGACTCAGCTCCGGCTTTAAAACGCCGGTCTCTGTCGTACTTCCAAACACTTTCTTTCGAAACCACTTAATCTGCTTTTCCTGCTTCTTCAGCTTCGTGTCTCGATCCGCTACGTCTTTCTCTAACTTACGTATTTTTGTTTGCAAATACTCCTCTGTCTTACTCTGGCGCTTTAACAGGCTTTCGACTTTTTCCGTCAGTTTACGCAGCTGCTCTCGCAATACTGCATTCTCACGCTCTACAGCCTCACGTGCCAGTTTCTCCACGCGCAACTCTTTTCTTAGTGCGCTAATCTCGTTCGGTGAAGCCTTCGCATGCCGCTTCGGTAGTGTTCTTTGGCGTCCTGGCATGACACCATCATGATCCTAATCCTCACAAAAGGCCAGTCTTGATGACCCTTTTGAAAATAAAATCTCTCTCCTCAAACCTCGCTCTACGTGCGAAACCCACAACCTGGGCTGGCCGAATACTGTCACCGGACAAGCTATCTTGCCGCGTTTTTGCCAGGCTTGATTGCCGTATTGAGTGCGACAGGATCGGAAGAGGAACGGCGACTGCCGTTCCTCTTTTCCGATTTTGCCGCTTTTTTTAGATCTTTTTGAGATTTTCGGCTCTTCTTGCACTTTTTTGGACCTTTAAGACGTTTCTCTTTGGTCAATAACCAGCTTCATGAGTTTGTCGTCGACCTTGTGAGCGGCTTGATTAGCCGCTTGAACCAAAGCGTCAACGCTGAGATTGTTTATCTCGCGAAGAATCCCTCCTGATGCCTGGAAGAGTAAAGTGTAGGCGGCATCGGTGAAGAGCTCTTTAGTGCAGCCAACTAATTGGAGTTGTTGACGAATGTATTCAGCAGTTTGTTTTTTTGACAGCCCCTCCAATCCGTAGCGGAAGCGCATGCGTTGGTACAACGCCTCATTACCACTGCTCTTCAACTTTGAGCGAAGCCAAAGTTGTCCTAACAAAATCAGGGTAACGGAAGTGGTGCGGTCCATGTCGCTGTTAGTGAGAAGCCTGATATCTTCGAGTGTGCGCCAATCGAGGAGGTGAGCTTCATCGACAACGAGGATCAATTGTTTATTTGTGCCGGTGACATGGCGCTTGATGTATTGGCTCAACTGAATCATGCGAGTGGTGCCATTGGTTGGCTTGAGACCGAACTCAGAAGCCAGTCTTGCAAACATGGATCGACCAGTTTGATCGTAGCCAAGGTAAATGACTCGATATTTGTTTGATTCCAGAGTATCGAGAAAGACGCGTGTGCCGGTAGTTTTGCCAGTGCCAGCCTGCCCGGTGATGAGGGCCCCGGTTTGGCTTTCAATAGCAAGGTCAAGTCTTTGATGTAATTCTTGCACTTGCGAATAGACGAAGGCGGTCTTCTCATCAATGTTTTTGTTGAAGGGCATGCGGGTAAGACCGAACCACTCAGTGAATTTTTTCATGGGTGCTACTTCCTGCGAATGGCTTGTTCAAGCTGTTCCAAGTAGAAGCGCAGATGAAGGTCTGAGCCTTTAACTTGTACGGAGCGAGTCAAGGTAGTGACTACAATTTCTCTGCGAATGGGAGCAACTCGTTTGAAGAAAGCGCCTAGTGAGTCTAGTTCTTCCTGAATCAAGATGCGGTCCAAGGAAGAGTGAAACAGCTTGACGAATTCCGAACAGGCAAGCAGATCGTCAGAGCGAAGTGCGTCTAGAGTGGAATCTGGAGAGCTGGACTGATATGCGGCCATGATTTTCTTGGCGCTTTGAACTGGTGTGCCAGGTGCAGTATCTGGCTCCAGAGGACGTTCTCTTCGATCGGTGTATGATTTGATTTGAAATTCTGGAGCAATTTCAATGAATTCACCTAACATCCAAATTTCAACTGAATCCATGTTTTGTATGTTCCAGCGAACCTCAATTTCCTGTCCAGCGAGGTCTTGCGAGGCTTGGTAGTCTCTGCCATCGACGGACACTGTAGAAGTATTGATATGGATTTTGCGTTTAGCGCGGAGCATCAGAGCTCGTTTGAGTTCTTCGGGAGTAACGATGGAGACGCGCTTTATGTCAGTATTCCAGCGTTCAAGAGGTGTTTGTCCGTCCAGTTCAGAATGAATTCTGTTGTGGTAATCTTTTAGCCAGCCAGCGAACATGTTATTGAGGGCGTCGAGAGACTCGACAGCAGCCAGATTTGCTTCGACCATGAAGGAATCTTGTACGGTTTTTATGAATCGTTCGACCTTTCCTTTACCCTGAGGAGACCGAGGCCGGCAGAAGGAAACCTCGCTTCCGATTTCGGCGCAAGTGGAAGCCATTGAGGATGAGCGGTAAATCGAGCCGTTATCGAAAAGCAGTCTACAAGGTCTTCCCCGTGTCAAAAGAGCCTTGCCAAAACAGTCCAGGAGTCGCGGCAATTGTTCATCAAAGTAGAATTCGCCGTGCGTGCAGAGGCGGGAAGCATCGTCAACGAAAACTATGAATTTGGTTTTTTTAGCTTTGTTGGGATTCTCGGGATCGCGCAACCAGACGCCGTGGGAGGTGTCGCCGTGCCACAAATCGTTAGCGTAGAGTTGCTCCCAGCGTTGATACGAGCCAGCCCTTTTTTGAGAAGTTGCTTAGTGGCGCCAATTGCTTTTAAGCGGCGAGCCACAGTGCGCTCGCTAAGCGAGTCAGTGTTGTAGCCAGTCTTTGCGAGAAGTTCAATGACAGTGCGAACGCTGCGAGCAGGTTCTTCTTTGCGCAGTTCTTTTGCTTTTTCAAGAAGTTCAACAGACATGGCTCTGTTAGTGCCCTTATCGCTACGAAATTCATCGAACAAGCCTTTAAAACCAAACTTTCTGTATTTGGCGACCCAATGGCGAATGGTCCTAATCGGCACCAGTCGGCGACTTCCATCCGGATATTCGAATTGTTGTTCGAGTATTTGGCTGCGTATTTGTTTTGCGGCGTCAGGCTCTAACCGCCTGCAGACCAATGGAGCGATGACACCGTATCTAAACAAGGCGATTTTTAGTCTTGAATCAGTTTCGTACATTATTTCCTCCTTGGCAGCACATGCGGCCGTACGGGGGAATGTACGAAAATTCAGAAGAGCGCCTGTTGCAGAACGTGTGGAGTTGGCAACGGGAAACCAAGACAGAGAGAGCGATATGCTTCGCATATCACCCGCTTGTCGTGGCAAAAAAGAGTTCTTAGTTGAGACAACAAAAGCATCAAAAGCTTCAGCTGTTGCTGTTTAGACTGTGACTTTGCTGTTATCGAAGGTGTTGAGAATTGCTTGCCAATCAATGTTGGATTGTGTGGACACAACGTTTTCAGCGTTTGTTGATGGAGCCTCAATATGTTTTCTGCAGTGCGTTCTAGAGCCCTGGACACCGATCTGAAAACACGCGAAACGCTTGCAGACGCGTCTTCTCGCTCAGCATCGTCAGACCAAGCTACTGAGCGATATGTGGATTCGTCTTCCGTGAAAGTTGAAACGTGGGTTTCAGCCACCAGTCTCTCAAAGCGCATACCGGACTGCAAAAAACTCGGCATCAGCGAAAATGTTTTTCGGCAGCGCTTGCAGAAAAGCCTCTGAATTTCTAATCTGGCACAGATTTGAAAGCCTTCACAAAACCGCACTCTTTTACCATGCTTCCAGAGGCTGTGAGCGCAGTCTGGACATTCGTCTGGGGCTTCTAAAGACTCGTCAAGTTCAATGTAGTCAACTAATGTTTTTGCCGCCGGA
>JBBQFO010000232.1:0-6219 GCA_038322035.1 Candidatus Obscuribacterales bacterium
CAAGTCTCTTGAATACCATAACCAAAACCTCGTTAACTCCCAGGAGTATAGTTCTTCACCGGCTGTTGGTACTGAATCTTGGAATGGTTTAAGATTTCGGTAGTATATTCAATAATGTCAAGCAGACATAGTGCCGGTGAGCGCTTCGACCAGAAAGGAAAGTGGCAGGTTCCCAAGATGTACAGATTTAATTTGACTCATGTGACAATGGCGATCTCGCTAACGCTCATCAGTGCCAGTTCTGCGGAAGCTCAGGTAAGTGCCAGTGACGCGGCAATTGTGCGCGAACATGTTAACAAAGGCAACTTGTTTATGGGTCGCGGGCAATGGGATCAGGCGATTGAGGAGTACGAGCAAGCGCTAGATGCCGATGCGGGCAGCATGGTGGCGAAGGAAAACCTCGTTCTAGTCCACAATAATTGGGGCATCTCGCTGTTTCAGAGACACAAGTACGAAGAGGCTAAAGCCCAGTGGGAAGAAGCTTTGAAGATGAATCCATATGACCGCAATGCCAAACAGAATTTAGCGGTGCTGAAAACTACGCTAACGCGGATTCAGGCAGCACCAAAACCTCCGGTGAAGCCGCCTGCTGAACCGAAGGAAGTGGCAGGAGCAAAGACCCCGGCTGAGGGAGAAGCAGCGAGCTCATCAGGACCGAAAATGCTCAACGCCACAAAACCAGAAGAGGCGTCTTCTGGACCAAAGATGCTCAGTCAACCAAAAACGGAAGAGCAGCCGAGCGGAGCAGTAGTAATTATGAACAAGCATGCGCAGGAAGCGCCGACCGTGGCCGCTCCACCTGCGGTGCCGCCGACAACTCCGGAGCCAGCACAAGTCTCGGCACCACCGACGATCGATATGAGTTCGCCCTACAGCTTCATAGACACTCCATCAGCGAAAGCAGCTGCTGAAGGCAGCTCGCCCTATGGATTGCCGACCAACCTGAGCGCTCCGACGGCTCGCCCACGACCCTACATCGCACCACCAGTAACACTAGTAAAGCCGGCGAACGCCTGGTCCGTTCCAGCTTCAGTGTCAACGGAAACGGAAACACCGGCTGCTTCGACAACTCCGGCTGAGTCAGATTCTTCAGCAAATCTAGAGGATCAGCTCGGCGCCATTGAGCTGAAGCTGAACGGAAAGAAACAGAAGAACATGCCGATCCTGAAGCGAATCGAGAAACTCGAGACATCTATCTCAGGGAAGGCCAATTCAGGATCGCTGCAAGAACGAATCGAAGCACTCCGCAAGAGCTGCGGACTGTAAGACCAAAGAACAGTCAGCTAACACTAGCTAGATTCTTTCCTTTGTCGACTCTTTGAGCTTAATTGTCTCCGAAGTTTTGGTCTTCGTCTCGTTCAACGTCTTATGAAACTCGGCCGTTTCATGCGCTCTCAGCACTTCAATTCGAGTTTCGGACAATTCCATCTCAAGCACTTGAATCTTGTTTTTCAGGGCTGCGATTTGACGCTTTCCAGACACCCTGGAGTTCAGCGCCGGCCCAAGCGCGCAAAGCAGCACGAGCACAACCAACCAAGGCGCGACGGTTTGAAAAACGCCAGCACCGCTACCGATAAGGACAACCAGAACCATCATCGCTGCGCCGATCGCGACGATGCTACCCATGAAGATAAACGGACTGGCAGCGAGAAGCGCAAGGATTTTCGCCAGTTTAACGATGGTGGAATCGGTCTTATCGTGGACGACTACAATTTGCTCGTTTTTCATTTACGTGGTTGCTAAAGGAGTTTCTCCATTCATTCTATCTGGCTACCAATGCTTGTTGCCGACTGTTTATGGAATCTCAACCGATATCGCTTTAGATTTTAGAATTTAGCTTCCAACTTACTTCACGGCTTGGGCTTACCCAACAAATTGGCGTCCTTGGTTTTTTGCCAAAACTTCGACAAAACTTTACCCTAGAGTCATGGGAATATCTCCCCTTAAGACGGAAACGCTCTGGTCTGGAAATCCACCCTATGGAATTGGCTTCGTTGGTACTAGGCCATATGAGTATAAGCCCGGGGACACTTACAGGGGTTTTCTGCATGTCAAATAGACGAATCACATTGCCAGTCATTTTTGTTTTGCTTACGGCTATACCAGCTCAGTGTAAAGATATGATGGCATCTAAAGCGTTTGCGGAAGCGGATAAATATGCCCAACAGCGACAGCATTTCACAGACAACAAAGAAGTCACAAGACAATCAGATATCGATATTGTCAACATCAAAAGCACTGTGGCGAAGTTGAATAAGCCCAATCAATTGGTAGATTTTGCAGCTATGTGCGATCAGAAAATCAAAACAATCCCCTCTGATTCGAAGTACGAGCCTTACTTTGATTACTTCGAGCAAGTGACTATGTTTAGTGTCAGAAAGTTGGGTAGAATGACTAGTCCAGCGGCTGTGAAAGCATTGACGGTCGAAATCCCAAAGGTAGTGCACGTTGACGGTTCGATGGGACTAGCTTTCGATGAAGCTAAAGTAGAACAAGCAAAACTTCTGCAGGCTAAAATAGCCAACTAAGTATCGATGCCACCATACGAATTTGAACTTAAGCTAGCGCTGCAGCCAAAGGAGCTGGTGCGCTGATGCTGGAGCGTTCTGTCTCTTCCACAGATTCTGCTTCAATTGCCCAAACATACAGGCAAGTGTAGAAAGAAGCTCGGATGTACAGAGACATCGCAGTTACGAGCACCACTAACGAAGCCCAGGCTAAGCCGGCTACGATGATCACTGGACCGCTGACCGCTGCCATTCCCTGACTGTTCATGTACCAGGTTCCGCCGAATGCAGCCATTCCTATTACATAGACGATTCCAGAGACAGATCTGCAAATCAGGTCGACACCTACCTCACCGACACCGATGGTGAGCAAGTTGCCTTGCGCGATTTTGTCGGCTCGTTTAAGCGCTCCCCAGAATGAAGTACCTTCTATTACTATGGAAGGCAAAATCAAATGTCCGGCTAGCGTCCAGAATACTTCCACAATTCCAGCCAGGAAGTTCATTCCAAAGCCGAAGATGCCGGTACCGCGCTTGTCGCGCATCCAGCCTGCTAATTTCTTAGCTACGAGTGTGACTGCGCCTAGCATGACGATGGCGGGAAGACTTGTGAGCACTGCCTGACAGGCGGTTGAGAACTTACCTGAACCAGGTCCTTCAGTTAGATGGCTGTAGACGAGAGCGGTCGTAACGCCTTCCAAAAATCTGTTTGTCAGCCACCAGACAGAGACGATACATGTGACCAGAAATGTAGTTTCTGAGCCCATTATGCTGCCCAGCGCGTTGAATCCGCTTTGGTCCATCGACCCATTCAAGCCGCTCATGGCGAGCATCTCGCCATGCTTTGCCTGGTTCATTAGCTCATGAGGAGCGGCAGCAAGCTGATGAGCAACCCCTGCTCCGGTTCCACCCAGCTTCTGTTTCGCTTCGATCATCAAAACGATCGCGAAAAAGAAGTTTGTAAAAACGGTGAGAACGGAAGGTAATAACAGGCGTTTATCTTGCCAGCCCATTTTGATGCTGGCATAGATCATCCTGAACCCTCGTCCAAACGATTCAAACATAGCTGTTTAACCCTCTTGGGCAGGCGCAAAACCGGCAAAAGCAATGAACTGCGGCGATTTTGGACCTAGTTTAGTAAACGAAAGCATTGGACCGGACTGGGTTGGAAAAACCCGTGGCATTATTGTATACGTTGCCAAGGGAAAGTAAAGCATTTTTTATAAGCAGAAGGCGGGTTTTCGTGATTTTTACCGATTTTACTCATGTGCAGCTACTTCAAGATCGCTTACGTCATACAAGTCATCGAGCAGTTTCTGGTATTTTTCGGTGATTTTCTTGCGCTTGAGCTTGAAAGTCGGGGTCAGTTCATCCGATTCAGCCGAGAAGTCGGCGTCGAGAATGACGAATTTTTTGATGCGCTCAAACTGAGCAAGTCCGTCATTTTTCTTAGCGACCAGCCTTTCGATCTCTTGACGAACCCTCGGATTATGGGTGAGCTCATCCACGTCTTCAAAGGCAATTTGATGTTCGCGGCAGAAACTTGCCACGCCGTCTTTGTTCAAAGTGATCAAAGCAGTGATGTACTTTCTTCGGTCGCCGTGAACGAGAATGTTGCTGACTAGTGGCTCGCCTTTGAACATGTTTTCGATGAATTGGGGCGCCACGTGTTTGCCACCAGATGTGATGATGATGTCCTTTTTGCGATCGGTGATTCGCAAATAGCCATCTTTGTCAAACTCGCCAATATCGCCAGTGCTGAACCAGCCGTCATGAAGAGCTTCGTTTGTAGCTTCTGGATTTTTGTAATATCCGGAAAAGATGCTTGCACCTCTTGCTTCTATTTCTCCATCACTGGCAATTCTCACATCGACGCCAGGCAAGGGTTTCCCGACAGTGCCGAGTCTGTTGGTTTCCGGAGTGTTGCAAGAGATAGGGGCAGAGGTCTCTGTCAGACCATATCCCTCAACGATTTGCATACCGATGATGTTGAAAAACGATTGCACATCGTCCGAAAGCGGTGCCGCCCCCGATACCATAATTCGCAGTCTTCCACCAAATCTTTTGCGAATTTTGGAAAACACCATGCGATCGGCAACCCGTAATTCCTGACGATAAATTTGCCTGACTAGATCATCATTTGGTGCTTGTTGTTTGTACTTTTCAGCGCGCTTTCCTAGCGCTAACGCCCAGCGGACAAGAATTTGCGATGCAGCCGGCATCTTACGCATTTCACCTTGCACTCGTTGATAGGCTTTCTCGTAAAAACGCGGCACTCCATTCAAAACAGTTGGTCGTACTTCAACCAAGTTCTTTGGCACCAATTCCATCGACTCGGCATAAGCCATGGTCAAGCCTTGATAGATAGCTAAAAATTGTCCGCCCACTCTTTCGTAAACGTGAGAAAGAGGCAGGAAAGACAAGGCAAGATCATCCGCTTCAAAGCCAACCAGTTGGCTCATTGCAGCACACACCGAATGAATGTTGCGATGCGACAACATCACACCTTTAGGCACACCAGTTGTACCGGAAGTATAGACAACCGATGCCATCGAATCTGGTGCGACAGCCTCGACTCGACTGGACAGTTGACTCGGGTTTTCGAACAATGTCATCTCGCCGCTTTTCAGCAGTTCATCCCAAGTCAAGCATTTGACGCGGGTTTCGATAGCGGTGATTGTGCCATCGATGAGGACGATGAATCTAAGTTTTTTCGGCAGCTCTTCCAGATCCAAGATCTTTCGCGCTTGCCGCTCGTTCTCAGCGAAGACGCCAACAGCATCGCTATGATCAACTAGATAATGCACCTCCAGCGGTGCCAAAGTTGGATAAATCGGAATCGTGCACCCGCCGCAACTTAAAACAGCAACATCAGCCCACGTCCAGGCTGGGCGGCTCTGCGACATGATCGCCACATGCTCGCCGGCTTCCATTATATTGGTCAAACCGGCCGCAATTTGTTCCACGATCCGTCCATGCTCACCCCAGTTGACTGGAACGTAGGTGCCGTCAACTTTATGCATGATCGCGGTTCTATCAGGCGTGGTGGCGACCCGATTCCAAAAAACTTGAACGATCGTATCTTCAGCCAATCTCTAGTTCCTTTCTATGGTTACCATACTTGCGAATCAGCTCACTCCCTGAAGTTGAGCATTCAACCAATTCAGATAGGGAGCATGGCCAGCCTCAATCGGCAAACTGACAATCTCCGGCACATCATATTTATGCAATTCTTTTATGCGCGCTTCAAGCAGCGAGAACAAGTCTCGATGCGACTTTATGATCAGGATACTTTCGGTATCTTTCTCAATTTTCTCTTTCCACTGATAAATAGATAACACGCTTGGCACCACATTAACGCATGCGGCCAGTCGTTCAGTCACCAAATCGGTGGCAAGCTTGTTCGCATCATCCGGCTGGCAAGTGACGAGAACAATGATTTCTCCAGGCATTTAGCTTTGGCTCCTCGCCAGCTCCACGCCGGTTTCGGTGAGAAACTCGTTTAGAGCGCCAACAACTTGTGAAAATAATTCAGACTGCAAACGCGGCATGCGATAACGCTTATGCATGCGAACTACCATCGTTGGCACAGCCAGTTCTTCGGCTGCAAATCGGACCAATGGGAAATATTGATGCTCTGTAGAGTCGGTGAGGACAGGCTCAATCGCAGATAATTTATGCTTGAGACGGTTGGTGTAGTCATCACAAACATC
>JBBQFO010000233.1:0-6201 GCA_038322035.1 Candidatus Obscuribacterales bacterium
ACAGCTTGAGGCACACACCCTCGATGTTGTGTTGGCAAATAGCGCTGCTCCTCGTGATGCTCGCACAACTCTTCGCAGTCACCTTTTGAACCAACAGCCGGTTAGCCTTGTGGGTGGTCCAAGGCAGGGTAGGCGGAAATTTCAATTTCCTGCTGACCTCCGAAAGGAGCCGCTTATCCTTCCGAGTCTAGACAGCGATATACGGCTCGCATTTGACCGGTTACTCGAACTGGCTGGCATCCGGCCAATAATCTTGGCAGAGGTCGACGATATGGCAATGCTGCGTTTGTTGGCCAGGGAGCGCGTCGGTCTGGCATTAGTACCGGCCATCGTCGTGCGCGATGAGCTCAAGACACGTGTACTGGTCGAATATTTTCGTATTCCGGCCGTGACGGAAAGCTTTTATGCGATCACCCAAAAACGTCGGTTCCCCAATCGGCTCCTCGCGGAATTGGTGAATTGAGCGATTTCAGACAACATCAGCAGCTATGGTGCGCAGCGGGTGTCTCGAAACAGAACGGTATAGTTCAGCAAATCATAGCTCTATTCACCCGGGCTAATGGCCGAACCCTATGGTTTGCGTCCTCCCTTGTGCCAGCCTTATAACCTCGACGACGTTTGATCGAGTTTGATAACGGTTTTGAATTCGAATCCTAACTGATACTGCACCCTAGATTTGGTCTCGTTTTACAGTTTGTTGAAACCCCAAAGGTTGTAGCTCGACCTTCGATGCAAGGTTATTCATTGAATAGGTGAACCCGTGCCTTCATTGCTGCGTGAGCGCCCAAATACTCTCCGACGACGAACCAGCTTTTGATACTTCTTGACCGGCTGTCCGTCACTGGAATCAAGCGAGCGCAAAGCGTCCATGATGTCATCGAACAGTACGGCCTTACCCGGTGACAGTTCGCGCAGCTCTGGTGCTGCTTCGAGCGCGCACGCATCCGAAGCCCACGATGAAAGAATGGCGCGCTTTTCGTTGAGGGTAAGGTCGGGATCGCACACTACTTCCAACGGATGCTGAAACGCATCTGCCGGGTGCAGCAGTTGTTCTAGATCGAATACTTCGTCCGCAATTCTGTCCTTCATCTTTGCCTCCTTGGAAAAGGGGAGGTGGCTGATAAGAACTGAACCACCTCCCGGTCCACGGGTCGTTAAGCGGCTTTTACGCTGCTCAAACGCTTTTCATTGAGAGGGATTGCCGCGTTGATTTCGATACGGCGCGGCTTCATGGCCTCAGGTATTTTGCGAGCCAAGTTCAATTGAAGCAGCCCGTTTTCAAATGAGGCATTTTCAACTTCAACATGGTCGGCCAGATTGAATCGGCGCTCGAAGGCACGAGCGGAAATGCCCTGGTACAGATACTCGGCTTTTTCCGTCTCAGATTTTCGGCCCGTAATAACCAACAGGTTCTGTTGGGCCGTTACGTTAATGTCAGACGGCGCAAACCCGGCTACGGCCAGGTTGATGCGAAAGCTATCCTCGCCGGTTCGCACGATGTCGTAGGGCGGGTAATTTTCCGGGGTTTCGTTAGTCTGACTATTCAACAGGTTGAACAGATGGTCAAAGCCGATTGCCGACCGTGTAAACGGGGTAAAGTCGATAGTTCTCATAGCCACGTCCTCCTAAAAGCAAGGTGGTTACAAGCAGTTCGCCAGACACCGCTGGCGTCCGCATCAGGCCCCACTGGGCACCTGACAGGGTATAAAATAAAAATACCCGAAAAAAGTTTCAAGATGGGAGCGACAAAAAAATTAGCGCTGCAGTTTTACAGTTAGAAATTCCTAAAATAATCAGAACTAACAAGTTATTTCGTGAAAATTTTCTCAAAAATCAGATACTTAGTGGCACGTCTAAACGACGGCCAGACAACTGATTTCACGAACGCCCCAAAGAGAAAATGACCGTCCATTACCATCTTGCTGCTCTTACTCATTTTTTGATGAATGCGGATTGTAGCTGCGTTTTCGGACGGTTACACTGGAGTCGGCAGGTGCAAAATGATAATTGAATTTGAAAATGTTTTTGAAAGTGAATTGGTCGCCGCGCTTCATCGGGCACTCGATTTAGCCCGCGCAAATAAGTCCGAATTTGTTAGCCGCATTGAAGAGCTGATCGATGAGGCTGAGAATCTCGACGACGATATTTCCTTCCAATAATTATCCTATCGCAGTCCGTCTTGACGATAATGGTTTTGTAGTTTGAAAATCATGCGAGGACAGGAGACGGCATTTTTAGAATTTTCTCGAACTTATCGGCGCGTCGCGGGACGGCGTGAGCAGCCGAATGCTATTTAGGTGATTGAGCATAAGAGAACTGGTGGCATCGCTGCATAGCCGATAAATTTAAGGAACAGAGGGAACCCGTTGTGAAATAGTTAGTTTACGGGCTGTTGAACAAGTTTCTGGGGCCTGGGGTGTTTACACAAATCTATCAGTTCTGCATGTCCTATGGCGGGTGGGTCTGGCTCATTTTAGTAAGCGACCTGTCGATCGCATCAGCCTATTTTGCCATTCCCGTTACAATGGTGGTGGTCCTTCGAAATCGGAAGGACGACATCCCATACCCTTGGCTTTGGATCCTCTTCGTGGCCTTTATCGTAGCATGCGGGATGACCCATCTTGGGCATGTATGGTCGGCCTTTACCGGAATCGAGTATCTCGGCGCGCAAGTCGTGATCGAGCTGGTCACCGCCGCCGCGTCGGTAGGCACTGCAATTGCGTTCGCGTTTGTGCTTCCGCAAATTAAGAACCTTCCTTCACCGAAACAGCAGCGCGTCCTTTTGGAGCAGATGGTGGCGGCTCGAACCGCGGAGAAGGATCGGCTTATCCGTGAAATCAACCATAGAGTTGGCAATCAACTTCAGATCATGGGATCGCTGCTACGAATTGAGAAGCTAGGCGCCGACAACGATATGACTCGGGCGACGCTGGACCGGATTGCCGGAGAGGTCGAACGGATGACTGAACGGCATCGGGCTCATTCTACCGTCGATTATCTCAGCCCTGATGTCTTTGATGATCCAGCACCTGAATTGACGCCGCGAGGTGCATCCTCATGACAATCCTTAAGGACAAAAGCTTAGTCAACAACGGTTTTCGAGTGGATGCGTCGGTGAGTGTCCAGTTTGTTTGCAAGGGCTGAGTTGTGGCTACCGAGTTGCTGCGGATCACAAGGCTTCGACCAGCGCACCCCCGATATCTCCGCTGGCGCCAAAGACAACCGCCGAGGAACGATCTGAGGCTGCGGCCCAATTCATGCCGCAGCGATGACGATAAGGCCTCGGTCAAATGCGTCGCTCTGGATCAATGTGCCCGAGCCGTCTTTGAAGGCTGCTGAAAAGGCGCGAGATGAAGGGGCGAACTGGGAGAAAGAGGCGATAACCCAACTCAAGTGCGGCAATCGCTCCAGGCAGCGCCGTGGCGTTGGCCGCCCAGCGCCAACCTGGCAATCGACTCCATACTTCGACGAAAGCCTTAGCGCCAGAGAGTATCTGCCCGTCGGCACCCCGGACATGGAAGCGCTCCATCGCCTGCTGCCGGGAAAGGTCGTTTGGAAGAACCGTTTCTTTTTCCGAGACGTCAACAAAACAAAGCGCTGCGCCACGGTCCGCGCCGCGGTAGTGCGCAATCTCCACCCGACACAAAGGACAGGAGCCGTCAAAATATACTGTCGATTTCGAACGCTTAGTTTGCACGTTCAACTCCTGAAACTAGACGCTTCAACCGATCAGCACAGCAACCTTGCGGACAAAAGACTGATCATCGATAACCCACACTAGGAAGTCGAGTTGACCTGTTCCCAAGTGTGCGAACGAAAGCTTGAACTTAATAGTGGTGGCGGCCACCCATAATTGGACGTGACACCGTGATTCCGGTTTGCTGAACAAGACGCGAGACAGGATGTTTATACTTTAAACTGACAACCAGAGCGCTAGGCAATGGTATGCTGATTAAGATCGCATCGATGTGAAGATCTCGGCGCCGTTTTTTTGTACGACGACCGTATGCTTACTGAATGCAATCTCATGTTGAGTTTTTCTATTTTGAAGAGTTGCCTTCACTTCCAACAATGATCGCCTAATCCAAGTCTTGATAGTATTTACAGGCACGCCAGTTCGATTAGAAATCTGCTCTCGGCTTTCGCCATAAATATAAGCTGCAATAATGAGATCACGTCTCGTCCGACTAAGCGATTGCAAGGCGAAGAATATTTCGTATTTTTCCTTTGTTGTGGTTTGTTGATCTTCTATAGACTCGATTTCCTCAAGAGCTGTAAGGCCGTCAGTAGGCATATCCGACAACGCTGAGTCGTCTGAATAAATTACTTTCGCCGATTTTCTAACATGATCAATCGCAAGATTCCGTGCGATAATTATCATCCAGTTCATTGGTGACCCTAATGAACGATTGTATGATCCGGCGTTTTTCCAGATGCGAACATAAGTTTCTTGAATAATTTCCTCTGCAATTGCTGAGCGTTTGACGATCAGGATAACCGTCGAAAAAAGTTTGCCCTTTGTAGCGGAGTAAAGCTCCGCAAAAGCAGTCTGATCTTTTTCGACTGCTACCTGAAAAAGCAAATATTCGAGCTTTTCAGATCCAGATTTAGCTTCAGGAATGCTAGCCATTGTATTTATCTCACTGACGAGAGGAGAAGCTCCGCCCAATTTTCAATTTTCGACGAAAGGGATAGTCGATCCTTTTTGGAGAATTTAAGAACCGTGGTGTAGAAAAGCGCGAAGTGCCATATAGCCGGCTACAGAGGCCAAAGCGGTTACAAATGTACCCCAGGCAATATCGACGATGACGACGTTAAGGGGCCACCGGCTAAGTGTCGCAAGATTGGTAAGGTCATAAGTCGAGAACGAAACCAGCCCGAGGAGTCCGCCCAAGAGCATCGCCGAAAGCCAACTTTCCGTTTTCACCGATGGCAAAACAGCAAACACGACGATACCTAAAAAATAGACTGAATAGAGCGCGCCGGCGGCAAAGAGATTTGGCTTTTCAGCTAGCATGTCTCCAAGCGAATTTCTGTAGAATCCGATCATACGGGTCAGCCAAACGAAGTCAGCGACCAGAAACACAACTGCTGTCGCGGCATATGCTGTAACGAAGCGTATCATTCAATTGTCCCAGATGTTTTTAGAAGAATTTATATTCCAAAAAGCGGCTGCAATAGACGGGCCAACATGCTCTTGAATCGCAGCGGCGCATCGGTCACGGCTAAACAAATGCAATCCTCGCCGGGCCCCGCAAATGGCTGATGTTCAGTTCGCTCGTCGGTCTCAGCGATATCTCCTCGATGCAGCACAGTATCGCGATCACACAAAGTGCCGGTGAGTATGAGAGTGAGTTCGCGGCCACCATGGCCGTGCGACGGCACTGTTAATCCGCTTTGAAACCGAAGAAGCCTTGCACGCGATCTTGAGTCCGCAGTCTCTATAGAGATCTGCTGTACGCGAGGCGCCAATCGTCTCCATCGCAATGTATCTAGATCCCCTCCCACATAGTTGCGCAGCGGATCAGGAATTGTCGCGTTTGTAAAAAGCCGCGGCCGCGTTGGATACTCAGCTGGTGATGGATCGTTTTTGATACGATCGAGAACAGAAAACATCATTGTTGGTGATATCTCAGTTTCTTCCAGCGAATCGAGCATATATCCGCCCAAGGAATCGATCGAATTGTTGCGTGAGCGACAATGCGGGCATAACGCAAGATGAGTTGCAACGAGAAGGCCAGCCGCTTCATCAAGCGTACCGGCCGAATAACTCAACAATAGCTCGTTGCTGAGATGGTGTTTGATGTTCACGAGACTGCTCCATCTTGCGCATCAAGCTTGGCGCGTATCTTTGCAAAGGCTAGTCGAATTCTGGATTTGACGGTGCCCACGGGAATGTTGAGTTGTTTTGAAATCTCGCCGTGGGACAAATTCTCATAGAAAGAAAGCATCAAAACGTTTCTTTCGTTTGACGAAAGTGTCTCCATTATTTTGCGGACGCTTTCTTCTGTCTGAATCCGTTCAATCAAAGTGTCGGGCGCCTGTTCGCCATCGGGCACGAACAGTGGGTCATTCGGATCAAATTGCGGCCGTCGGCTCTTACGAAAGCGGTCTATGCTTAGATTTCTTGCTATCGTAAAAATCCAAGTGGAGGCAGACGCCAGCGATGCTTTGTATTGGTTTGCATTTCTCCAGACTAAG
>JBBQFO010000234.1:0-6191 GCA_038322035.1 Candidatus Obscuribacterales bacterium
TTGACAGTTATCCGTCTGACGTTCGATGATTTACTCATGGTTGATCCTCTTTGTATGTGTTTTAGTGTTGCAACCAAAACCATACCAGGCTATGCCTGGTGAGGATCGCCACCAATTTCAACTAGATTCGGGTCAAGCCCGCGCAAGAAATTGAAGGACGTAGCGAACTGTGCTTTCTGTCCTCCGTTCGTCGATATTCCGGCGGGGATTGGATCAATTACAACTACATTGTCTTCTGTAAGACCATCGCAAAGAACGAACGAAACACTTCTTCTAGTCTTGTTGGTCCGCCACTTACATTGGTTGTCCCAAAAATAGTTTAGCTCTACTACAGTCGTTTCAAGTAATTTTTGCGCAGATTTACTGGCCCAGGGATAGCCACGAGGCATGGCCAAACGTTTCACCGGATGCGACACGTACGAAGTTTCAACTTCGACGCGAATTATTTGGCCTGGCTCGAAAATGGACAGCTCGCTGGCTTGTGGTTGGACTAATCTGTCATCGACGGTTACTTTTAGTTGACCGTGAAGCTTCCATATCTGGACGAGTGGTGGCAGTGCCAAATTCATCACTATTTTTTTGTCGCTTCTATTTTTTAAAAGATAAGTGGCGTGTACCGATGGCTTCTCTTGCCGGTAAATTGAAAAGCAGACATCTTCGTCAAGAAGTTGAATTGCCTCTTTGGGCAGATCAAGCTGTGAGAATATGGCATGCTCAGGGCTGCTCAATTCAGGCATCCTGATATAAGGAGTGATCACTATGCAAACGTTGACAGCCAGGACCGCAAGGAGCAGCGCAAATCGATTGCGCACCACCTGACGATGCGTTAAATTCATATTCATAGATTTCGTTAGTAAGGGTCGACTTTGGTCCGTAACAATTGCTAGTGACCAACTTCCAGCTAAGTTTTCGGTATCAGACTATCAGCGTTCGGCCGATCGTGAGAATGGGATTTTGCGATTTGTAGTGCCGGGAATTCTCAGTTTCTGTCTTATGGGGATGACAATTATGGCTGCTTCGGGATCGAGTCAAGACAAAACCAGTCCGGCGCACTGGACAGAAGAACAAGCAAAAACGTGGTATGGCAATCAGCCTTGGCTGGTAGGAAGTAATTATCTTCCCTCAAGAGCGATCAACCAACTTGAGATGTTGTCACTAAGTTATTGCCGCAAGTTTTTCATTGGGCGCGTGCGGTCAAGCCCCGACAACCCCTGACTTCGGGAGTTTGGGACGGCGACTTAGTAACGCTGACTGAAATTCAGCAGACTCAACTGGAGCAATCGGACATCATCTCTTTTCACAATTACGGGTGGCCTGAGGACTTCCAGGCAACGGTAAAAAAACTCCAGCCGTACGGTCGCCCGCTGATCTGCACAGAATTTATGGCACGAGGGACTGGTAGTACTTTCGATACCATACTTCCGCTTGCTAGAAAGTTGTCTGTTTCCGTAATTAATTGGGGGCTGGTGGCAGGAAAGAGCCAAACGTATCTGCCATGGGGACTCCTGGCAGAATCCTTACGTGCTGCGTGCACCGGCTGTTTGGTTTCATGACGTGTTCCATGAAGACGGAACACCGTACAGAACAAGAGAAGTAGAACTGATTCGAGAGCTTTCCCGGCCAACTGCGGAACCGATGGAACGGTCAATACAAACAGATTGACAAAATCGCCCTCGATGTTTCACGAGGGCGGCTTGTGCAGTTCTAAGTAGCTTCAGGTGAAAAAATCTTCGCTCCGTTCTCGGCTATGTCACCCAAATTTTCACCAAGGTTAGAGAGCGATTGTTTGGCTACATTTTTAGCTTTATTCACAGAGTTTGATGCATTCTTGTATCTTGAACCGGCTTCGTCGATCAAACCTTCGCCGTGCTCAATGGCACCAGCTAGCAGATCTTGTCCACCGGCTATCACTTCTGATTTACCGGCTTCGAAGTGTTCGACTATGTCTTTGCGAAGATCAGCCCCTTTTCGCGGAGCCCAGAGCGTTCCGATCACGTACCCGATTCCAATGGCGAACAAATATCCTTTCATTAAACCTCCAATTACAGTTGTGTTGCTGCACTGGGTTAGTCCTGCAGCGGATCGAGACTAATGTCATTTGTCTCAACCATAGCGCTTACGACTGATTAGGAGTTCTATTGTTCCCAGCGAGTTAGGAAAGTTTTGTTGAATGCCACGCGGCGCCGTCTGTGTCAATTGACTCGTAATCGCGGATTCATACTGCAGAATCGAGCCAGTTGCGACTTGGTTATTGCCCTGCTTGATATGTCTTTGAGAAATTCGGATGCCGTTTGAAACCGCTCACCTGGATCTTTTGCCATCGCTTTGCTAATCACGGTATCAAATTGCACACCATATTTGATACCGGAATAAAGTGATCTTGATGGAGCCGGCATGCTAATTGTTTGTAATTGAATGGTTTCAAGAAGACTGTCACCGACCAGGTCATGCTCAGAAGTTGTATTAAACGTTGAAGCGGAAGTGGACGACATCACCATCGTTCATCGGATATTCCTTGCCTTCAAGTCGCATGGTGCCTTTCTCTTTCGCGACCTTTTCCGAACCGGCTGTGACGTAATCATCATAACCAATGATTTCTGCGCGAATGAAGCCACGTTCGAAATCAGTATGAATTATACCCGCGCATTGCGGCGCCGTCATGCCCGCTTCAAAGGGCCAGGCTCGGACCTCTTTTTCACCGGCAGTGAAATATGTTTTCAACCCGAGTTGATCGAACGCTAATTTGATTAAAGCGTTTACGCCGGAATCGCTCACGCCAAGGCTATCCAGGTAGTCTTTTCGATCTTCTGGACTGAGTGCCGCGAGTTCAGCTTCGATAGCTGCAGAAATTATCGCGACTTTTCGGTTTTCGGTAGCCGCATGATTTCTCAGTTTTGTCGCGTATTTGTTGCCTTCGATGTTTGCAAGATCTGATTCGGCAACGTTGGCAACGTAAATTAGCGGTTTCGTGGAGAGCAGTTGCATTTGAGGCAAGATTTCGCGTTCTTCGTCAGTGAGCTGATCGAGCGGCGGAGGTTCGACGGATTGTATTGACGGGAGCAGTTTTGCAAGCAAATCGTGTTCGAGCGTGGAACGTTTATCGCCCTGTTTCTTTTGCTTTGCTAAACGCTCGATGCGTTTTTCAATGGATGCAGAGTCTGCCATGGCAAGCTCGATGTGGATTGTTTCGAGATCGCGAATAGGATCAACGACGCCATCAACGTGCACCACGTTTTCATCGTCAAAACAACGAACAACGTGAATGATGGCGTCCACCTCACGAATGTTTGCGAGGAACTGGTTGCCAAGCCCTTCGCCTTTGCTTGCCCCTCTGACAAGGCCAGCAATGTCGACAAATTCGAAAGCTGCCGGAATTACCTGCTGCGGTTTAACCATAGATGTGAGCTGGTCCAAACGAGCGTCTGCAACTTTGACGATGCCGACGTTCGGATCTATTGTGCAAAACGGATAATTCGCACTTTCCGCCTGATAAGTGCCGGTTAGGGCATTAAACAGGGTTGATTTACCAACATTTGGCAGTCCTACAATTCCAGCTTTGAGCACGACAAGATTCCCCTTAAACAGACGGTCGTTTGCGTACCAATCAACGACTGAGCACTGCGGTTGATTGGCTGCGACGAATAGTGTCGCATATTTGCCTGACAACCACGATGCGGAGGGCCGCTTTCTATACGATTCTAGATATATCGGTTGTGTTCAAACAGATCGATACTGGTCGAACGGGTTGACAACCGAAAGCCTGAAACCTCGTCCACATCCGCGTAGTTCGCTACAGTTAGAGCAATTTGTTTTGTCGCAGGTAGGCGCGGGTGTTGGTGATTGCTTGTCGAGCATCAATACCTTGTTTCGCCAGTTCGTCTTTGTAGAGGAAGTCGATTGTTGGGATGATGTCGCGGTCGCCCAATCCGTCGAAAATGTTTGAGCCGATTTCCTGTCTCAACGCTTCGGCTTGATTTCGGGGATCGCGGTGCAAGAAGTCTTCGCGTGTAATGACGGTGGAGTCTTCGACGCTGAAGCCGTGGTCTTCGTGCCGCTCAACGGGATCTTTGTCTTCACCGCCGAACTCATCTATGTTTTCGGGTGAGTCAGCAGGACGTTCGGTGTCTGACGCGCGAACAGATGGATAGTCGATCAAAACGAGTCTGCCATCTTTGGCGAATCCAAGTTGTCTGCTGCCTGGATCAACGAATCGTTCGCCGCGCTCTTCCATCTGTGCCATTAAAGCGTCGAATTTAGGTTCATTGACGAGATTTGCAAAGGACGCGTCTTGCACCATGTCTGCGTCTTTTCCGCCGGTGCCGAGTGCGTCAACTTTTTCTTGCACGAATGCAAAAACTGTTCGTTGGTTGGGCAAGGTAATTTCTTGCACGTCGCTGATTATTTTGGCGTCGTATGGACGGTAGCCCCAATCTTTGTCCCAATCGAGATATGGTCGTCCTTCTGGATCGGCTTCAGGTAAGCCCATGATTTTGAGGACGGCATTTTTGTATTTACCTTCGGTCAATTCGATTGCCGCACTATCTTGTCCATTAGCAATTGCCTCTGGTCTGGCGGATTTGAGTCCACCAAAGTCTTCTGGATGTTGGCGCGATAAAATGCTGTAGGCATCAGCCAAATCACTGTCTTGTGCTTTGCCCAGCAGCTTTTCGATTGAATAACTTTCGCTGCGTGCGCCGCCTGATGATCTGGTGCGTGTTGGTTTATCGGTGCCACCTGTAGTATCACTAGAAATGTCAGTTGATTTCACCGATTTTGAATACATGACATTGACATCGGACCTGAATCCATCAGGAATCCCTGCCATAGCAAATTGTGGCATCAAAGGGTTGAAATCAGCGACCTTTGCGTTTACGCTATCCGCAAAATTTGTTGCGCGTGTTTTAAGTGCGTCGAGCGATTGACTGAATGTTTTTCCGCTGGAATGATTTTCTCCCAACTGTCCGATGCCGCCGAGTGCACCACCGACGAATGCCATTCCATACGCGCCTTCGCCTAACTGTTGCAGCGAGGCACCATGGCCGGTGTCGACTCTCGAATGCAGCTCAGTCGAGATGGCTCCAATCGGAATTCCAGAAAGGGCACCGCCAACAATGTTGTTTTTGAGTAATCTGGATGCGGTGGTGCCTTCGATCTCGCCGGCGATGCTTTTCAGTCCGATCGATGCGCCGGTGAAGGCGGAGAATGTCGCTGCACCGATCACGCCGTTGCCAGCCCGGCCCAACCAGTAATTTGCTCCCTGCGCGTTGGCATCGCCTGGGCGCAATAAGCCATCCAGCACAAAACCGCTTGTAGCGGAACGAGCCAACAGCATTTGAGTCGAAGCTTTTTCTGCGGAAAAGACGTTGAGCCCCGTGGCGCCTAAGGCTTTGTGTGTGGCGAGATAGGGAACGAGCATTCCGAGAGCGCTGCCTAATTGCTCGGCGTGCCAACCGACAGAAAATGGTTTTTCGGGCGCGGGAGCATCGATGAATTGAACGTTCGGCAGAATGTGCGTGCCTGCCAGATGGTCGACCGTGTCGGCGATGCCGCTGATGGGCGTCTGAAGAGCGCTGTATGCAAACGACCTGCCGAATTGCTCCAGCGGATTACTAGATTGCTCAGCCGAACTCTGTTTTGGGTCGGGTGCATCATGTCGTGCGGGCTGCGACATCGGGGCTTCCTATGGTGACTATGTAAGCATAGGGCGCCCTGGGGCGGGTGTCAGTGGGGAAACTACGTAGCGGCTCGATAGTGACGTGGCGCCTAGGATTAGCGAGTCAGTATCAGTGTATTTGCCCATCACATAATATAAGTTAGCGAAATCAGATAGCGCATTCGTTAATGCAGTTTGATTCTCCAATTTTTCATCTAGTGCCACCACTGATTTGTACAAGGTCTCTGCTTGGTCATATTTCTGCAGTTGTTTGTCTGCGTTTGCGAGTGCGAGCATCACTGCGGAGATCTCAGTGTTGTCTAGTCGAGAGGCATTTTGCAGCTGATCTAGACGCGCCTGCAGTGACGCAGCCTTGTCCTGAAGAGCAGCTGGAGAGCGCCAAACACGTTGGATCTTTTGCTTGACCGCTGTCATGTACGCGGTCATATCAGGCGACTTCTCTTGGTTGGTTGTTATCTCTTTCGTATTTGAATCGCTTGCGTGAACTCGAACCGCGCAAAACGTCGAATTTACTGAG
>JBBQFO010000235.1:0-6181 GCA_038322035.1 Candidatus Obscuribacterales bacterium
AAAAAGCAATCGTCAACGTCAGCACTGTGATTAAACTCGGAATCGCCCAGCGCACAAGATCTGGCACTTCGCCTACGTAAATCAGAGCTCTAAACAAATCGATGAAGTAAAAAATGGGGTTTAGCAAAAACAGTACACGATATTTTTCAGGAACCATTTCCAGGCTGTAAATAATTGGTACCAAGTAAAAGAGAGTGCTCAAGCCAACTTTGATGATGTGAGTCAGGTCACGGAAATAAACAGTGGCGATGGCGAGAATCAAAGTAACTGAGAAATTGAAGAGGAATAACAATGCCACTGCTGCAGGGACCAGCAATACAGTCCATTTCATTTGCACACCGACAATCATCGCCAGGACCATCAAACTGGCGAGACTGAAAACGAAATTGGCGGTCTCAGTAGAAACTGCAACTAGAGGAAAGAAAGACTTAGGGATGTAGACCTTTTTCAGAAACGCTTCTGACTGAACCAACGACTGGCTTCCCATCATGATCGAATCAGTTATATAGGTCCAAGGCAAAAGACCAGTGAATACGTAAACTCCGAAACTCTTTGGATTCGAATGCCACAAAAGTGAGAAGACTGCGGTCATCACCGCCATTGTCAGAAGCGGATTGAGCAAGCTCCAGGCGAAACCCAGCACCGAACGCCTGTATCTGCGTCGCAGATTGTTGATCACGAAACTGGCCAGCGCAAACTTGATGTTCTTCAGTTCAGCCAGAGAGCGGCAGGTGTAGCCGAACGCTGATTCCTTCTTATCCAATGCAGCGTAGTCAAAATCATCAATAACCGCATCAAGATGCGGACTGCCGATGTCCGCCGCCTGCTGTTCTGGTTTGTCGAGGAGATCTGTAGATTCTGCGGTGCGCATTGGCTCTCGTAGCATCTGGGTGGTTCCCAAGAATGATACTGACCTTTCAGGGTGACGCGCAACCATCGGCCCCTGAGGTGTTGTTCATGTAACGCATAGTGGAGAAGATCTCAGGTCGGTGAACGAGAAAAGTGTCGGATTAAAATGACATTAATCAAATTTAGCCAAGCACTACGATTGGTGCTAATGACCAGAACACGCCACTGCTCACTATTGTGTCGACATTGCAGAAAGGGCAGATGATTGAAATATCATCTTGTCCAATTGTGCTTGAGAACTTTTAATGGTCAGCAAAGCTAAACCTATCCAATGTGGTCAGTTTGCGGGTGCACTGTGGGTTAAACTTAGCTGGTCCAATAGGGCAGAGCCCACTCTTTGTTAGCCGTTCAATCGGAAACGAATCACGTGATAAATAACTTGCAAGTCAATAACCTGACCACCAAAAGTTCGAATGGGAGCAACTCTTCCGCGGCAAACATGACCGGAGTGAAGTTGCGTAAAACAATCATCGAGCAGTCGAGAAGAGCTGGCGTAGGGCATATAGGCTCAGCGCTATCGGTAGCAGACATCGTCTCTTGTTTGTACGGAAAAGTGATCAACGCCAAGTCGCCTCGCGATCCTGAGCGAGATCGATTCGTTTTATCGAAAGGACATGCAGCCTTAGCGCTCTATGCAGCATTCGCCGAACGCGGCTGGATCACCGAAGAGCAGTTGAATACATATTGTGGTGACGGCAGTCAGCTCGGTGTGCATCCAGAACATTGCTTGCCTGGTGTCGATTTCGCAACAGGCTCTTTAGGACAAGGTCTTTCATTCGGTACCGGAGCCGCATTGGCTGCCAAACGACAGCAATCAGAGCGACGAGTTTTCGTTCTACTTAGTGATGCGGAATGCAATGAAGGCTCAGTGTGGGAAGCAATCATGTTTGCCGCCCAGCACAAACTCAATAACTTATTCGCCATTCTCGACTTGAACGGTCAGCAGGCATTTGGCTACACCAAAGACGTGCTCAACCTTTCACCGATGGATGAAAGATGGAAAGCATTCGGCTGGGACGTACACGTTGTCGATGGACACGATGAAGCGGCGATGGCGAAAATCATCGAAACAAATTCAAACGTTGGCGACAAGCCGCACGTGTTGATTGCAAAAACTACTTTCGGCAAAGGTGTCTCCTACATGGAGAGTCAAATCAAGTGGCACTACAGCCCACTCAACGAAGCTGAATATGAACTAGCGATGACCGAATTAGAGAGGCAATCATGAGAGGCGCATTTGCCAAAACGCTAACCGAACTTGCAGCAAAAGATTCGCGAATTTATTTGCTCACTGGAGACCTCGGCTACATGGCGCTTGAGCCTTTCGCCGAAAAATTCCCCGATCGTTTTATCAACGTTGGTGTGGCCGAACAAAACATGGTCGGTATCGCAACAGGATTAGCCGAAGCCGGTTTTATACCAGTTGTATATTCAATCGTTACGTTCGCATCTTTGAGACCGTACGAATTCATCCGCAACGGGCCAATCCTCCACAAGCTGCCAGTGCGCATCGCCGGTGTCGGTGGTGGTGTGGAGTACGGACACAATGGCGCCACTCACTACGGTTTGGAAGATATTGGCGTCATGCGAGTGCAGCCTGGAATCACGGTTGTCGCTCCAGCAGATGCCGGTCAAACTAAAACGGCGCTGGAAAAAACTTACGACTTACCGGGACCTGTCTATTACAGACTCGGCAAGGACGACCGCATCGTCGTGCCTGGTTTGGATGGCAAATTCGAACTGGGTAAAGTGCAAGTTATCCGAGAAGGCAAAGATGTGCTGCTTCTCGCCATGGGCGGCATCAGTTTCGAAACGGCTAAAGCTGCTGAAATCCTGAGCAAAGAAGGAATCGAAGCAAGAGTCGTCGTCGTGGCCAGCATCAACCCTGCACCAGTCGAAGACTTGAAGCAAGAACTGTCTCAATACCGACAAGCGGTAACAGTCGAAGCTCACTACGCTTCGGGCGGACTGACCTCACTGGTCAGTGAAGTGGTGGCACAAGCCGGCATCAATTGCAAAATCTCTAGATGCGCAATTGAAAAATCACCAGATGGTGAAACTGGTGGTCAGGCATATCTCTACAACAAATTTGGTCTGTCGGCAGAAGCGATCGCCACCAAAGCGAAAAGTCTGCTCTGTGGGGTACCGGCGTGACCGTACAAAACGTGTCTGTAGTCCTTCCTTTCTACAACCAAGAAGACCACATAGAAGAGATCGTTACTTCGTACCAGGAAGTACTGAGAAAGATTCCCGGTGAGCACGAACTGATTCTGGTCACCAACAACTGTCGCGACAAATCGCCTGAGATTTGCAACAAGCTCTCCATCAACTATCCGAACGTCAAACACATCGACACCAAAGATAGTGGCTGGGGATTGTCCGTTAAGCTAGGACTGAAAGCGGCAACAGGAGACATTCTTTGCTACACAAACTCGGCACGGACTAGTGCTGAGATTCTGACCCTGTCACTTTTATACGCAGTGGCCTATCCTGAAGTGGTAATCAAAGCGAACCGAAAAATCCGCGAGAGTTTCAAGCGCAGACTTGGATCATTGATATACAACTTAGAATGCCGCGCCTTCTTCGACCTCCCGACCTGGGACATAAATGGCACACCAAAAATCTTTCCTCGCAAATTCAGCAAACTACTGACTTTGACACGTGATGACGATTTGATTGACGCTGAATTCAACGCAATCTGTCGCCGCGAAAATTATCCAATGCTCGAGGTGCCTGTTCTCTCAACAAAGCGGCACAGCGGCAAGTCCACGACCAACTACGGTTCTGCATTCAAAATGTATTGGGGAGCGTACGAGCTTTGGCGAAGCATGCGTCAACAAGCGAGCCTATAAAACTTCCGGCAGCGGAAGAGATGGAAGACCTGTGGACCCGCCACAGTGAGGCTTGGCGCGACAATTCGCAAATCCTTAGCCACTGGCAAGACGCCGCGAACATCGATCCGATTCTCCTTGAATCGCAAGTTACAGGACATTTCTGGGAAGTGCTGAAACGGCTCGACATCACACTTGTGGTCGGTCGCGAATACGAGCACTTGCTGCTCGGTATGAGTCACGGCGAAACGCCACATCTAACGTATATGTCAATGCCGCATCCATCGGGCATCACAGTTGATCGTGAAAAAGGAATTGTGCACGCCGCAAGCACACGCAATCCCAATCAAATTTTTGACCTCATGCCAGTATCCGGTTGCACAGACCGTATGGACGTCGATGCCAATGCGCCGACTGACAAACCACTTGTGCCAGTGCGATCCCGATTTATGCCCGGCTGTTTGTATATGCATGATTTAGCCATGATTGACGGGCATCTCCATGCCAATTCAGTCGGACAAAATGCAGTGATTCGCATCAACGACGACTCTTCCTATTCTCGCGTCTGGTGGCCAAAATGCATCGAGACCGAGAGCGGTCCTCGATTCGGTCAAAATCACATCCAGCTCAATTCGATCGCTGCTGGCGACAATCTAGAATCATCCTTCTTCTCTGCATCATCTGTGGAACTCGCAGACGTGCGACCAGGCGACCCGAAGTATCCAGTCGACGGACGCGGCGTCATCTTCTCGGGAGCAACCAGAGAGCCGATTGTAGGCGGATTGACGCGACCACATTCAGCCAGAATTGAAAAAACGACCGGCAAATCACGAGTCTGGATCGACAACAGCGGCTACGGTGAACTCTGTTTAATAGATGAACAAAAGTTTCAAGTTGTAACACGTCTTCCCGGATGGACCCGAGGACTGGCATTCTGCGGCGAAGTGGCATTCGTAGGTACTTCCAGAGTTATTCCAAAATTCGCGCAATACGCTCCAGGACTGGATGTTAATGCCAGTATATGTGCCGTTCACGCAGTTGATATAAGATCTGGTGAGGTTTTGGGAAGCATTGTCTGGCCGTACGGCAATCAAATCTTCGCTATAGATTGGCTTCCGAGGACGCAGAGCGCTGGTTTTCCTTTCGAAGTAGAAGACCGGAGTCGCGACCTCAAAACAATGTTTTATACGTTTTCAACTAATGTTCAAAGAGATTGAGATAAGGAGATAGTTCATGAGTGGTAAAGGGTTTCGGTTACTAATGATTGGTGCCATGTATGAAAATGGCGGCAACACAACCCATCGTTTTCTCGATGGTCATCCGCAGATGTTTGTTTATCCTTTTGAGTCACAGCCTGGTACTCGACTCATCAACGATAACCTCTCAGCGATGTTCCCAGTGAAATATCGCTGGCCTCTGTTTTCACTAGATGCGACACCAGAAGAAGACTACTTCGCCATCATCGACGAAGAAGGCAAAATCCGCGCGCGCACTCCACACGTAAGCAAATTCCGCCACGAGCCAATGGAATTCAACGATGACGTGCGTCGTGACTATTACGTCAAATACGTGAAGCAAACCGGTCGTTCACGCGCCAACAACATGGCTGCTTTCTTCCAAGCAACATTCGATGCATGGAAAGACTATAACCGCAGCGGAAGAGAAGAATTCCACGTTGGCTACAGCCCAATCATCGGCGTTGATGCAGACAAGATTCTCACCGATCTTCCAGACTCTCACTTCCTGCATATCGTGCGCAATCCATGGTCCGCTTACGCTGACACCAAGAAGCGCCCAGTGCCATTGTCAATCAAGAATTACATGCTCGCTTGGAACATGAATCAATATCACGCATTGCTGTTCAAAGAGCAGTTCCCAGACCGCATGCACATCATTCGCGCTGAAGATGTGATGGCTGATTCGTACAAAACTCTCGGCGATCTTTGCGAAAAGATGGGCTTGGAAAGAGCGGACTCACTCAAAACTCCAAGTTGGAATGGCAAGGAATTGACCGAAGTTTATCCTTGGGGCACAATCCGCAAAGCCAATCCAGAAGCCAACTTCGCAACGGCTAACGAACTCTCGCAAGAAGAGAAGGATCAGATTCGTCATTACACATTCCAGTACCTCGATACTTTTGACTACAAGAATTTCTTGAATCAAAAAGTTCTTTCAGCTCGCTAACTGAATCGAATTCCAAAAATTGAAGACGAGCCCGCTATTGCTATCGGGCTCGTCTTTACTTTTTCAGCAATGTCACGACTGTGACTCGACGGTGACACAGTGGAACTTCTAACCTCATAAATTGAGTTCGGGCAGCCATGCATTTTTATATTGGCGCAGTGGGCAGAGCGGCGGCAGAACGAGGTTGTATAATTGATACTTTTCACCTGTAACGATCTCATATCATGCCGAATAGAAAACCTAAAATCGAGAAAGCG
>JBBQFO010000236.1:0-6177 GCA_038322035.1 Candidatus Obscuribacterales bacterium
ATCGATATTGTTTTTGCGTCGCAATACGGGGTGACGAAAAGGTTCAGCTGGAGAGAGAAACTGAACGAAATGTATAGTGGCCTATATCGTGTCAACGCAAAAATAACTCGTTCTGTGGTCACCTACCTGGCAGCGATTGCCGAGAAAGAAAAGCTATTTGAGCTCGCACAAACATATATGGACGACCTTCATGCGTGGGATGGAAGAATCGCAAAAGATCAAAACGCCCTAGATAATTTCTCAGGGAATTTAGCTGTGGAGAGCACGCTCAACTCCGCTTACCGAGCCGATCTACTCAGATTGAATCATAACAAGGAAGCGGTGCCTGAACTGAAAAGTCTTCTCGAAAGTCCTGGCGATGTTATGGTGCCTGACTGGAAAGCAAAGCTTTACCTCAATTTGGGTCTCTCATATATGCAGCTAGGAAAGTTTCATGAAGCCGTCGAGTCATTCAAAGAGGGGCTGGGACAAGGGATCGAGGAGCCTGACATCAAAAAGGCGATGCGTCGCGAATATAGTCGCGCGCTTTGGGCTGATGGGCAGATCTTTATGGCCATCTTCGAGAAATTTTCGAATCCCAGCAATTAGTCAATTCGTACAGAAGTCAGCCGTATTTCGAGCCTGTCTAGAATTCGAAGTGCCGTTATTTTTTCTTGTTTTCTTCCATCATGTAATCCAGCGCATGAGCACTGGGGATCGGAATGTTTTCGCTGCTATTGCTCAAAGCCACGAAGTTATCGACTTTGACATAGCCCTTAGGCTTAGCGAAAGTTTCAGGAGGCACATAGGCGCGTTCAAGCACTCGTGTCGTAACATAAGCAAACCGGCCGCCACTTGGACTGAGTCGAATCGCTGAAAGCGGCACACCATGCCCAGGCGTCATCTCAGGAATACTGAAAAAAATCATGCAAGCATCGGCGAGTTTTTCCGGTACATTCAAACTCCTCGTGGCAGAAAATTCAAAACGAGGTTTGGCGCCAGCATGCCTCGTATCGGTACACAAGTATCGGTTCGCCTGAACTCCGCAGATGGTCACATCAGCCTGCTTATCCAGCCTCATGTGGGGCGTGATTTTATTGGGCTTCGTGTGCACAATGAACGCATCAGTCGGTTCTTCGATATAGCGCTTGGACTTCCGGTTGTAGATGAATAAGGAATACTTTGGAGGCAGCAGGAGAATGGTTAGCTCGGGAGTGTCGAGACGCAATGCTTTCGATGTTAACATCGTCTCTAAAATGCCGTATTCATCGCTGGTTTGTTTCATGATCCAACCGTTGGGAGCGGGCGCCGCAAGCGCTCTCAAACCGAGAATGGAAACCAAAATAATCGCCACGAATGTTGTAAGAGCCAGATAAATGCGCATCTGTGGTGATCCCGGGCAAGATATTTCCTGTCACAATTGAGCCAAACTTTCATTTTACGCTGACTATTCTTAAAAGCGCAAAGCAAGGCAGTTGACATAGAATAGACTAACGTAGCATTTTCCGACTTATCCTAGGATAGTCTAAAGCAGTTAGCTGCCCGGCTTATAGTTCTTTCAAGAAAGCCTAATGGAACAAGACCTAGAGTCAACTCGACAACAAGCGGAATCACCGGACGCTATCAGCTGGGCCGACGACTCTTCTGACGGTCTGCCAGCCACGAAGGATCCGTTTTGGGCGGCACTGACCTCAATCTCGGATCGCTTACAAATCTCCGGTCGCATCGGTAAAGGCGGCATGAGCGTCGTTTACAAGGCGCTGCATCTTTCCATGAAAAAACCGGTGGCAGTCAAACTACTGCTTCCGCATTTGACCAGCGACCCCAAGAGCCTCAAACGTTTCCAAATAGAAGCTCAAGCAACTGCCAATTTGAATCATCCCAACATCGTCAGAATCTATGACTGTGGAATGACTGAAGATCAGGCTTTTATCATCATGGACTTCATCGAAGGAGAGAGTCTCGAACAAATTTTAGATCGTGAAACCAAGTTAATGCCCGAGCGTGCATTGGCTATCTTCACTCAACTCTGTGAGGGCATCAGTCATGCACACGAGAATGGCATCATCCATCGAGATCTGAAGCCAAGCAACGTCATGATCACGACCGATGGCAACGGCGCCGAGAGCGTAAAAGTTGTTGATTTCGGCATCGCCAAGTTGCTTGTCGATGATGATGGCAGCACCAAACAAAATCTCACGCAAACCGGAGACGTATTCGGCAGTCCGTTGTACATGAGCCCAGAACAGTGCGCAGGCGAGAAGATCGACAAACGATCAGACATCTATTCAACCGGATGTTTGATGTACGAGTTATTAGCTGGTCGTCCGCCGATCGTCGGCAAGAATTTCCTCGACACTATGCAAAAGCACGCCACCGACTTGCCAAAGCCGTTTGTAAACGATGTGACTGGATCGAGATTGGCGAAACGCATGCAAGCGATTATCTTCACTTGCATGGCGAAAGAGCCCTCCGCTCGCTATCAAGACATGGCGACGATAGCAAAGGATTTGAAGATTGCATCAGAATCTGGTGGCACCGAAGTTGGTGCCTGGAAAAATAGAGAAAAATCATTATCGCAAATCATCAATAAGGCGAGTAAAAAGACTCGGGCAATCCGCGCCATAGCTCTCTTAATACTGGCTGTCGGAATCATTGCTGGTGGGTTTGCTGTGAGAATTGAAATCGACAACATCGTCAGGCCATCCGACTATCAAAACAAACCATTGTTCGAGCTTGTCGCCATGCCAAAGGCGACTGTCTTCGCCAATTATGAAGCGCAGAAACAGGCATTGATTCTCGCTGTTGATAGAAATGAGGCACATGACGACAGACTACAAGAAGAAGGATTGGAGACGGCTGTACAGATGTATTCTTCCTACGGAAAGTGGAAAGAAGCACTGAACGAATACGCCAAATTGCTGAGACTTCCGGTCGGCACTGAGAAAATGGCCGATTACCATGCCGGCATGGGACTTTGTTATCTCGGCGAAGGAGACTTCGCTGCGGCAAAGTCAGAGCTGCAGGAGAGCATCACCTATTACCTGAAGCTGCAGAATGGCTACCAGAGAGGAGATGAACACCCCACCACACAGAGTTTGCTTAGTGGCTTATATGGTATCAAGGCCAGGCAACCGATTAGCTATTTAGCACTGGCAGAGGAAAAGCAGGGACATCTCAAGGAAGCCTTCGCGGCAGCGAGGGTACTACTCATATCAGGTCGACACGATGATGAAAGTGAGCGCCCAGCAGAAGAGGCATACGTAGCCGACCTGAACCGCCGCATGCAAAATTACGGCGATGCGCTGAGAAGTTTTGAACATCTGAAAGCCAGCTCAAACGTCGAGTCAGAGAATGACTACAAAACAAAGCTAGATTTCGCCATTGGACTTTGCCTGCTTGCCAATGAACCAGCAAGAGCTGCAGTCGCACTCCAGGAAGGTCTACAGGCTGGTGCGACGGACAAAGACTTGCCAGTGGCAATGGATCATGAGTATCACCGAGCCCTTTGGGAGAGCGGGGATAGGATCAAAGCCTTCTTCCAACCGCACAATCTCAACGTGGTCGCGGCCAAATAGCCGGATGTCAGTAAGTTAATCGTGCAGAATTTCTAAGCTGAGCACTAGGTCTTTGCCAATAAAGTAGTTAAAGCTGGCGATTGTGGCATATTGATATTGTTGGATCACGAAAGTGTTTCACTTGCCTTCAAACTGCTTCAAGGTCCTATGCTCGGTCCCAACGAAAAAGAAAAACGCTCGCGTAACGACTCCTTGTTCGGGAACGTTGACCCGCTTTTGGGAAAGACGATGGGAGGACGCTGGGAAGTTCAGGAATTCCTGGGCGAAGGCAGCATGAGCGTTGTTTATAAAGCGCAGGATCTTGAAACCAGCAAACCAATTGTCCTAAAAATTCTTCACCACCATCTAGTCGCCAATGCCAAAAGCCTGAAACGCTTTGAGCAGCGAGCCAAAGCAACCGTTGACCTCCACCACGACCGCATCGCAAAAGTCATGGACATCCACCTTTCACCAGACGGGCAAGTCTTTCTAGACGTCGAACCACTGAAAGGCGAGAGCTTAGAAGATCTGATAGCAAAAACCGGTCATTTATCAGTCGATCACGCCGTCGAAATCTTTTCACAATCTTGCGAAGCACTGGAATACGCTCACAGCGAAGATGTTCTGCACCGAGATTTGAAGCCAAGCAACATCGTCTTGCTTGAATCAAGCTCGATTACTGACGAGGTCAAACTCGTAGACTTCGGAATTGCCAGACTGTTGACGGAAGAAGGCGATGACATCAAATCTAGTGGCTACATCACAAGAACAAGAGAAGTTTTCGGCAGTCCGATGTATATGAGTCCAGAACAGTGCATGGGCAAGAAGCTCGACGCACGCTCTGATATTTACTCGATCGGTTGCGTTATGTATGAAACTTTGACGGGTAAACCACCTTTCGTTGGCAAGAACGTTCTCGAAACTGCTTACAAGCATATGAATGAAGCTCCCAAGCCGATGACGACAGACACTTCGTCAGGACGCTCGTTAGCGCGTCTTGAAGCGGTGATCTTCAAATGTCTGGCCAAGGACCCAAATGAGCGCTACCAGATCGTGTCGCAGTTATATCAAGATTTGCAGATGTTGCTCAAAGCGAACGATACGACTTGGGTCAACAATGCATTTGCACTGAAGAAAATCGCCAAAGCAAAGAAGCGCGAAAATCGCAAAATCGTTATGAGCTTCGAAGTTGGTGTCTTCAGTGGTGCCGCCGTTTTGCTTTTCGCAGTGGTGGCAGTATGGTCATTCATGTTTCTCGGCGCCGACTCGCAAGATTTTCCGGCATTTAAAAATGACAAACTGTTTGTCGTTCAGGACCGCAGACAGCCGCCTGAAGTGCCAGATTTCGGCAGCCAGGAAGAAGCTTATAAGATGGATGCCGAATCTGCGCGCAAAGACAAAGGTGAGAAGAGCAAAGAATTTTTAGCTGCAACAGGGCGTCTATACGATTTGTACTATAAAGCAGGACATTGGCATGAAGCTGCTGATCAGTTAGGGAAATACATCGAGGTAGCTCCATCAGCTGATCCATCGCTTCCTATTGCAAAAGTCATGGTCGATCAAGCTCGCTGCTACTTCAGACAAAATGAGCTAGACAAGGCATTCAAGGCAGCAATGAAAGCTATCGATGAATTCGACAAACAAGGCAATACAACCGACGATAAACTAAGTCTAGCCTACTCCATTGTCGGAGATGTCTATTCGCAGAGGAATCAGCTCTCTGAGGCTGTGGGTATCTACGACAAAGAGTATCAACTAGCTGATACCAAAAAATTAGTAAACGCAATGTCTTATGTAAGAGCATGCGCCTTACTCGGCGACATCTATCGTCGCCAGAATAAATTGCAAGAAAGCGACCGACTCTACAAGCTGGCAATAGACACTGCAACGAACTATGTCACTGACCAGACGGGACCAAATGTAGTCTTCATGTGCAAAGTCAGGTATGGTTACGGACTGGTTTTGTACGGTGAAGGTAAGTATAAAGACGCAGAAGCGACTTTCCGCGAGGCGCAGCAACAGATCAAAGCCATTCAAGCTCCAATCGGCGGAGAAAAGAGCGGTCTCTATGGTGCCTGCAAGAAAATGATCACAGAGTGCTTATGGAAGACAAATCCACTGGCTGCGATTTCAGCCAGATTCAGCAACGACTCAACAACACCAACAACACCGACAACTCCGACGAGTAGCTCCCACAACTACAACGAGTAGCCCCACAGACCCAATTTTGACCCAATTCTGAACCTGCTTTGACCAGACCCTGCTGTAAGTTTGACCTGAGTTAACAACACACGGTCACCATTGGGGAATAGATTCATGACAGAAGCAGCATTGCTAGAAACAAATGATGGTGTCGTATCTGGTGACAAGACAAGCAACAATTTAGTACAAGAAGCTCTTGCCGAACAAGCTAAAGTAGGCACACGAAAGATAGCGACGGCCGCATCGGCCACGTCATCTACAGATCTGGGACTTCCAGAATTAACGCTGTTTTCAACGCCTGAAAATATTCCACAGACGCAAAGAGAAGCGATTAAACCGGGTCAGTCCACACCGATGCCGGACGGTTCCTGGAATGTTCGAAACGCCGATGGTTCCGAATCAAAACATCAAACTGACGGTTCAATCATCAACGTCAAGG
>JBBQFO010000237.1:0-6126 GCA_038322035.1 Candidatus Obscuribacterales bacterium
GATATGGGCTCGTCGTTGCAGATCGAGTTACCATGCCGCCTGCATGCAACAGCCACAATATGAATTACTTGCTCACTAAAAAAGAAAAGATGGGTCACTGGTTAGAAAATCTTGAATCAGTTCACTAGATTCTCGAAGTTCACTAGATTTCGAATCGGTTATAACGATTGGCGACAAATAAAATGAGGATGTGTCATGGCAGAAAATAGCTCCGGTCCAAAGGTAATCGAAGGCAGATTGATCGCCACCGGACTACGATTTGGAATCGTCGTCAGTCGCTTCAACGACTTCATCACGTCGCGACTTCTAGAAGGTGCACTTGGTACTTTGCGCCAGCATGGTGCCGAGGATCGTTCTATCGAAATCATGTGGTGCCCTGGAGCATTCGAAATTCCACTCGTCGCGAAGACAGCAGCGTTAAGCGGACGATTTGATGCAATCATCTGTCTGGGTGCCGTTATCCGTGGAGCCACTGCCCACTTTGATTTTGTATCAGGCAATAACGCTTCCGGCATCGCCGCTGTTAGCACTGAAACGAACGTGCCAACAATCTACGGCGTTCTCACTACCGACACAATCGAACAAGCAATCGAAAGAGCTGGCACCAAAGCAGGCAACAAAGGACACGATGCCGCAGTCGCCGCAATCGAAATGGTCAACTTGCTCGCCGCCATCAAAACACAGACCGAACTAAAGCAAGCAACGAAGTAGTTATTGGTTGCTGACTGTTTGTTCTGTGGCAAGCGCACTCAATTCGTTTGAATCTATCGGATGATCTTTCAAGAATTGCTCGATTATTTTTGTGACTTTGAGTGCCTGCAGAAGCGGTCCTTCAACTTGTACTTCCCGCAGCAGCACCGCTCGGTGCAGCGGTAGTTTGCTCTGGATTAATTGAGTCATCGTTCTTCCACTGAAGTGGAAGCAAATTTCTGGACGTGTCGCGTTGGCATCGAAGCGTTCGATCTGTCCGCTGCCATTGTTGGCACTTACGACCCAACCTAGTCCATTAGCCCCTTTCAGCAGGAATGCAACACTGCTTCCCGGCGTTAACGCTTTCTTCAACTTGCTGTCTTCGTCGAATTTCGATGGGACGAATTCTTCGAAATAATACTGAGCCAGTCGATCCGACAATCCAAGAGATTGCTTGCCGTTACTGACGGTCGGACCGCCCCAGCGTCCTTCAATCCCACGTGCCAGGACCTTTTGAAAATAATCTTCGTTCAAATGAAGTGGTGGCAAATGATATCGTCCGGCCACTTCGAAAAGGTTGCGAGTTCTGATCTGCACATCGTCTAGCAACATCTTTCGCATGATCTTCGGCAGATTCATTGCGTCATATTCAGTTGGCGTGATTTCGTTGAGCTTGAGAGCTCCACTCAAATGGTGCATCCATTCGCGATTTAGTGTTGCCTGGGTTGAAACCATGTTGCAAATGCGAGGACGCAATTCGTCTTCCATATACCGCCAGAACATATAAACTGCTTCGTCGACGGGCAGGAACCACATCGTCGAATCAGGATTGTACGAAAGGCGCAGATTCGTGCCAGCCCGATTCTGTGCTGCCTGAGCTAGTTCTTTAAACAGCACATTGGGACCGCTGAAGTTCAGCGATTCGCCAGTTTCAGATGATCCAGAGATCATTGGAATGCGCACCAAATACCACGGCGATTCCAGCGTTGATAAACCATCCAGTAATTTCTCTTCGTAATGCTGGCAAAGACTTTCCCAATGAGTTTGCGCTTTTCTGCGCTCGAATTCGAATTCTTCCGGAACGACGCGGTCCTGCTGAACTGCGCCCCACAGTGAAGAGACGATAAAGATTGGCACACCTTTCAGTGCTTTGGAAATAGCCGGCAGTCGTGCCGCCGCCCATGGTGCTCGCGGTGCGCGGGACTCATCGAAGTTTGGTGGCAATCCGCAAAAAATTACAGCATCATATTTGGTGCCTTTTAATGCTTCCGCTTCATCGACCAGTCGCAAACGATCCTTGAAGGTTCTGAATCTTTCGCGACCGCCCATCGCTTGTTCCAGCAGAGCCAGCGCTGATGAGTGCAAATCCAGTGGCGACAAGCTAAGAAAGTTAAGCGACGATTTCGTTGCCACACGAACTTGCCAGCCTTTGGTGACCAGCCATGCGGCTAGCGGACCAGAAAAGCTGGAGATGGGCCCCCACAAATATGCGACTTTTTGCGTCATAGCAGTGTTCTCGACAAGACAAGCTTAGACCTTATATCCAGATCTAGGGTACTTTGAACTGCCTAATGTTAGCAACTTCAGCGATTAAACGGGTTGCTAAAGTCCATGGTCGATTCAACAATCGTGGTGCCGGCAAGCTCGTCGCCAATTCGTAGACCGTCTTCTCTGCTGTATGCGCGGTAGCTTTCAAGCGGTAACACGATAGCAACATATAGCATTCCGACAATATTAATCAGGCTCATCACTGCTTCATTAAACCAGCCGAACGGGCTGAATCTAAGCAGGAGAGGAATAGTTTGAAGCACTACGAATGGCGCCATCAGGATGATGTTGCGCAATACGGATTGCATAATCGTTGGTGTCTCGCCGGTACGAGCGTCCACAACCCGCAGTCCCATCAGGTTTTTGCCGATGCCGCGCCCGCCGAAGAGGTAGTCGCGTCCTAGCAAAACTGCAACCAGTACCATTTGCAGCGGAATGACTCGATTGACGAAAGGTATCATCGCAACGATGACTCCCACCAAATAGGCCGCCGCGAAGTCGAATAGAAGCGCGACTATTCTCTTGTGTGGGTCGGGTTTCTTGGCGTCAAGGTACTCTTCATTGCTGTCATCCTGACGAGTTTCAGGCGCGCCACTGCGGTCCGCCCAAGCTGGGCTGTTCACCAGCGGCTCTTCAGGCGGCTCTTGCCTAAATCCTGGCGCAGACGTGCGGTCGGGCTGATTGCCCCGATTCACAGGTCGGCTGGGCTTCCGCCCCGGAGTGCCAAAAGATTTCGTCATTAAGTGGTTACCACGGTCGCTTAATCATACTGTTCCCTTTAACGGTCGAAAATCCGCATTGTTAGACACGTCTGATAATCGAGCAGCCTCCTGCATAGATCACCCGCGGGTTAACCGGGCACTTGGAAATCTTCAAAGGCGAATAAATGCTGATGACCACGTTAATGTGCGGGTTTCGGCGCTAGTATGAACCTGTATGAACAGGCACAGGCGCATCTTTTGCTGCGTTTGGAAGACAAGGAGTTGCTAGAGATGGTTGATCAGGATTCCCAAACAGTTATCGTCGATGGGCTGCGTTCCGCGTTCGGAAAAATGGGAGGCAATTTCAAGTCGATACCAGCCGCTGATTTGGCAGCGCCATTGATCAAAGCCTTGCTCGAGAAACACAAAGTTTCTGGCGACCTTGTCGACGAAGTAATCCTGGGTCAAGTTCTGCAAGCTGGTTGTGGTCAAATTCCTTCCCGTCAGGCGCTGCTGAAAGCCGGATTGCCTGTGACATGTGAATCCACCACGGTCAATAAAGTGTGCGCATCTGGAATGCGCGCCGTGACGATCGGCGATATGCGCATCCGCTCTGGTGAAGGCGACGTCATCGTAGCCGGTGGCATGGAATCGATGAGTCAGGCTCCTTACTTGGTGGACGCTAACGCAGCTCGTTTCGGGAAGCGCATGGGCCATGTCGATTTCAAAGACGCGATGTTGCAAGACGGTTTGGAGTGTCCAGTCGCCAATGTGCACATGGCAGTGCACGGGTCGAACGTTGCCAGCGAATTTAAAATCTCTCGTGAAGATCAAGATCAGTGGGCGTTGAGAAGTCACTTGCGTGCAATCAAAGCCCAGGAATCTGGTGCATTTGCTGAGGAAATTCTCGCTATTGACGTGCCACAAGGTAAGGGTCAAACCAAAGCAATTGACAAGGACGAAGCCCCTCGCGGAGATACCACAATCGAAGCGTTGAAAGGGCTGAAGCCTGTTTTCGTTAAGGACGGAAGCATCACTGCTGGCAATGCACCTGGTGTTAATGATGGTGCCGCAGTTCTTCTGTTGATGAGCCCCACGAAAGCCAAAGAAATGAAGCTCAAGCCGTTGGCAAGGATTGTTGCTCACGCTTCCATCGGTCAGGACGTTCCTTACCTCGCAACTGTGCCCGCTCTGGCGATGCAGAAGGCGTTGAAGAAAGCTGGAATGACTGTCGACCAACTCGACTTGATTGAAATCAATGAAGCGTTTGCATCTGTTGCTCTTAAGTCAATTCAGATGCTCGGAGTGGATCCTGAGAAGGTTAACGTCAATGGTGGAGCAATCGCGCTCGGTCATCCAATTGGCGCAAGCGGAGCTCGCATTCTCCTCACTCTCGCAAAAGAGATGAAGCGACGTGGTGTTAAATATGGTGCTGCCGCAATTTGTTCCGGCACAGCTCAAGGAGACTGCGTAATTCTTTCCAGAGAAGGATTGGACTAATCGATGACAACAAACCAGCAAGCAATGACTGTTGAGGAAGCACGGAAGCGCATTGAATTTTTGACACGTGAAGTCGAGCATCATCGATTTAACTATTACGTGTTGGATCGTCCCGAGATCGCCGACAGCGATTTCGATAAGCTTTTTCATGAGTTGGAAGATTTGGAGCAAAAGTTTTCCGATCTTCGTTTGCCGGGAAGTCCAACCCAGACTGTGGGAGCCGCTCCCAGCACAGAGTTCAAATCAGTAAAGCATCGCATTGCTTTGCTCAGTTTAGCGAATGCGATGAATTACGATGATTTGGATCGATGGCAAGAACGTTTGATTCGCGCTTTGGATAACGCCAAGCATGACTTGAAATATGTCTGCGAGCTGAAAATTGATGGACTGTCGATTGCGCTCACGTATAAAGACGGAGCGCTGGTCGAAGGTGCCACCAGAGGCAATGGCGAAGTCGGCGAAGACGTGACACTCAACTTGCGCACAATTGCAGCGTTGCCAAAGCAGCTGAAGTTGTTGCAAATCGATGGAAAAGACCACATGCCTGCTCTAATCGAGGTACGCGGAGAAGTGTACATGCCCGTTAGCAGCTTCAACTCCTTGAACAAGGGACTGGAAGACGAGGGTGAAGCAACGTTTGCAAATCCCCGAAACGCGGCTAGCGGATCGTTGCGTCAGAAAGATCCTCGCAAAACAGCCCAGCGCAAACTTGGCTTGTGGACTTACTTTATTTATGTAACCGACGCTCTAATCAAACAGCCAACCAGTCATTTTGAAAACATGGAGTTGCTGCAGAAGCTCGGTTTGCCGGTCGAGCCTAATCGCCATTTGGCCTCGTCAATTGAAGGCGTCAAGCAATTCTGCACAGATTGGGATGAGAAAAAACACGACCTCGATTATCAAACTGATGGTGTCGTAGTCAAACTCAACGATAGATCCTTGTGGGATCAAGTTGGAGCTACTGCACACAGCCCGCGATGGGCTGTCGCTTTTAAGTACCCGCCGGAGGAAGTGGACACGATCATCGAAGAGATTCACTTCGATGTTGGCAGAACTGGTGCCGTTACTCCGGTGGCATGGCTGAAGCCTGTCAAATTAGCTGGAACGACCGTGAAGCGCGCTACTTTGCACAATGCCGAGCAGATACGTCGACTGGATATTCGTGTCGGAGATACAGTTGTCGTTCGCAAAGCTGGCGAAATTATTCCGGAAATATTGAGCGTCAAAGTTGAAAAACGTCCAGCTGATTCTGTCGAATTCGTTTATCCAACTGCGTGTCCCGTATGCGAGACTCCGCTTGAGCGCATCGGAAACGAAGTTGTCTTTCGCTGTCCGAATGCGTTCGGCTGTCCAACGCAAGTGCGCCGACGCATCGAGCATTGGGTTGGTCGGGATGCTATGGATGTAGATGGTGTCGGTGAATCGTTGATCGACGTGCTCGTTACAAGTGGCTTGATTACGACTGTTTCCGACCTCTACCGATTGACCGAAGAGCAGTTGCTGACGTTACCTAGACTGGCAAAAAAGTCAGCGCAGAATATCCTCTCTGCAATTAATGCCACAAAGACACGACCACTATCCAATTTGATTTTCGCCCTTGGAATTCGCCACGTCGGAACCACAGGCGCCGAGGTGCTGGCTGAGAAATATCAGTCTCTGGAAAAACTTGCTGCCGCATCTGCTGAAG
>JBBQFO010000238.1:0-6099 GCA_038322035.1 Candidatus Obscuribacterales bacterium
TGCGAGAAGAGGATACTTTTTTCCGACATTTGCTCCAGGTGTTCTGGTGTCAATTGCCGGACGATGCGGATGCTGCTGGTCGGATCAGATGTTAGGCAGATGATGGCGCGAGAAATTCCTAACTCACTGGACAAGCTTTGCACTGCTTTATCGACTATATCTGCCAGATCAAGAGAGCCGTGAATGCTGATGATCAGCCGGTTCAGCAAAGCTTCGTCTTTTGATGACTGTTCGACGCGCTGATACGTCTCTCTCAAATTCTCAAGCAACATCGCCCGTTGCAAGTTTGTCGTAATCGCTCGGGGCAGAAACTTTTGATACTCGGTGATTTTTGGCAGGTAGTCGCTGGCGCCCGAGAGCAAAATCTTCAAAGCAAGATCGGGGCTGTCGACACTAGTGATGACGATTATTGGACAGTGCGGTACTGCCTTGTGCAACGTTTGAACCAACTGACCATCAATGTTGTCAGGCAGCTCGTAGTCCATAACGATTACGTCAAAGCGTCCACTGCGCAGCTTTGTCAGGGCTTCTTCCGCTGTGGTGACTGTCTCCACACCATATAGATGAGATTGAGAAACGATGGCGTTACGACAAAGTTCCTGCTCTACCCGGTTGTGGGCAATCAGCATCACCAGGCGTTCGCTTGTTTCAGTGCTGGCTGCACTGTCACTTACTGAGATTGACTCCATTGGGGCTTTCCTAACTACTACCTTAGACACTATATGTATCAGACCGCGCGGCCTAACATTGATAACATAAGCCAGACCATAAACAATTATCGCCCAGCATATAGGACTCGTCATTCCAGGTTTGGTATAAAAAAGATAGTTGCTGGTTTGCAATTACCGGTCCGAATCTCGCAAGGAAGCTTTTTTTAACTAAAGACCCTCACCAAAAGCCCCCCAGACCTCTTGTTGAGGTAATGAAGAATCCTACGAGAATAAAAGAGCAGCCTTCCCTCCGGCTGCTCTTTTAGTTTGTGGATTTTTGAATTGGCAGATGTAGGCGAAAGGCAGACAGGCTGGGTGTTCTTAAGCGGTCGATCGATCACTGTCCGAACTTAAACCGATATCGGTTTAAATCCCCAGGGGGGTAATCCGAACCGCTATGGAGTAGCCCGAAACGCTGACTGGCGCCACGAAATTTATGGGCTGGCAAGATACCAGCGCTCCATTTTCTCTTTAATTTGGGGCGCCCGTTCCTGACATGCGGATCGGTTGTCTGCCACGCTGCAAATAAACTCTGACCAGCTTCTTGTGAGCCACGCCTTTGACGTCTGATAAATCGGCGACGTATGGAAGCACCTCTGGGTTGAACTCCATCTTGCCAACTGCTTCACCCAGCTCATCAAAAAATCGGCCGCTGATTTCATAGTCGCCATCGGGGAAGGATTCTATTTCAGGATTGAGAAAATACCCGACGTGTTGAGCGGTCGGCGTATATATATTGACTTTGACGTCCGTCATTTCCTGCTCCTGTTGTTCCTGCCCAGACAATTTTGGCACCTTCCAGTCCTTTAGTAGCTGTTGGCATGTCACTATTAAGAAAAGCTCGAAGCCCTCTCCATCGCCGATCCGGCGCCTGGGACGGGGATCGTTAATAAAAAATGTCTTCGACTGATGAGATTTTAAGGCGACAATTCTACATAAACAATGAGGATTAGTCTGCCAAAGCAAGCCCAGTGGCTCAAAGATGTTATTATTGACGGACACCAAAATACAATCTATAAACAGGAACGAAAGTAGACAGATGCTTTTACAAGAACGCAAGCAAGAAGTGATCGAGACACATCGCGTGCACGCCAAAGATACGGGTTCACCGGAAGTGCAAGTGGCGATGCTTACAGAGCGCATCAACCAGCTGACAGAGCACCTTCGGACACACCCGAAAGATTTCCATAGCCGCCGCGGACTATTGATGATGGTTGGAAAGAGACGTCGGCTCCTGCAATACATCAGCAGAGAAAGCCAAGAAAGATACAAGAGCCTAATTGAGAAGCTCGGACTGAGACGGTAAAGCTATATTGGCGGGCAATTGCTCGCCAATTTTTTTTTGCTGCCGCGTCGAGTGATCTCCATTGACGGTTTAACCCAGACGTTTAGTGAAATTCAGATCGCGAGCAGCACCGACAGCAAGCCGGTGAGCTTACTGTCGTGTCGAGATTTAGAAAGTAAAGAAAAGAAGAGAGGGATATTTCGTGCAAACAATTCAAAGTCAACAGGCTGTTTTCGAAGTAGACGGCAAGCAAATCACTGTAAGAACCGGACGTATGGCTAAACAAGCCTCCGGTGCTTGTGAAGTGTATTGCGGTGATTCAATGGTGTTGGTTAACGCCACTGAGAGTAGAAACATTCGCGATGGTATCGATTACTTCCCGCTTTTAGTTGATTACGAAGAGAAGCTCTATTCAGTTGGTCGGGTGCCAGGAAGCTTTGGCCGCCGCGAAGGCAAGATGCCCGACAAAGCAATTTTGACCAGCCGTTTGATCGACAGACCGATCCGACCGCTTTTCCCAGAAGGTTATCGCAACGACGTTCAAGTCACAGCGATTGTAATGAGCGCAGATCACGACAATCCAACTGACACTCTGGCTATGCTCGGCGCTTCTGTGGCAATTGGTTTGGCAGGTTTGCCTTTTAATGGACCGATCGGCGCAGTGCGCGTCGGACGTCTAAATGGCAAATTTGTTGGTAATCCAAGCTATGAGCAGTTGGAAGAGTCTGACATCGACCTGGTTGTAGCCGGCACGGAAAGCTCAATCATGATGGTTGAAGCTGGTTGCAAACTGGTAACCGAAAAAGACATTCTCGCTGCCATCGATTACGCGCACAACATCATCAAGAAACAGGTGGAAGTTCAGCGTAACTTTTTTCGCAGCCTTGGGATTCAGCAAAAGTCATTCGAGCCAGCGGCGAAAAAAGCAGGACTCAAAGACCTCATCGTCGAACATTGCACCGACAAGCTCAAGCAATCGATGGCAGGAGTCACAGAAAAAGCGGTACGTAACGGATACCTCGACGAAGCCAAGGCGCTCCTCAAGGAAGCGATCCAACAACTTCCCGAAGAACATGAGTTGCGAAGCGTCGGCGACAGAACGATAGCCGAATACATGGAAGAAGTCGAAGCTGAAATCATGCGCGCTCAAGTTCTGGACACCGGTGCCAGAGCTGATGGCCGTCGCTGTGATGAAATTCGACCAATTTCAGTGGAATGCGGCATTTTGGCCAGAACTCACGGAACTGGCTTGTTCACACGCGGCACCACCCAAGTGCTGTCAATAGCAACGTTGGGAATTGGTGGCGACGCTCAAAGATTGGATTCAATTGATCCACAGACTGAGAAGCGCTACATGCACCATTACAACTTCCCGGGCTTCTCGGTCGGCGAAGTAAAACCGAATCGTGGACCAGGCCGTCGCGAAATCGGACACGGTGCTCTCGCTGAAAGAGCGCTGCTCCCGGTGCTTCCAAGCATCGCTGATTTCCCATATACGATACGCGTTGTCTCTGAAGTGCTTGAATCAAATGGTTCAACTTCAATGGCATCAACTTGCGGATCGAGTCTAGCTCTTGCTGACGCTGGGGTGCCACTGGCTCACACAGTTGGCGGCATTGCGATGGGCTTGATCTTGGAAGGCGACAAGTTCGCTATCCTTTCAGACATTCAAGGTCTTGAAGACTTCCTTGGCGACATGGACTTTAAAGTAGCTGGATCGAGAGATGGTATCACTGCGTTGCAGATGGACATCAAGATCGAAGGTATCTCGCTGGCGATCATGCACTTGGCTCTCGAACAAGCCAAACGAGGACGTCTCCACATCATCGACAAAATGGAAGCTGTGTTGCCGGGACCAAGAACAGAAATGTCGAAGTGGGCACCGCGCATCCTCACGATCCACATTAATCCTGAAGATATCGGCACGGTGATTGGACCTGGCGGTAAGGTGATTCGACGTATCATCGAAGAAACAGGCGCCAGTATCGACATCGAAGACGACGGCACAGTGCTGGTCGGCAGTGTGGATCAAGCCGGCGGCGAAGCTGCTCGCGATTGGATTCAGCGCCTGGTGCAACGAATCGAAGTAAATGGCGTGTATGAAGGGCGTGTCACCCGAATCATACCGATGGGTTGCTTCGTGGAAGTGCTTCCAGGAAAAGAAGGCATGGTGCACATCTCGCAACTCGAAAATCATCGCGTTGAGAAAGTCGAAGACGTCGTTGCAGTCGGCAAACGCGTGGTCGTGAAAGTCAGAGAAATCGACGATCGCAATCGCGTCAATTTGACCATGAAAGGCGTGACAGACGAAGAGAGAGCTAAGTTCGAACCGAAGCCTGAATAGGCTCGGTCGGCTGCGGTCGGCATTGGCTAAATCGGCTATCCTAAGATCAGTAGAGTTACTTTTGGAGTCACAGCCTCGCTGTATATGCTCTCTGGGTGCAATCGCTATCTTCTGGATGGGTTTCCGTCATTCCTAAATGTTGGAAGTGCCTTGATGCATTTGAGTTGCCGCAGTTTCTTGGCAGCGTTGCTGGCAATTTCGTGTGCCGTATCGTTGCCGGTCGAAGCAAAGCACCATACAGCAGCTGGGAAGCACCATGCTGCCACATCTCACGCCGGCTCTGCTCATTCATCCCACAGCCGTGCTGCGTCGAGTGGCCGGTCAGCCACGCATGTCAGTAGAAGTAAAGGGCGATCTGGAAAACATTCCATAATAGCGACTTCGCATAAACGTGGTCGACATGGAAGAGCCGTGCAAGTCTCGAACCATGTCGTGCTTCATGCAGCGCCGGCAGCGTATCCAGAACCGCACGCAGATAATGTGCAGAACTCGAACAGTCTTGCCAACGTCTACAGGTTGTACGACCGTGGTGTAAACGAGCGCCTCGAGGGACGCTACGAGCAAGCCACAAAAACATTGCGTGAGGCCAGTAACTCGTACTCTTCAGCGCAAAGAGGTTTGACGCTCGAGGCGATGATCGAATATGAGCTTGGACAAGCGGCGGAAGCGAATAACAATTACTCGATTGCTGCGGATGCTTATTCGCGTAGTTTGAGAATAAAACCGAATTTGATCGAGGCGTCAGTCCGCTTGGCTAGCATGCTGATGAAGGCTGGGCATCCGCAAGCCGCGCTTAGTCGAGCCAGAGATTCTGTGGCGATCAATCCAAATGATCCTCGTGCACATCAAATTCTTGCCTTGATTTTAGACAACAACGGCTTGAGCGGAGATGCAAAGATTGAGCGCGAATCAGCAGATCGCCTACTTCGATCGAGGTCGTCAATTAACTACGCGGACGTTCCGATTGAGACAAATGTCGAGCCACCGCGTCAACCTGTAACTGATCAATCGTCCACGCCAGCTACCACTCCAGACTCCACGCCAGCCTTTAATTCAGCCAGTAGCCCTGACAATCCAGAGGGTGGAAATGAGGACGAAATTCGCAAGGCGAGACAGGAAGAGCAATGGAAGCTGTATCAAAGACAACATGGAGAAACTCCTCTAGGCGCTAATGAAGATGAGGTTCGTAGGTCAAGGCAAGAGCAGCAGTGGAAGTTGTATCAACAGCAACACGGACAACCGGGCCAGAGCAATCAGCGAAGAACCCCGGACTCCGACCGTCGGCCGTTTCAATCTTCAGCACCAAGGTCACCTGGTGAGTTTTACAGAGCGCGAGTTGAGCCGGCAGGTAAACCTTCTTCGAGCCCTTTAGAAAAGCGCGAGTTTTCCGAATTTTCTAAAGACTCTGCCACTAAAACTTTCACTCCAGATAAAGCAACGGAATCGAAGACGACGAAACAAACAACGCCAGAACCGGTCGACAACAATGAAATGCCTTAGTTAAAGGGCACTATCTGCGACACCAAGTTGAGCTTGCTGTCTCATGACAATTGGATTTAGCCGAGTGCACATACAAAAAGAGGAGGGTTGCCCCTCCTCTTTAATGATTCATCGCGACAGAGTCACTTATTTGTGGTCGACTCTTTCTTTGAATTCTTTTCCTGGTGCGAAAGCTGGTACGCGCTTCGCAGGAACTTTGATCTTTTCGCCAGGCTTTTGTGGGTTGTTCGTTTCACGAGCGTTACGGTTACGACGCTCGA
>JBBQFO010000239.1:0-6077 GCA_038322035.1 Candidatus Obscuribacterales bacterium
TCACTGGCTAATGAGGCAGCCGCGAAACAGCCTCCAGTGGCTCTGTACCTCGACGAATTCGACAACTTTATTGAGAAAGACACAATCGAGGCTATTACGTCCGAGACCGACAAGTTCAAGATCGGCTTCATAGGCTGCATCAAAACACTACAGCATTTGCCGGAGGATTTCCGAAACCAGCTGATCATCGCTGTTGGCACAATGGCTTGTTTTGCGCTTGCGAAGAAAGATGGAGATTTGCTCGGTCCACAGATGTTCCGGGTGGATGGCAGAAAAATCAAACACCAAACCATCCAGAACTTCTTCAACAAGGTCAATACATCACCTCAATTCGAACTTATTTCGGACGAGGAAAAGCTAAACATCGACCGCGTCGTCGGTCAGGAGGAACGCACATTCTTCTGTTACCGCGTAGGAACAGTGGCAGGAGTGTTCAACTTGAAGTCACACGACTTCAACGATATTCCTGATGCTCAAGTCAAGAAGAAAATTATTGACCGAATGCACGGAATAATTCCAGAGGCAAAGAAAAAAGAAAAGGACTGAACAGCGACCGATAAGTCGGGCGGCTAAAATCATCAAAGACTTCCCTTCAGGGTGCAAAGTACGTTGTGGAGCGGCATGGCGCTCTAGCAGCTGGGCTCGGTGAGCGATTCAGTGCCGTTGAATGTATAGTTTAAATGGGTATCTTTAAATCAGATGCCCAAAATGCTCGTTTGGGCAAGGGAACGCGTAGTTATATGAGTCAAGATGACACCAGAGATAGAAACATTTGGGAAGAGAAGATCGCCGATCTTCGCCGCTACGACTTGGATAATTTGGATGCCGAGCCAATAAATCCTGCCGATATTCACAGCTGGCCGGTTCCAAATCTGACATTTGTTCGCGTTGATGGCATTCTTCGCTCCTGGGATATTGAGCGGGAAAAACAGCAACAGTCACAGCAACAGCAACCTGACCAAGATCCAAGCAAGCCGCCAAAGCGAATGTACTTGATGGAAGATGCTTTAACCGGTTTGCACGGTCAGAAAGCCAATCTCGCCTACTTGGTTTTGGGAAACAAACATGGCGTGCAGTATTACATGGGGGCTTCATTGCCGGGAGTAGCTGAAAACGGTAATGGCGCCGGTAGTACCAATGCAGAATCTGCCGCTGTCTCTTTTCAGTCTCTGAAATCAATCCTGCACAGCGTTTACAACGGCGTGGACATCTACAAGGATGCTTTCACAGCCGAAACCATGAAAGCGATGGTCGCCCCACTATCCAATCACATCGGAGTGATTACAGGGATTCCAGCCTTAAAGTCGACCGGCGGCGACACAATGGAGTCTGAACAGATTGAGCGCCTGGCAGGCGGATTGCAGGGTCACGAATTTGGCATGCTCATCCTCGCTGTGCCAATTCCAGCACAATACGTCAACAGAGAAGAATTTTCGGTCGTCGACAATATTCAACGCGCTCAAGAAAACGAAGATCCGGAAAAGAAACGGAGAATCAAGTACTACCTTGAGATGCAAGATGCATATTTGAAGCACATTCAGCTCGGTACCGCCGTAGGCGCCTGGCAAGTCGGCACCTATTTCTTTGCCGCCGATCGTTCAGTCTTCGTGCGTTTGCAGTCTTTAATCAGAGCTACCTATGTCGATGAATCCAGCAGACCAACACCACTTAGAACACATGACGTGAAGGGACTGAAACAGCATCTCGAACAGTTCGGCTTGATCAAGAACCAGCGAGGACAAGAAGAAACGAATCAAACGCTGATGAGCTATAAACTGCTGACACCACTCAATTCACGCATGTTGTCGGCTTACATTCACTTGCCGAAAAGAGAAATGCCGGGGTTCAGAATTAGGCGATCGGCAGAATTCAGTTTGGCTGAAATTCCACCGAAGGATCCAACCCGAGTAATAGCGATCGGAAACATCCTCGATCGAGGCGTAGACACGGGCAACCTTTACTATATCGACGTCGACGCCATGCAGAAGCACACAATTGTCTGCGGTGTTACAGGCGGTGGTAAAACCAACACTTGTTTCTACCTGCTCGGGCAGCTGTGGAAGTTTGGCATTCCCTTCATGGTCTGCGAGCCAGCCAAATCAGAATATCGCCACATGATGCTCATGTCCGAGACCTTTAAGGGGATTGGCCAGGCGTTCTCGTTGGGTGATGAAACCGTGTCACCGTTCCGCCTCAATCCGTTTGAGATCATGAAAGGCGTTAAGGTGCAGACGCATTTGGACGCCTTGAAATCAGTATTCAACGCCAGTTTTGAAATGTATTCACCAATGCCTCAGGTGCTTGAAAAAGCGCTGAACTCGATTTACAACGTACGCGGCTGGGACCTCGTTCAAAACAAGAACAGACGTTTGCCACCAGGGGTGGAGATAGGCGATCCTGATTGTCCTGCCGAGATCTATCCGACGATGAAAGACCTTTACGAAATCATCGAACCGATTACAGAGTCATTCGGATATTCAGAAAGAATCGGACCAGACGTACAAGCCGCTCTGAAGGCACGTATTGGCTCTCTTTTGATCGGCGGTAAAGGTCAAATGTTGAACACGCGGCGGTCGATTCCAATGAAGGAATTGTTTGGCCGCCCGACAGTAGTTGAACTAAAGATGGTTTCGGAAGACAGTGAAAAGTCGTTCCTGATGGGGATGCTGCTCGTCTTCCTCTATGAATTTCGAGAAGCATTAGGTCCTAACGATCACTTGCAGCACGTCATGCTTGTAGAAGAAGCCCACCGTTTGCTGAAAAACGTTCCCACTGCACAAAGCGGAGAGAGCGCCAACCCAGCTGGTAAAGCCGTAGAATTCTTCACCAACATGTTGGCAGAAATTCGGGCCTACGGGCAGGGGTTCATCATCGCCGACCAAATTCCAAATAAGCTGGCGCCGGAGGCCTTGAAGAACACGAACTTGAAGATCATGCACCGGATCGTCGCCGTCGATGACCGTGACTCCATGGGTGGTGCGATGAACTTGGATGACATCCAAAAGCGGCACGTAACCGCGCTTGGACAAGGTCGCGCGATCGTATATGCGGAGAGAATGGAGCAGCCGTACCATCTCGCCATCATGTTCGACAAAACAAAAGAGGTGCCACCGCCTGAGACACCGGAAGAATCGGACCAAATCGTCAGGGACGCTATGGCTGGTCTTGCCGTGATCCAAAATTTCGACCGCCATCTGGGTTGTAAATTCTGCCTGCACAGGTGCGATTCGCAAATCTTAGACACGGCGGTGATGGTTGCCGACGATACTTTATTCCGTCAAGTCTACAATCGCTATGTATTATCAACGCTGAAAGATTTGACGCAGTTGGTGCACTTCCGGGCTCAAATCATTCACGAAATCCAACGGGTAATTGGGGGTAGAGCGCGTTCGGGAAACATTACCGGCATCACCTGGTGTGTTCTAACCCAAGCCACAGAGCGCTATTTCGAGCGCAAGGGTGAAGAAAACTATTGGTATTACGACCAGGTGCGCGAGCAACATTTGCGCTGGTTGAATCTATTGCGACCGGCATTCCAGCCTACTGAAGTGAATAGACGACTAGACATTTCCGTGCTCAAACAATGGCGCGATGATTTCATCGAGCTGCACAAGCGCGATCAAGGTCCTCTGCCGACTTGTGGACCGTGCACGTCCAAATGCGTCTATCGATTTGAAGTTTCGGAAGTGGTGCGCGATCCAAAGATCAAGTTCGACTTCAACTCTTCCATCAATAGAAAAGACACACCCGCATCTGACTCTGCCGCTTGGTTCTGTAGGCTGCTGACAGAAAGATTGATCGGACAAGGTGATGTGGACCTCTCCTATTGCCTGGCAGTGCATCTGATCAAGGATCAACAATTGTCGACTGATGCGCAGTTAGTGCTACTGCATAAAGTGCGAACGGCCCTGGAGAATTTCCAAAACGAAGGAGAGGCAGAGCAACAGCAGGGCGGCAATGCAGGCTGATGATGAAGAGCAGCAATCAAAACAGCAGCCCTCTCAGCTAAAAGAGGGCGAACAATCTCAATCATTTGCTGAAGAGCTTGGCATCGAAGACTTGTCAGATCCTATTTTTGGTGGACGAGGAAGACTCTTCTCGGCCGCTGGTAAAGACTCGCCAGTGGCTGAATTCACAGAAGATTTTTTGATTATGCATCCGCCTCAACTACCGTTTGATGACACGGGGCCGTCCGAAGATTTTGTCATTAACGTGGACGATTCCGGGATTTTGCTGGATGAGCTTTTTCGCCAGAAAAAAATCGCCGGAGCAAGATTCAAGGGCAAGGAGTTGTATTGGCTCGGTGAGCAAAAACCTGGAACACTAAGGCATTATGCCGGTTGGTTCGACAAGCATGATGTTGTCCATTTACTCTACGTAAATGGTGAACCGATCACAACAGAAATTGTTTTCAAATTGCGCAACAAAACTCACGACGGCGAAATCAGCATCTTCCCCGATCTAGAATCAGACGACATGGGTGATTAATCTGCCAGCCTTTTAAGCTGACAATCTCTTGCCGGCTAAGAATCGCTTGCAGTAATTCATCCAGTTTGATGCCAGATCGTTTTGGATCATTTCCAAGGCAGCGCTCGCCGGCAAGTCGATCATGATCGATCGCTTCGTGCCGTTTGAGAGGTATTCGTGGCGCATCGAATTCGCGTCGGATACTTCATAAGCAAGGATTGGCATCCATTCTGAATCGCGCAGGGTTTCCAACTGAGAGCGGGTTACTTCGGAGACATTCCGTTTCACTATAGATTTGACCATGCGACAGGTGTCACTCAGTTGCTCAGTCGTGCTTTCGAGAATCTCTTCATCTCCTCGAACCGATGGCACTCCAGTTGGCACTTGTCGTTCGAAGCTCAAGGTTGTTTCGCCGGTCAAAGGTCCGAACGATAATACCTTACCAGTGGCAAATTCAAGTCGTCGAGCGGCAAAAGAAAGGGTCGTGTCGGCATCCTTCTCTTCTCTGTGGAACTTGAGCACTGAGTTGTTGAATCGTAAAGTGGTATCACCAGTGTCAGGCACGGCAGGCGCGTGAATCGTTTCATCCCAATCATCAATCGCTGGCACTCGAGGCACACGAGTCGTTGATACCGCTCTGGTATGTTCATCCACATCGACTTCACCAGAGGCAATCGGGAATGCACAGGCTGGACAAACGGTACTACTGGCAGTGACAAGTCGCAAGCAGGATGGGCACTGCGTAGTTGCCAATTCAGTTTGCACACCAAAATCGTTCCTCGGCTGCATGGCGGCAAGATTCTCGCCGGTCATCGTCAGTCTGTATTGGGCAATTTCAGTTGGGCTAGGAATAACCACCTCTGAGCCACGGCGTAATTGTGCCGTTGGTACTCCTTTGCTATCGGTGCCGGTTGGCAGTCCGTTCTTTCTGGCAACCAGTTTCCACAGCGAAACATCATTCAGAGCTGGGTGTTTCATTGCTACGGAACGGAGCGTATCGCCCAATCTTACGGTGTAGCGTACGGTCTCGGAATGGTTAGTTGACGAAATAGGGCCAAGAACATTTTCGATATTGGCTCGTCTAGTTTCATCAATACGTGCTTCTGGCGAGCCTGGTATCGGTCTCATGTTATTGGCTGATTGTGAAAGTCGGCGCTGCCTGTATTCACGAATTTGTTTGCGGCTCGGCAACTTCAAGACGGTGCCGGCCTGAACAATGTAGAGAGGCTTGCCATTGCTGGCATACTTCACTTGCACTTTAGACTTGTTCAGTTCATACAGCAAGGGCAGAAGCTCAAGCGAACCCAATTTCTTCTTGGTGATGCTTTCAAGCGTGTCTTTAGGCTTCACAATATAAGTTTCTTGCTTCGTATCTTGACGAATCTCTTCTTCTCTACGCTGTTGATCTTCGCGCGTTCTTTCGGCACGCATCTTTTCATCAAGTTCTTGTTGACGCGTAGTAGTCATCGCCGTCAACATCGTGTCTGACAAGCGCCTAATATCTTCCTCTTGTTTGCGAACCTTGTCTTCTTCCTCTCGACGCAGCCGCTCTTCTTCTTGTCTGCGTCGCTGCTCTTCCAGACTCAAGCGATAGTCGGCATCAAGTTGCT
>JBBQFO010000240.1:0-6071 GCA_038322035.1 Candidatus Obscuribacterales bacterium
CAAAAACGGATGGGCGACGAGGCACCACAAATCGCCATGGTTCACTCTGGTGGCATTCGCTCCGCGATCCCAAGCGGACAGCCACTGACTCGGCAAGAGATCGCCAATGTATTCATGAATGCTGGACACGTTGAAGGCGAACAGAAAGAGCTAGTCATGGTCACCCTCAGTGGCAAGAACATCAAAGACTCGATCGAATACGGTCTTAGAGAATATCCGATGGCAGAGAATTCTTCAGCCGCAAAACGCTTCACTCAAATGTTCGGCAAACAATCAGATTCGCGATTCGATGAACCCGGAAACTTTGTTCAAGTTAGTGGCATGAAGTATTCGTTTGATTTGACCAAACAGCCTTGGAACAGAGTTAGTGAAGTCAGTGTGAAAATGCCTGACGGCAGTTTCCAACCAATCCAGGACTCAGGTCACTACAAAGTAGTGACACGCTTCCACCCCGTCGACAAATGGAACAAAGCGGGATTGTTCGGCGACGGCATTTCCGAAGATCAAATCTATGCTAAGTTGAATGCGAAGCCGATTCCAGTGTCACAGGTTGACCTGCTCGGCGATTATATCCAGGGACGCACTATCAACCCTCTAGTTGACTCAAAAATCGAAGGTCGCGTCAACAACGTCACACCCGTTTCTGACGATGTTACGCTTCGTCCCCAAACATCAATAGTTGGTTTCTCAACTCTGGCTGCGCAAGATGCAACAACGGACAACAACACGGGAAATCGGTAAGTCGCTGCAGATTACCGTGGCCGTTGTTTTCAATCTTGTCGCCTGGCAAAGAGCAGATGCGTCCGCTGATGATGAATGCTACAGCGCTGTTAGGCGTGGCAGGCAGTTGGTAGCCAACAACGATCTGGCCAATGCCCTTGTCACTTTCCGCACCGCACAGCAAATTCAACCGATCGACTCACGTCCATACTTTTGGATCGGCTACTGCTTGGAACGGACTGGGGATTTGAACGGAGCTGTCAAAGCCTACGCCGAATGCCTGGATTCAGCCAAAATTCACGGCATGGACTCAGCGGAGTTGCGCATCGATCTGGGTAACACGCTGTGCAAATTGAACTATTTCAAAGAGGCTATTTTTGACTACAAGCGCGCCCTGTCCATCGACCCCAGCTTGACAGTTGCTCATATTTGTTTAGCTCGCGCTTACATCGAAACCAAGGATTGGCAGGCGGCAACGCAAGAGTTGGACTTTTGCGCAACACACTCGATTGCTGTTCCCGAGCTGACATATTTGCGCGCGCTGACACTATCGGCACAGGGCGCGAGGGGCGAAGCGCTGAAACAGATTGAAACTTTCATCACTTCTAATCAAATAACATTACAAAATTCGCTGCTCATGCAGAAAGCGCTTGCGCTTGAAAAAGAGCTAAAACGCCAGTAACGAAGCGCAACCTTGGCAGCTTTTAACCACGCGACTGACATTCAATATGTATGCTAATCATTCGCGCAGCACTGCGAAATGGAGTGCACTTGTCCCGAGTGCCTTGAGCAACTCACTATTAGAGAACACAATGGTAAACAAAAAGCTGGATCTGAGAGTTGAACGTGACAGCTTAGGAGACGTTCAGATTCCAGTGGGAGCCTACTGGGGCGCGCAGACTGCGCGTACAAGAGAACATTTTGCGGTCAGCGGCTTGAGCACACACAGGAAACTAATCGAAGCGCTTGTGCTTGTTAAGAAAGCGGCTGCCATCACCAACGGTGAACTGCAAAACCTAGAGACGGCTGCAAGCCGAGCGATCGTCCAATCGTGCGACGAAATCGCCAGCGGACAATGGAAAGACCAGTTCGTGGCAGATGCGTTTCACTGGGGAGCTGGAGAAGGTCTGAACGCAAATGTAAATGAAGTGCTGGCCAATCGGGGCGCTGAAATTGTTGGCGGAAGCATCGGCACTTATGAGTTTTTGCACCCAAACACACATGTTAATTTCGGGCACTGCAACAACGACGTCTATCCCACAGCGATGAGAATCGCTCTGCTCATCAGTCTTAAACAGCTCGAACCAACCCTGGTCGACCTGGAAAGGTTACTGAGAAGAAAATCCCTGGAATTCGATCGCGTCGTCAAAGTTGGACGAACACATTTGCAAGATTGCTCGCCTGTGACATTGGGTCAAGAATTCAATGCCTACGGTTCGTCAGTTGAAAGATCAGTCCGGCGTATCAAAGAGTCCAGTCAGAGCCTGCTCGAATTAAATCTGGGCAGTGCTGAAACAGGCACCGGATATGGTGCAGATCCGAATCTCAGCAAGAAAATGATCGAGCGGCTTTCGCAAATGACCAATCTTCGGTTCAGACAAGCTGAAGATTTATTCCGCGTCAGTCAAAGCATGTCTGACTTCCTGGACTTCTCATCATCACTGCGTGGGCTGGCTGTTGACCTGATTAAAATCTGCAACGATTTGAAATTGCTAGCGTCCGGCCCTTCTGGCGGATTTGGTGAAATTTCGCTGCCGGTCGTTCAAGTGCAACAAACTGCACTGCGCCCGGGGCACTGGCCGGACAAAGCACTTCCGCATTTACCTGAGTGCCTGCTGATGGCGTGCTATCAAGTTCTCGGCAACGATTACACAATCACATTGGCGGCACAGTCCGGTCAACTCGAAGCTAATTCGATGACACCACTGATCATTCACAACTTGCTGCAGTCGCTCGATCTTTTGCGCAATGCCATTCATCCATTCAATCAAAAGTGCTTAGCCGGTGTAACGGCGAATACTATTAGATGCAATGAATTGCTAGATAAGAGCGGAATCAGACATAAAGAAATGTGAAACTCGAACGCTGATTGATCGCCATTCATTTTGGTTACGATATGAGGCGCGGTCGTCGCTAAATCTCTTCGAGATGAGGATATTTAGACTATATTTGCAGGATCAAGAGCAGATATAGCGAACGCGAAATCACCATTTTTCGGTTGCGGGGAAACGTTTTTATGCTAACTGGATATCGATTCGAAATGATTGTCGGCTGTATGAGGTCGGGCAAATCCAGTGAATTGATCCGCCGTATAGAACGCGCCCGTCTAGCCTATATGCCTACAATTATTGTCCGACCGACCACCGACACGAGGTCGAAACCTAATCTGGTTGAATCGCGAAATGGTTTGGCTTCGCAAGCGATCGTCGTTGATTCGCCACGAGACATATTGAAGTATTCCTCTCAAGCAGTGGTGATTGGTATTGATGAATGCCAGTTCTTTTCAGACGACATCGTTGATGTCGTGCAAGTGCTACTCAGTCAAAAGAAGAAATTGATCGCATCGGGATTAGATTTGGACTACAAAGGTAAGCCGTTCGGTCCAGTGCCGCATTTGCTTGCTCTTGCAGATCGAGTCGACAAACTTTTAGCCGTCTGCCGCAAGTGCGGTTCGGATTTCGCTTGCCGTACTCAGCGCCTGGTTCACTCCAGCGAGCAGATTCTGGTCGGTGATGCTCAGTACGAAGCCCGCTGCTTGCACTGTTTCGAGGCTCCATACGAGTTCCAACTGAAGCTAAGCTTACCGGAAGCTCTGCAGGTAGAGACAATTCAACCTCAAGAACGTATGGTTTCGCCACAACTCTCACTGGTAGAGGATTTCGGACCTGACGACGAGCTTCGTCCCGAGATATTACCGCTTGCCAACATAAATCAACGCTAATCTAACCCGTTGCCGTTACCGGCTAGTTGTCATGGGCATATCCAAATTTGATGGGTCGTGGAAGGCTCATGTTTCTGGAGAAACATCCCATGATTAGATTTGTTCGCGTGAAATTAATCCGTTCCGTTGCTGTTATCAAAGGCGCGTTTACGGCAAACAAACAGCAGGAGCACGCTCCTGCTGTCAATCCCTGGGGAGCCGATTTGGCCCGGCTTGCCAACGAACGAAAGAACGAAGTTCTATCCGTGACTAGTGCAAAAGAACATGATGAGATAACTCAGTTAGTTAACGAACTTGCCAAAGCTGTAAAAAAAGACGAAACCACCTTGCAACCAATGGAACCAAAACCACGTCGAGCTGGTGATGGAACTGTGCACGATTTGAAGTCGTGGTGGGGAGATTCACTGGCCACTTGGGATCCAGAGATCGACGGCAAAAATGTCCAGAATGACCAACGTAACAAGGCAAGGCCAGTAAAGTGGTTTGATAAGAGCCCAGGGTTTGATAAATGATCGTCGGTGGTAAGATCTCTAGGTCTGACCACGATGCTTTTTGCCTCGAATCCAAAAGTGGGGTCCTTTAATGGCACTAAAATCCTTCAACATGCTTCTGTCCGCAACTCTGGTCGCCTCGGCGCTGGTATCGGTCGGAGCTAATCAATCGGCATTGGCAAAGAGTAAGAGATTGGTTGCAGCAGGACGTGGAGCGTACTTTGTGCCACCGCCGCCACCATATGCGCCTTCAATCTTGCCTGAAAACGTGAGTCATTCGCGAGTCATCAATCAGTCGGAAACAGTCCAGGAAGTGGCAGAGAAACCACCTGAAAATCCGTACAAGAAATACATCTTCACTCGCGATGCAGGCGATATGCCACGTGTCGTCAAGTTCGGAAAGGTTCAGAACCGCAGCGTTATCACCTACAACGTGCACAGCAAGACATAGTCGCAAGCTGAGAATAAAAGTTTTTTTTGAAAGCCGCTGACGCGGCTTTTTTGTTTCGGTAATTCTTTCTAGATTCTTTCAAGAATCATGGCGATACCCATGCCACCACCGATGCAGGCACTGACGATGCTGTAACGAGCCTTACGGCGATGCAGTTCTAGTGCGGTGCTGAGCAGCAGCCGGGCTCCTGTAGCGCCGAATGGATGGCCAATGGCGATAGCGCCACCGTTCACATTTACTTTGGATCGGTCTAGCTTCAATTCTTTTTCGCAGGCCAGATATTGAGCAGCAAATGCTTCATTAATCTCAATCAAATCCATTTGATCGAGCCTTAGCTTAGCGCGCTCCAGAGCAAGCGGAATGGCTGGCACCGGACCGATTCCCATGATTTCAGGCGGCACACCTGTCACCGCCCAAGATACCACTCGAGCCAGCGGTTTCAGATTCAATTTTTCAGCCGTTTTTTCTTTTGTGACGATTAATGCTGCCGCACCGTCCACGATACCGCACGCATTGCCGGCCGTTACCGACCCATCTTTGCGAAACGCAGGTTTCAGCTTGGCTAGTCCTTCTAGCGTCGTATCGGCACGAGCGTGCTCATCAACGGCGATCGTCTTAACGCCTTTCTTTTCCTTGATATCAATTGGCACAATCTCATCGGACAGATAACCTTTGTCCAGGGCGAACTTAGCTTTCTGCTGGCTTTCTAGAGCAAATTGATCTTGCTCTTCACGAGTAATGTTGTATTTCTCGCGCAGATTCTCAGCCGTTTCACCCATCGAGCAGCCGGCATTAGTGTCGCGAATGTCCAGACCGTCCCAGATTTCCATTTTGCCCATGCGACCGCCCCAACGCATTCCCCAAGAGATGTATGGAGTCTGCGAGAGTGCATCGGCGCCACCAGCCAAAACAATATCCGCGTGACCGGCGTCGATCATCATCTCTGCGTTAGCAACTGCCTGCACACCAGAACCGCATAGCAAATTGATGATCACCCCGGGCGTTGCAACTTTCAATCCGGAGCGAAGAGCAACGTGTCTTGCTAAGTAGATTGCATCCCTACTCGTCTGCAACACGTTACCCATGATGACGTGGTCGACCAGTTGGGGATCCACCCCCGCCCTTTTGATCGCTTCGGTCGACGCGGCTACCGCCAGATCAGTCGCTGTCTGGCTGGCCAGACCTCCGCCAAAGGCGCCAAACGCCGTGCGGGCGCCATTTACGATTACCAGATCGCCGCTCATAATGCCTCACTTTTTACTAAAGGGTTGCCAACAGCCAGAACTGAAAGCTAAAACAAGTATCAAGAGCATATTAAAACGTCATGCTATGGCGATAGAATTAACTTTCTTTACAAGCTTTGATAAATGGAGGGCTGAACCTTGGCTAAGGTTGGAGTGCCAAAAGAAATTTTGGATAACGAGTACCGGGTCGCATTGACACTGGCTGGGACAAGCGCTCTCGTTGC
>JBBQFO010000241.1:0-5978 GCA_038322035.1 Candidatus Obscuribacterales bacterium
AAGAAAAGGGTTTTTCAACTATTGACACCATATTCAATATCACTTTCGGATTTAGAAGCGCTTAACATTCTTCGAGATCCGTACAACCAAACTGGTTCCCTCTTTCGGACCACGAAAGACTTTTAGATCAAGCTCCTAGTAGTTTTGGAAAATCCACTGCTGAGCGTGAAAAGTTTGCTTCATCGGTGAACAATGACTAAGACGTCTTGAGGCTGGATTGATGGCTAAAACTAATAGTGGCAATTCTCGGACACCGTCGACTCGGTCTCCGCGGGCGAAACAAGCGAGTTCGGCTGTTGCCACGCGAGGGAAAAAGAGCGCTGCGAAGCAAGTTACTGCCGCCGTCGTTAAACAGAGCAGTGCACAACTAATGTCCGATAACGCTCGAGTCGATAAGAATGGCAACCAGAATGGAAAGAAGCGCGGCAGAAAGGTTGATGTGAAGTCCGTGACTGTGCTCAATGAAAGCAATGGGCACGACTCGAACGGAGCCGACGTGAAGGATTCCACGTCGAAAGTCGCTAATGCAAAATTATCCGCCGCAAAAGGATCCGCTGCAAAAGTATCGAACAGTAAGTCTCGTTCAAAGGTTTCAATAGAGTCTGGCCAAGCTAGACTTGATGCCGATGCTCTGGCCAAATTAAACACTCAGCGCGGCCTGCTCAAGATGTTGAAGTCCAAAAATATCAAGATTAAATCAGTTCTTGCCGAGTTGCAGTACGAGGAAGAACTTGTGCTGTTGCAAATTGAGTTAGTAAAGTTGCAGCGATGGGCGCAGAAAAATGGTAAGCGAATTGCAATCTTGTTTGAAGGACGAGATGCGGCAGGAAAAGGTGGAGCAATTCGCCGATTTACTGAGCATCTAAATCCACGTTCCATACGTGTCGTTGCATTACCTAAGCCTAGCGAGGTTGAGAGCGGACAATGGTATTTCCAGCGTTATAGCGTGCAACTTCCGAGTGCCGGCGAGATCGTGTTCTTCGATCGTAGCTGGTATAACAGAGCCGTTGTTGAACCGGTCAATGGATTTTGTTCAGACGAAGAATACGATCGCTTCATGCAGCAAGTGACAGAGTACGAGCATATGCTGTACGAAGACGGAATCATGATTATCAAGTTTTGGTTTTCGATTTCGCAAAGCGAACAGCTGACCCGATTCACTTCGCGCCGCGTCAATCCGCTTAAACAGTGGAAGTTGAGTCCGATTGATGATAAAGCACAAGAGCTCTGGAACAAATACGGACGTTTTAAGGAATTGATGTTTAGTCGCACTCACACATCATTCAGTCCCTGGATTATTGTGCAAGCGAATAACAAAAAATTGGCTCGCCTTGAAAGCATTCGCTATGTCTTGAGCACCATTGATTACGCGAGCAAAGAATCCGCAAAAATTGAATTGTTTCCCGACCCTAACATTGTTTCTCGCTATCATCGAAATAGTGCCAATCAGGATTAGAGAGCCGCGGCGATAATCGACTTGGATGACTGGATTTTTTTGTGTGATTCGACGATGATGTGTTGATTGGCAACTAGATGGGACCAGTGCACAGTTGAACGGCGAAGAAATATTTGAGCGTACGGCGCAGAAGTACGCTGATTGCAGGACCTATTCTGATTCAGGCAGAATCGAGAATAATCTTGGCGTGATGACATTCAAAACTTTCTTCGTTCGCCCAAATTTATTCCGGTTCGAATTCAGCCATGAATCCGAAGAACAGGGCAAATCGGGCACTATCTGGTCAGATGGAAACGAGTTTTTTACGAGCTATAACAATGAGTTGAATCATGTCCCCTGTGACAACATATCGAGCCTGCTAGTCGAGATTGGTTTGGCTGCACAATCAGCATCATATTTGGTGCCAATGATGTTGATGCCTGACTATGCTGACGTACATGCGCTGGCAAATGCGACTCCATATGTTTCAACAGAGCACACCTCCATTGCGGATCGTAGCTGTCATCGCATCAAATCCTCTAAGCCCGAATTTCCGTATGTAGCCGATTTGTTGATCGATAGTCTCGGTTACAAGCTTCGACGCGTGATTGTGGAATATGGAACTGATTTGAAAGCGCAGGTGATTTTTACTGATGTCAGTTTCGATCGAGAAATATCAGAAGATATGTTCAATCTTAAGCATGGCTAGAAACACTACGCCACTCGGGATGAATGCCCGCCATTTTTAGAATAACTTATCCAGCAGAATTGCGAAAAACATCAGAATGCTGACCACGCCGTTGATCGTGAAGAATGCAGCGTTTACACGAGACAGATCATTTGGTTTGACGATGCTGTGTTCGTAGATCAACATGCCAACGACTATTGCAAAACCAATCCAGTAGAACGCACCAAGATGACAAAGCAAACCCACTCCGATCAGGCTGAGCACAGTCACCACGTGCAGTGCTGAGGAAATAATCAAAGCATTTGCAACACCAAATCGTGACGGAATGCTGTGAAGCTTTTCCGAGCGGTCTATATCCACATCTTGGCATGCGTAGATTATGTCGAAGCTACCAACCCAGGTCGCCACAGCTAGCATCAGCACCCAAGGGACCGGATCGCTTAGTAGTCCACCAGCGGCTACCCATCCGCCCAGTGCAGCGCCACCAATCGCGATGCCAAGAACAATGTGACAGAACCAGGTGAAACGCTTAGTGAAGGAATAGAAGCTCAGCCAAATTATTGCAATTGGCAAAAGCTGCACGCACAGTAGTGGCAGTCGAGTAGCCGCTACAGCCATGATTGCGAAAGAACCGACAGTGAATAGTGTCGCTTGCTTGACGCTGATTCGTCCTGCCGGTATCGAGCGATCCTTGGTTCTCGGATTCCGAGCGTCTATCTTTGCGTCGATCAATCGATTCAAGGTCATCGAGGCGGCTCTGGCGCCTGCAAATGCGGCGATTGTCCAGAATACTGTTGAAACGGATGGCCATGCTGAAGACGCAAGTAATAATCCAGACAACGCGAACGGCAATGCGAATACTGTGTGTTCGAGCTTGATCATCTCTGACCATTCGCTGAACAATCCCTTGGCGGCTGGGCTTACGGACTCAGTGGCGTTGTTCATTGTCTCTGCTTAATTTTGACTTTGTAGTCAAGAGAATTTCTTGCCTTAATTCGGTTTTCAGGTTAGCGATTTTGGTGATTTCAACCGGTAACCGATACGGGCCACATTCTCAATCATTGAGTTTGACGGATCTTCTCCGCTATCGATCACTTTTCTGATTCTTCTGATTGCAGTTCTTAATCCTTCCGACGAAGCGTCTGAGTCGTAGCTCCAGACTCGAGACATGATTGTCGGCACGCTGAATACTTGATCCGGATTGCGCATAAAAAATTCTAGCAGTGCAAAATCTTTCGGTGCCAAATGCAAGTCGCTGCCACCCTTTGTGAGCTTGTATTTGCCTGGATCCAAGACTAGATCCCCAACGCATATTTGATTACCTGCTACACCGGTTGCCCGTCGCAACAAAGCACGCAGACGTGCTTTCAGTTCGCGCATATCAAAGGGCTTGGTCAGGTAATCATCGGCGCCTGATTCCATGCCCTCTTCTTTTTTGTCGATGTGCGTTTGACCAGTCAGCATGATGATCGGCGTGCTTTTGCCGGTGGCGCGAAACTCTTTCAAAATCTCCACACCTGACTTGCCTGGCAAATCCCAGTCCAAAATGATAATGTCAAATTCTTCCAGCTTGAGCAGGTTCGCGCCTTCATTGCCGTTTTCTGCTGACTCAACAACGTAGCGTTCGGCGCGCAGCGCGTCAATGACCGTTGTTGACAGATCTCGGTCGTCTTCGACTAGTAAAACTTTGGCCAATGGTTAATATATGAGGGATTGAAGCACCTATAATTATACTTCGATCTCAACGATAGACGGTTTGATGCGCAGAATTCCTGTAGCGGCGCAAGTTCTAATCTTAGCCATTGTTCCTCTTGTGATGCAGCTGTTGTTGCTAGTGTGGATGGCTGATTTGCAGTCGCAAGCTGAGTATCAATTAAATCAAGCAGTCAGGCAAAAGAGAGTCGCCGACAACATCACCAACCTGTTGGCTACAGCTTATGACGTAGTCAGGCATGTTGGCGATGACCCTGACGCTCAATTGGTAGCATGCGAAGGAATGGCCGACCGGGCGCGATCTGCTTATGCGGAGTTGCACACTATCGTCGACCCAGGCACTTCGTTGCACCGGGCACTCGAGCGTTCTGAAAAGGCCAGTCATACAGTGCAACGGATCTTTCGCGATATCGTTTTAGCTCCTAACGATCGTGCGCGAAAGCCAATGTGGGTCAGCTTACGTGGCTCTGTTCGCGAGATGATTTTCGGTGGTTTGCTGGACGCCGAAAAGGAATTGAAGCAGTTGGCTGAGCAAAGCATGATGACTCAATCTGCGCTACGTGAGAAATTTCAGCACGTAGCGTTGTTTGGCAGTGCGGCAACGTTGCTGGTTTCTGGCACCCTTGCGCTCGTTTTAGCTGGGAATATTTCTCGTCGTTTGAAGCGCCTTGACGATAACAATATACGGATGGCGAGCAACCTTCCATTGCAACCCGCGATGAAGGGTAAGGACGAAATCGCGAGAATCGATCAAACTTTTCATCAAATGGTCAAAGTGCTGAAAGATACGGCGAACAAAGAACATCTTGTCATTGAAGGCGCAAGAGATGTGATTTGCTCCGTCGAAAAGAATGGGCGTATCGCTGCGATCAATCCGGCATGCACCAAGATGCTGGGCTATTTACCGGAAGATTTGATCGGTGCACGTTTGATCAATTTCATCGCAGAAGAAGCTCAAAACGCGAATGCGTTCATCGAACAGTTGCAGCGAGACAATCAACACGAACCGATTGAAATCAAGTTGCGTCACAAGGACAAGCGCGAAATCGATACTTCGTGGTCGGTGCAATGGTCGAAGGATGAACAAATCGCATTCTGCGTTGTGCACGATATAAGTGACAGGCGGGCAGCGGAGCGATTGCGGCAAGAAGTTCTGCATATGGTTAGCCATGACCTGCGCACACCGCTTACAACACTGGGCAATGTGTTTGAATTTCTCTCGAACGCCGACGCCGAATTGGTGGAAAAACGTGCTCACTATATTCGGCTCGGTGAGCGGAATGTAGAGAGATTGATCGGTTTGATCAGCGACTTGTTGGACGTCGAAAAAATCCGTTCCGGCAAAATGATCATCGATCGCGAGGCAGTGCATCTGGATGAATGTTTCCAGGCCTGCATCGAAGCCTTGGCACCAATCGCGGATGCGAAGGGCGTCAAGTTAGAGATTGAAGAAACGACATATGTTGTCTCTGGCGATCCAAACAAGATCGATCGCGTCATGATTAATTTGGTTGGTAACGCAATTAAATATTCTGGGTCGGGAGATCTCATCAAGGTCGACGCGCAGACAGACGATAGGAACGTGACTGTGACGATTGCCGATCAGGGGCAGGGCATTCCGGAAGATCAGTTGGAAAAGGTTTTCGAACGTTTCCATCAGGTAAGTGGTGAAGATCAGTCGACAGGATCTGGGCTGGGATTGACTATTTGCAAAGCTTTTGTCGAATTGCATGGTGGCAAGATTTGGGCTGAAAGACGCGAACCGAAAGGCACCAAATTCTGTTTCACGCTTCCGTTGCCAAATGCAACTGTCAAACCAGATTCTGTGGAATCCGCAAACTGAAAAACTCTTTGGGCTGTACATTGCTGAGGTTTTCTACCCACCTAGGACTAGATCTTGAATGAGCATATAATCAGGGACATTCAGCCACGAATCCCTCTGTTCACAGCGGCGCCCTGTGGAAACATTTAAATTCAGGTGGCGTCACCTAACTAGTTCGAACTGATAAATGTGGCTGGAAACATTGAGTGGGCGATCTTGCCAGGGGGGAAGTCCGCATCCAATTTTCAGGCTGCCACCACATCTGGTAGCGAAATGAATTTTTCCAAAGGAAAGGGACATGGAGGCTTTTGTGCGCGAAA
>JBBQFO010000242.1:0-5901 GCA_038322035.1 Candidatus Obscuribacterales bacterium
GGAGATTTCTCGTGTGTGGCGAGCAGATATTTTCGAACATCGTCTAATTCATTCGGCATCCACGATGTTGCTTTGTTGGTGTTGGGATGATAGCCAGTCAAATTGAATGTCCATTTGTAGATACCTACAAAGTTATCTGGCAGAGTGAAAAGCAACCAACAGGCTAAAAGAACATTTGAACAGAAGAACTTTCCGTACCAGGTCGCTTTCGGAAGTTGCTGCAGCAATTTGAAGGATAAAAGGATCAAGCCAACTAACAAATATCCACGAGAGAAATGTGCTGGCTGAGTCGTCGGCAAAAGCCAATTGTGGTTCATCAAAGCTAATACGCTAAGTACGTATGCAAACAAGAAACGTCCATCTTCCGAATGCAACAGCCAGCGAGCCCGAACTCGATTGGACAGCACCAGAAGCGGCGGCACGAGCAAGAATAAATGGTAGTGCGCTGGATAAGACCGCAACGTAACCTTGCAGTTGTTTGTTTTCCAGTATTCGACAAGGTCGCGGTGTTCTGGAATCGTATTCAAAAATCCCAGGTAATAGCCGAGGCCCAACAAAGCAGGTACTCCACAGATGGCATATCTTTTTAAAGTGGCAAAGGTATCGGATGGCGAGTGAATGCAAGTGAGCAATACCAAAGTACAAACTATCGCAGTCAGTTCCACACCATAAAAGGGATGGGACCACCACATAATCGCGAGACAAACTGCAAAACTGCCAATCCGCTTCTTTGCCAAAAGCGCGAGGCTGGCAAACATTAGTGTGTGGTAATAGGCTTCGTTAGGGAAAATTGCACTTTGGCTAATACTGTCTAACCATTCACCACGTTGAAGCAGTGCGTTCACTGTGTTCTCGCCGAGATCGGTAAGTGGTGCGCCAGCAGCCAACTCCCTGGTGCGAACCAGGAGCGCCGATACCCAGCCCGCTCCACCAGCTAATGCACAAAACAGAAACATCCAGGTACGCCATTTTCGTGATGTTTCAATCGACGAAACAAACGCGAAGAGGCTCACAAACATGGTCACCGTAAACACGGCACCAACAGCTTGGAACAAGACGGAGATATCAATCTTGGTCAGCTGGTACAACCAGCCCAATCCTAGAATGAACAGATGCGAATAATAGAACTGGGTTGGGTGCAAAGAAAAAGGATTCGAGTAAGCCAGCCCGTTGCCATAATCAAAAACAGCTCGACCTAAAACCATGTAGTACTGCTGATCGAATTGAACTGCACCGGAGAAAAAATATCCCGCTGGTGGATTGAGATAGTGAAAGGCTATTGAGCCGTAGATTGCGGCAGCTACAACTACTCCCACTAAAACTGAAAGCAGCCATTCAGATTTGGCAGGTGACGCAGGCTCCCTTAAGGAAGACTCATCTTCAACGATTACCGGATTTTCTTTGGCATGAACTTGCAAGAATCTGTGACCTGCTAAGGGAATTTCTCTAGAGTCGTGATCTTCTACTATCCAAAGAGATTGATCAATTGAACTCTTTTCATCCAGTTACATGTAACAACTGTGCCAAAATGAAGTTGCTTCCGCTTGATATGGCATAAGCTTGTCAACCAGCACACATTTGAGATGGATCTGAGTATGCGCAAAGTTCTATGGTTGTTCGTGCCTTGCTTTTACGACTGCCAGTCATTTCTGGAACTTCAAAAGAGGGCGAATCTAATCGCCTCTAAAGAACTTCCACAACTTTCATTGCGATTCGTATTAATTGATGATTCCGGCGGTCAAGATTCGGAACTCTCATCACTGAATGCATACAGCCAGGTAGATGTTGTAACCGCGCCCTACAACCTTGGACATCAAGGCGCATTAGTTTTCGGTCTGCGAAAAATGTCGTTGTCGATTGCAGAGGAAGATTACGTTGTCACTCTCGACTGTGACGGTGAAGATCGCCCCGAAGATATACCGAGCCTGCTATATCCATTGATGGAGCACGAGCACAACTTGCACTCAGTTTGTCTGGCGCAGAGAACAAAGAGAAATGAAAGTCTGCTTTTCAAAACTTTGTATTTCTTTTTCAAATTATTTTTCAGCACTCTTACAGGAACTGTGGTGCGCAACGGAAATTTCGCAGCTTATCGCGGATGGGTCGTCAAAAACATTCTCTTCCACCCGTTTTTTGATTACTGCTACTCCTCGTCACTGCTTGGTTTGCCGATAAATCGATACAACATTCCGTTGGCACGAGGCTCCCGCTATCACGGTTCCAGCAAGATGACGTTAGTTAGCCTGGTATCGCACGGCTTTAGAATGCTGCTTCCATTTTCAGAGAGAATTGCGATTCGCTCAATAATTTTGTCGTTTTTTCTGTTTGCATCAGCACCGGTTCTGGCGATTTTCTATTCACTGCTCTTAATTTCCGGACATAATTTGCCGGTTCTTTTGGTAGCTGCCGCTGTTTTAGCAGGCTCCTCCGCAATTATCGCCGCCACTTCCTGCATCTTTTTCCAGATAGTCAATCAAACGAAGGCCTTGAGCCTGCGCGAACTGACTTCACCCATCTTCGTTTCCAATCAATCAGAGCTGCGCTCCGAACGAGAGCAACGCGCTCATCAATCTTCTTCGGCCAGGCACTAACTGATCGTGTTATCCCTAATTTAAAGCTGCAAGACGTCACAGGCTTCAGCGGAAATGAGAACTTTGGCATGCTCTTCAGACTGGGTCTGATTGCTGCCTGATATTGCATTGGTGCTGGACAAACGCAATTCATTGCCGTGAATGCTAACCAAGTACTCAGTGCTAGTTCCCTGAAAACTCTTATTCAGTATTTGCGCATCAAACACTTTGCCGCCGTGTCCAGGCATGTAATTCGCTTCAACAAAGTGCGCTGCACTCGGTTTAATCAGAGCAGCTATTTTGGTGCCCTTTTGCAAACGCTCTCCCTTGATGGCAGCAAGAAGTTCCAATCCACCGGCGAGAGCTAACGTGTAATACTCGTCATCATCGCTAACGATTTCTCCCTCAAGCACGTTTGTTTGCCCGATAAATTTTGCGACAAACAATGTTGCAGGTGATTTATAGATGCTCTCTGGTGTCGCCACTTGCTCCAGGTTTCCTTGCCGGAAAACCGCTATGCGGCTAGATAACGCTAGCGCCTCATTTTGATCGTGCGTAACCATTATGAAAGTCATGCCCAGGCGCTTTTGTAGTCTGGCTAATTCAAATTGCATTTCCTCTCTGATTTGCGGATCCAGTGCAGAAAGTGGTTCATCGAGTAACAGTACGCTCGGGTTATTCACGACCGCCCTCGCTAACGCAACGCGCTGCTGTTGCCCGCCTGAGATTTGGTTGGGGAGCCGATCAATGAACTGACTCAAACGCACCAAATCTAGTGCTTCTTTGACGCGCTCGGCAATTTCAGAGTTAGAAAACTGTCGTTTCGATTTCAGGCCAAAAGCTACGTTTTCTCCTATGGTCAAATGCGGAAACAAAGCATAATTTTGAAAGACCATATTCACAGGACGCTTGTGCGGAGGTACTGCCGCCATATTGACACCACACACTGCAATCGCCCCTTCCGTCGGATGCTCAAACCCAGCTATCATGCGCAACAGTGTTGTTTTGCCACAACCAGACGGTCCGAGAAAACTAAAGAATTCGCCTTGTTCAACAACCAGGTTTATGTCGCTGACTGCCAGATTGGTGCCAAATTTTTTCGAGACTTTCAGTACTTCAACTGCACTGCACGTCGATTTTTCCGTATCACTTCTTAGAGTCTGGCTATCGATCATATTCACTGTGCAAACATTTCGAGGAAGCTGATTTCGCTCATGTTCTGCCCTTGCCACGAATGTTGTTCTTCATGTCGCGAATCAAATACGCGATCTGTAGGTTCAACAAAACTTCTTGCGAATCGATATCGACCTTAAGGATATCGGCGATTTGTTCCAGCCGATAACGTAGCGTATGGCGATGAATGAACAAGGCTCGGGCAGCCGAATTCAGGTTGACGCCCTGTTCTAAATACACACGCAAGCTTTCGACAAGTTCACTTTCCCATTCAGTATCATAGGCCTCCAGTGGCGCTAAGTTTTCTTCATAAAATCTGTCTAGCTCGGGATGATCGATCATCAAATACAGCAATCGTTTGATTCCGAGTTCACCGTATCCGATCACGAAATCACTGTCGCCATGCACCATCGAACCGATGATCAAAGCTTGCCGCGCTTCTCGATACGCTTCAGGCAAATCCAAAATCGTCTGCGCTGTTCTGGCCGCTCCGATTTGGATTTTCGAATTCTCGGCGCCACCAGCAGAAGCTTTTATTTTAGCGATCAGATTCTGGGCTTCGATTTGCCAGGTAGTGCCCGACTTTTCCAAAAACGGCACTACGAAAACACGCGTGCCTTCAATTTCCGTGGACGCAAAACCATCCTCAGGGAAGTTTTTGGATGATGCACCACCTGCCACAGCTGATTCGACGGCGAAAGTTAAGAGTCCATCGCACAAGTCGAAGCCATAGTGCCGCTCGAGCCTTTCTTGATCTGAGGCAGATAAACTGTTTCCAGAGAGTAGATCTTTCAACAGACTCTGTTGAGTAACCGTAAAGACTGAACCGTCTCGACGACGTTGACTGAACTCGACCATAGCGGCCAGTGCTGCGGCTTGCAGATATTCTCCCACCATTTCCAGATCGTCATTCGGCCGCACCATCACGGCAATGAAACCGACCAACGAGTCACTCAATAGGATCGGAAGAACGAGTCGTCGACCGACTTTCAATGGCGATAAGCAAATGTCTTGATTATGCAATTTCTCGTGACTCGAGAATCGACGCCGCACCGCTTTCGATGCTTCTTCAGCCAGGAAACGCTGTTGGCTGGCTGGAGTCGTACCCATATTTCGGGAGGCGAGAACTTTGAAATCGGCTGTTTCAACAACCACTGGTCGATTCAGACGATTGCTTACCTCTTCTACCAACCCATCTAGACCTTCGTCCAGGAGAAGCGAGAGCAATGCGGAATGCAAGCGCGCGCTGCTTAATTTCAGCTCGCGCAAAAATGCTATACGAACATCTTCGGCAACTTGTGCAGCGTCACCAAAACCAGGAATTAAGATCAGAGGCACTTCTTCGTCTGTGCATAGCTTGGTGATTCGCTTCAGAGCGACGTCAATGCCAAGATTGAGCGGCGAAGGATTGGGCACCGCGCTCGATGCAGGGTTTACCGGCGGAAGGCTTTCTGAGTTGGTTTGCTTGATCACGGCAAGGGCGGATAACCCTTTTAGCGATGCAACTTCCAGTCCGATTAGAGCCTCCATCCTCAAGACAGCCAAGCTTCCGGGGCGCGGCTGGGGGGTCAAAGTGGCAACGACTTGAACCACGGGTCGATCGACGAGGTCATCCCCGTAAACAACCTGAGCCTCGGCCAACGCCTCTGAATTGAGGAGCTGCCTGAGTGTGGGCTGGTGAAATAACTGAACGTCGAGCATATCCATCTCGCCATCGGCACCCTACTATTATCCGCCATGGTCGACTAAATCGAATGCCCAGCCTGTGCACTGGCGCCAAATTTTTTCACGACCTTAACCGGCATCCTTCATTCGATCACAGGCGCCCTGAGCAAGGGTGCCAAAATCACCCTGGTTGGTTTTGGCACATTTGAACGGCGCAACCGTCAAGCCAGAACTGGCCGGAATCCCAGAACGTTGGCACCACTACGTATCCCTCCCAGCCGTGTCCCCGCCGTCCGCGCCGGACAAGAGTTGAAAGATGTTGTTGACGGCCGCTCCAAACTCAAGAACTACCAGGCTCCTGGAAGCAAGTCTTCGTCCAAGAAGTCTGCAAGCAAGGCTTCTATTGCCGATAAGCGCTACCGACAGCTTGCATTGAATCGCGCAAAGGGCTCCGCGAGGGGGCCTTTGTGCATACGTCGGTTATATGGGTGAT
>JBBQFO010000243.1:0-5874 GCA_038322035.1 Candidatus Obscuribacterales bacterium
CCAGATGATGCCAGCTTCTCCAAGACCAGTGCCAGCAGAGATCACACCGACGTTTCCGTGCATTTTTTTGTCCCCTTGATTTATGGTGACAAAATCTTCGTCGGTCAGTTCGTAAATTCCATGCGCATTGGCTTCGAGATCGTTCATCAGTTCTCTGTTGCTGAACTCCAGGCGCTTAGCCAGCACCGCAGAGTCGATCACCCAGGGCAAGTTGGTGGCATGACAGGTACCATTGACTACCGGTCCAGCTACTGCTATGCAAACATGGTTGGCTAGCTGTCCGGACTCTTTTATAAACTCGGCAATAAGCTCATGCAGATCCGCATAGTCAGTGCTCGGATATTTCTTCTGCACTATTAACTTCAGCTTTGTGTCGCGAAGTGCATAGAAAGCCATGTTGGCCTTGGTGCCACCAACATCGCCAGCCAAAATTATGCATTCATCCATAAGCCTACTCAGATACCGTGGGATACCATAAACACGACGAGGAGCTACTTGTTTGCGCCTGTCGGCTTTAGTTCTACGTGCCCGCCGAAGCTGTGTCGCATCGCGGACAAAAGTTTGTCACTGAATGGACTCTGTTGTCGCGATCTGAATCTCGTGTACAGAGCCGCAGAGAGCACTTCAGCAGGAACTGCTTCTTCAATTGCTGCTTGCACAGTCCATCGTCCTTCGCCTGAGTCTTCAACATAGCCACTGTAGTTTTCCAGATTTGGATCGCCTGCCAGAGCGGATGCGGTCAAGTCTAGAAGCCACGACCCAACTACGCTTCCACGTCTCCAAACCTCGGCAATATCAGCGATGTTCAAATCGTACTGATGGTGTTCTGGTACCAAATCAGAGTTTGCGTTTCGGAAAATCTCGAAACCTTCTGCGTAGGCTTGCATCAATCCATATTCGATGCCGTTGTGCACCATTTTCACGAAGTGACCAGAACCGACGGGGCCACAATGCAAGAAGCCCTCTTCGGCAGTGCTGTCGATATTCTCGCGTCCCGGTGTGCGGTCGATGTTTCCCACCCCTGGTGCCAATGCTTTCAAGATTGGAAACAATCCTCGAACCACATCTCTGTCACCACCGACCATCAGACAATAGCCGCGCTCTAAACCCCAAACACCGCCACTGGTGCCGGCGTCGACAAAGTTGATGCGTTTGCGCTTCAACTCTTGAGCGCGTCTGACGTCATCTTTGAAGTAGGAGTTGCCACCATCGATTATTACATCCCCAGGCTCCATGAAGTTTGCCAGGCCCATGATCGTTTCTTCGGTTGGAGCGCCAGCTGGCACCATCACCCAAACGCGACGTGGTTTAGCCAGTTTGTCGATGAACGATTCAAGAGAGTCGGCAGCGATTGCGCCTGCCGTTTCAAGTTCTTTTCCTGGTCCGGGCAGACGGTCATAGACCACGCACTCGTGACCTGCCTTGATCAGTCGCCGCACCATGTTGCTACCCATGCGACCGAGTCCGACCATGCCTAATTGCATAAGCTTCTCTCTGTATTATTTTTGTTGTGATTGTTTAGCAGCCGCTTCAAGCGTGGCAAGACCTTGCTCGACATCGGTGAGATGAACCCGCAACATTCTACGTCCTCTCTCGGCTAATACCTGTCCGTCGCCTCGACATTGTGCTGCTTCGACTACTGCGAAGGTGTATTTCTGACCAGGTACTTCCAGATCATTTTTGTGATCGCAAGTTACCTGCAAGAAGACTCCGGTGTTTGGTCCACCCTTGTAGGCTTGCCCAGTCGAATGTTGGAAGCGAGGACCAAAGCCAAGGCAGGTAGCTACTTTCTTGAAGTCTCTGACGGCAACACGCACATTTTGCAATTGCTGCTCGTGCTTTTCGTTCATCTCGATGTAGGCAAGAATCGCGAAGTAGTCTCCAGCTTTGACACGGGAAGTGTGTGCCTTCAAATAACCTGCTAGGGATTTTGCGTTGGCACCGATAGCTGCATTAAGTTCGTTGACGTTTCTATCGTCTGAGAACAGCTTGACACCTTCGCCTTCGAAGAACGGCTTCTCTTCCGGAAGTGAGCCATTCTTTTCGTAAGCCTCGGTAATTTCCTTGGTTGCGATTTTGCTTGCTTCAACGTCAGGTTGATTGAATGCGTTGATGCCGATGATCGATCCAGCTACGGCAGTGGCAACTTCCCAGCGGAAGAATTCTTGACCGATGCAGTAGATGTCTGGAACGTTGATTCTGACAACTGGTTGACCAGCTTTCTCTAGGGCTTCTACAACACGATCTTGCTCTAGGTCTGGAGCATTGTCGAGGCGCAGGTAAGCAAAGAATCTGTCCTTACCGTAGATAGCTGGCAAGCCGATAGGCTCTCTGTCTACTGGAACGATACCTTTTCCGACTTTGCCGGTTGACTCAGCCAGGAGCTGTTCCAGCCAAGCACCAATGTCGTGAATTCCAGGTGATGCAATCAAGGTCAACTTGTCTCGTCCAGCTTTGGCCAGCAATCCAAGCATCGTACCGAGCACTACACCAGGGTTTTCTTCAACAGGTAGATCAGGTGAGCAGGCGCGAACCATCTCGTCAGTTCTATCCAAGAATTTCTGCATGTCGACGCCGATCACTGCCGATGGCACCATTCCGAAATTAGAGAGTGCTGAATAGCGTCCGCCGATTCCTTGAACACCGAAGAAGATCTTTCTAAACTTGTCTTTCTCCGCGACAGTTTGCAGCTTCGAACCGGGATCGGTGATTGCGATAAACTGCTTACCAGCTTTGTCTTTGCCGACCAGATCAGCAACCTTTTTAAAGAAGTATTGTTTGTAGATGTTTGGCTCCAGCGTGCTGCCTGATTTGCTGGAAACAATAAACAAAGTTTTAGCGATATCGATCGATTTTTCCAAAGTAGCGATCTGTTCAGGATCTGTGGAATCCAGAATCTTCAAATCAGGGAAGCCGGCGATGTGGCCAAATGTTTTGCTCATAACCTCAGGACAGAGACTTGATCCGCCCATGCCGAGCAGAACTGCATGTGTGAAACCTGCCGATTTGATCTCGGCCGCAAATGTTTTGATTGCATCAAGTTCTTTTCGGATTTCTTCAGTGATGGTGAGCCAGTCTAGCCAAAGAGCTTCATCTTCGTTTGTCCACAAAGACGCATCTCTCTTCCAGAGCTTTTTCACTTTGTCGCCTTCTTTCCATTCCTTCAAACTGGCATGGAGAGCTCGAGTTTGATCGTCAGGTAAGCGGTAGCTGAATTGATCTTTCGCCGCTTTCAGCTCACTGCGTTGTCTAGCCACTGTGTCTGTTAGTTTGTGGAAGGCATCGGCGAACAATCTGACGCCCTGAACCACGAGACTGTCTGTCACGTCTTTCATAGAGATGTTCAACTTTTCCAAATTGTCCATGACTTGGCGAGCGTATTCGAGGTTTTCAGTTAATGATGATTGTTGAGGGTTGCCGTGTTCACGGAAGGCTTCGAACGTGGCAGGAGGAATTGTGTTGACGGTATCTTCACCAATCAGCTCATCGATATACATTGTGTTCGGATAATTAGGATTCTTGGTTGAGGTGCTCGCCCAAAGGACTCTCTGGCTGTGTGCGCCCTTTCCTTTCAATTTTTCCCAACGGCTGCCTGAGAAGATTTGCGTGTAGCGCTCGTAGGTCAATTTGGCGTTCGCCACTGCAACTTTGCCAAGCACGCTGTTCAACAGTTGTTTTTGAGTGTCATCTTTCGTCAGGGCCAAGCGTGCGCTGACGATGGTGTCAATGTCAGTGTCTATGCGGCTGATGAAGAAACTGGCTACGCTTGCAACGTTGCTGATGTCACCACCCTTGGAGGCAAGCGACTCTAACCCAGCGATGTAAGCATCAGCGACTCGCTCATAGGTCTGTTCTGAGAACAGAAGTGTGACGTTGATATTTATTCCGTCTGAAATCAATTCGCGAATGGCGGGAATGCCGGCTTCTGTGGCTGGAACTTTGATCATCACGTTAGGTCTTCCAACTTCTTTCCAGAGTTTCTTCGCTTCGGCGAGGGTGGCTTTGGTGTCGTTTGCGATCAACGGTGATACTTCCAGACTGACGTAACCGTCGCGCTTGTTGGTTTCGGTATAGACAGGGAGAAGAATGTCAGCGACGTCTTGGATGTCGCGGATCGCCAACTTTTCGTAGATGCCGGCCGCATCCAAGTTCGAATCGCGGATCGATGCGATGAAGTCGTTATAGTCGGAGCTACCGCCGATAGCTTTTTCAAATATCGAAGGGTTCGATGTGATGCCGCGCAGGCCATCTTCATCGATGAGGCGTTTGAGTTCCCCAGTCGTAATCAAACTCCGTTGAATATAGTCAAGCCAAACTGATTGACCGAACTTTTGCAAATCTTTCAAAGGGTTGACCAAGGCTTTGACGGTACTCATCCTGACTCTCCTGCTACATTCGTGACACTGTGGGACGCCAGCTCAGCTTTCGCCTGAACTTACTTCGACTGACTTACCTGAAGCGATGAGACTTCGCACACCGACGGCTTCTAAGCAGGTCTGAATACCTCAAGATAGCAGATCTAGTTATGCAACCCGGAAAAATTAATGACATTGCTATTTTGCTATTGCGTTCTCTTTACAGGCGGCGGCGGTCGCTCCGGGTTATAAGCTCTCAAAAACGGTTGTCATATGCCAGGCGTTGGTTATAGTCGACAAAGACGGACTTGTAAGTTCCACGCTCACTTTGCCGTTTGGAGGACCGGCTTCAACGCAGGTTGCGAATTTAATTCTGGGGTGACACGACCGGCTCGTTCTTTCCGGAAAGTTTGGATCATCTTTTGGTCGTATAAAAATCCATCGGGCTGGATTTTTAAGTCGCCTCTATACGGATTGCTAAAGAGGACAACCAACATCATGTTCAGAGACAGACACAGTGAAACCAGCGCAGTCATGGCGACGTGAGCGTATGCATTTTCGACGCCAAAGAAATAAGTGAATAGCACTGTGCAGATTCCGCCCACAATCAGCACACCCCACAAAATTTCCGAAATTCCGCCGCGAGTGCTAACAACACGAAATCTGCGAGCATCGGCTAGTTGCCCTAAAGTGGTGATCATTGAGCCGTAGCAAGCTATTTCCCTATTCGTCACAGGCTCATATGAGCCAAGTGTTTGCCAAATTTTTCGCAATGGCACCACACTACCTTCCGTGAAGCTCGCACGAGGAACTTCTTCCCCCCACTCCTTCTCCAGCACTACATCCACATACTCGCCAATATTTTCCGAGAGTTTGTCTCTGGTAGAAGAAGATAGAGCTTGACTGAGCAAAAATATGTCGGCAGCTGCATTTGCTTCAGTCTCTGCCATCAACTGAGCTTGCTGATATTTACCTTGCACGTCTACAACAATTAAACCAAGTAGCACCGCATATAGTGTGCCAATAACAGACAGCAAGTAACCGGCGACTTCATGATGAGATTCTAGTTTCGTGATGTGGAATATCTTTCGCACCCACAACATTCCTACGACGGAACCGAGTGTGCCACCGACAACAACTAGAATTCCTAATGTCCAAGCACCCATGAGTCTACCTCTGCGTTGCTGTCGTCACTTTGATGCCAAGTTCTTCATGCTCAGCGAGATTCTCTTACGATCGGCATCAACACTCATGATTTTCACTTTCACTTTTTGTTGAACTTTGACCACATCAGCGGGTACTTTGACAAATTTATCGGCAAGTTCGCTTATATGCACCAGACCATCTTGATGAACGCCGATGTCGACAAAAGCACCGAATGCAGTGACATTAGTGACTACTCCGTCCATGATCATGCCCAATTTCAGATCGTTGATTGTGTTGATTCCTTCTGCAAACTCGACCTGCTCGAAACGGTCACGGGGATCGCGTCCTGGTTTGGCCAGTTCGTTGACAATGT
>JBBQFO010000244.1:0-5835 GCA_038322035.1 Candidatus Obscuribacterales bacterium
GTTCTGAACGCTTCATACGAACCTCTAAACATCTGTACATGGCGTCGTGCGGTCGTTTTGCTTATGAAAGGAAAAGCTGAGCAAATCGAGCATAACGGCAAACTCGTCTATGCTGACTTCCCACTACCGACGGTGATTCGCCTGCGGTCTTACGTAAAGATTCCGTACAAAGAGATCAGCCTGTCAAGACGAAATCTCCTGCATCGCGACAATTACACTTGTCAGTACTGCGGCGATCGCCGACATGATCTGACTATCGATCACATCGTGCCGCGGTCCAAGGGTGGGACCGACAGTTGGGACAACGTCGTAGCCGCCTGCTTGAAATGCAACGTCAAGAAGGGTGATCGAACTCCCAAAGAGGCGAATATGGCGCTTCATGTGGTGCCACGTCGTCCGCCAAGTCACGTTTATTTTGAAATTTCGAAGCACTCAATTTCAGGCGAGTTCAGCTGGAAGAAGTATGTAATCGGCGCCTGACCGCTTCCGAGGACACGCTAAGCAGACAAGCTGCCCGCCATAACCGATTTGAACTTTTGTAGGCAAAAGAGCGTATTTGAATATAAGCGTTCGCGCTCAAAAAGTCGGGCAGCTTGCTGCACAGACTTTCCTCGGATAACCCTGCAATGAGGTCAGACTCGTGTCTTTATCTCTATACTTTCATGGAGCCAGGGGGCTCTTCCACGCCGGTTTACTGCGGAGCAAAGGTTTGGCAAGCACCGTATATGCCAATGTCATCGTCGATATCCAAGCTCGCGAGCTGAAGGACAAGCTGTTTACATACAGAGTGCCCGAAGAGCTTGCGGCAGAGACGTTTATCGGTGCACAAGTGCTCGTTCCCTTCGGTGGTCGGGATCTGGTTGGTGGCTATGTGGTGTCGCTCACTGACGAGGCGAAAACCGAGGTGACCATCAAGGAAATCGCTGAAGTCATTGAGCCGGAGCCGCTTTTTGACAAAGAGTATGTCGAATTCCTTTATTGGATTGCCGATTACTACTGCGCCAATTTGTCCGACGTAATATCAGCTGCGGTGCCCTCGGTTTTAAGTGCAAAATTTAAAAGAATTGTACGGTTGAATAAAGTCGCGTATGAAAAACGTGGTGGCACACTTTCCTCTTACGAACCTGCCAGTCAGTCGATAATAAAGGTGCTCCTGGAGAGCAAAAACCTGGCGCTATCTATGGTGGCACTAAAGCAGCGCTGGCGACGCGCCTCAAAGTCTAGAATGACTGCCTCTCACTTCTATCGTGCCATTGGATTATTGCGTGGAGAAGGACTGCTATCCATCGCCCAGGAATCGACCAATTCTCAAGCACCACGGGTAGTGACAACGGTAATCTGGACGGGAGAAGAGGGAAGCACGGCAAGACAAAAAGAAGTGCTTGGCATTCTGGCCAAAAACGGTGGTCAAATGACCATGAAAGAGTTGCTCGAGCAAGCCAAAACCACCTCAGCCACCATTAAGAAATTTGCCGAGACTGGCTTGGTATCAATCAACCACGAAGAATCATTCCGCGATCCACTGAGCAATTTGGAAGTAATAAAAACCACGAACGCTGATCTGGCTCTCACCGATCATCAAGAAATGGCACTCTCCGTCTTGTCCAGGGAGTTAGCGGCTGCACTGAAGAGAACTGGTTCAAATGGAGCTCGGGAGCGCACTGCAACCCAGTTACTTGATGGATCCAAAATCGGCGTGGAAGACTATCCAGCCTGGCTCTTGCATGGCGTCACCGGTTCTGGAAAAACCGAAGTCTACTTACGCTTGATCGAGCAAACTCTGGCCGCCGGCAGAGCAGCATTGATGCTTGTTCCTGAAATCAGTCTGACGCCACAACTGGCGAGACGCCTCAAGGGCCGCTTTGGCGACCAAGTTTCCATCTGGCACAGTGGCATCACCCCTGGTGAGAAATATGACACGTGGCGTCGCTTACGAAGCGGCGAAGGTCGTGTTCTGCTTGGCGCCCGATCGGCTATTTTAGCTAACTTGCCACAAGTGGGCTTGATAATTTTGGATGAAGAACACGACGGCAGTTACAAGCAAACCAGTCCAAGTCCGAGATATAACGCTAAAGATGTTGCCATTGAAAAGGGCAGAAGAACTGGGGCGATGGTGGTACTAGGGAGCGCCACACCCGATGTCGCAGTTTACTTTCGAGCCAGAGAGAGCAACAAAATTCTTGAACTACCAGAACGTGTCTTCAAGCAAGCCATGCCTGCTGTGCGGATCGCCGATATGAGGAAAGAATTTGCCAACGGCAACAAAAGCATTTTCTCGCTATCGCTATCAAACGAATTGACGGCTTGCTTAGAACGGAAGGAACAAGCGATTCTCCTGATCAACCGACGTGGATATGCCAGTCACGTCTTCTGCAGAGCGTGCGGCCATGTCGTCAAATGCCGAAACTGCAGTGTCGCCCTGGTTTTCCACCAGCAAACCGGTGCCAACCGCAACACCTCATATTTAGCGGGATTTCTGGCCTGCCATCACTGCGGTTTTCGTTGCTCAGCCATGGAGGAGTGCCCTAGCTGCAAAAGCCCATTCATTAAGCAATATGGGCTGGGCACGCAGCGGGTCGAAGAAGAAGTCCAGGAACGCTATCCCAACGCCCGCATCCTGCGGCTAGATAGCGACGTGACGACCAGGAAAGGCGCTCATGACGAGATCTTGCAGAGTTTTGCGCAGGGTGCGGCAGACGTTCTAATTGGTACCCAGATGGTTTCAAAGGGCCTGGATATAGCAAATGTCACCCTGGTCGGGGTAATGACCGCAGACGCGGCGTTCAACTTGCCTGACTATCGCTCGACGGAACGAGGATTTCAGCTCCTCACTCAGGTATCCGGTCGAGCTGGACGTGGAGAGCGCCCAGGTGTCGTGATTCTGCAAACCTATGATTGCGAGATGCCGGCCCTGGAGTGGTCCAAGAACCACGACTATGCCCACTTCCTGGAGGAAGAGCTGGAAGCCCGTCAGGCCTTCGGTTATCCACCCTATAGCCAGGTAATCAGAGTGGTCGTAGCAGGAGACGAGCCGGGGACCGTAGAAACGGCTTGCAAACAACTAGCCGAGGAAATAAGCCTGTTTATAGAAGAAACTTTACCTCCAGACTCGGTGCAGGTTTTGGGACCGGCTGCCTGCCTGATCGAACGACTGCGCGGTAAATTTCGATACCACTTACTTCTCAAGAACTGGGCCGGAGAAGAAGGCAGACAGATGCTTACAGCCTTTTTGCGCAACAAATATCTAGCCCAGGGGCTGAATATGGCGGTCGACGTCGATGCGCTTGATCTCGTCTAACGGCACAGCCTCTGGCAAGAATCTAATCGCCTCTGCTCCCAAAATGAACCAATCCGACTGGAAGCACTGCTAGCTAAAGCTTTAGACTCGACGGTCCCTTTTGTCGGGTCGGCAAGCACTTCACGCACTTTCGGAATTCTAGGTTTGATCGCGTATTACACGTTGATGATAATAGTGGCAGTCCTTCTCGGACCGTTTTTGCTACTCAAACGCCGCGCACGATACGGGATGCCCCAAAAGCTTGGACTAGTCCCGGACTCGATCAAAGAAAAGTACACATCGGCAAATTGCGTCAGACCAATCTGGTTCCATGCAGTCTCAGTGGGCGAGTTCAACGCCGCATGGCCACTGCTTAAGCGATTGAACCAAAAGCATCCGCAACAAACGATTGTGATTTCGTCCACCACCGGAGCCGGTCATAAACTTTCCCAAGAGCGAGCCTCCGCGTTTGCCGACTGCATTTATTTTCCATACGACCTGCCATGGTGCACAGCAGCCTGGCTGAATGTATTAAATCCAAAACTCGTAACTATCGTTGAAACTGAGATTTGGCCAGGCTTCGTCAATCAGTGTAAAAACAGAAACATCCCAATCACGATGATCAACGGACGGATGTCGCCGCGATCGTTTGGTTCGTACTACAAATTCCGTTCATTCTTTGGTCCCATCCTGCAGAAGTTTCACACAATCGGTGTGCAGTCTGGCAGCGAAGCCGAGCGCTATAGAAAAGTAGCGGATCAATCTTTGCCTTTGCAAATCCTAGGCAATATCAAGTTTGACGGACTTGAGCCAATCAGCAAAACCGAACAAGAAGAGCTGGTTCAAAAATTGAATCTATCCCCAGGCGACATGGTCTTCATCGCAGGCTCGACTCACGATGGAGAGGAGGCAGCAATCCTCAATGCCTTCAAGAAACTAACCGACCCTAAAGGCAAGCGCTTGATCATTGCCCCAAGACATCCAGAACGCTTTGACCGAGTTGCAGACCTAATTAGACTGGCAGGATTTCGACCGCGTCGTTTTTCAGAAAATGAAAAGTTTGAACAAGAGGGTAACGTCTACCTGCTTGATGCAATTGGACATCTGGCAAAATTCTATTCGGTGGCAACAGTCGCTTTTGTCGGAGGCACTTTGGCTCCCATCGGCGGACACAACATCGTAGAACCTTTCACGTACTCCGTTCCGGTGCTGGCAGGACCTCACCTGCATAAGACCAAGGATGTCGCGGACGCCCTTTTGGCACGAAAAGCCCTGACTGTTGTCGAAGACGAAAAAGAGTTAGAAATTCAGTTACAGCGACTAATGAACGATCCTGAGTTGCGTCAGCAGCTGGGACAGAGCGGAAACGAATGGCTAAAAGATAGTCAGGGAGCCGTCGATCGAGCACTAACAATGATCGAAAGTATCATCCAACTTCAAGCGACGACTACAAAAATCGAAACCGCGCAGGGAGACAGAAGATGAGTTGGGGTAACCCTACTACAACTTTAGAAAAGCTGCGTAAGACTGTATTGGCGCCTGCGTCGCTAGCCTACTTCATGGGCTCTTTGTGCAGATTGGAAGGATATCGTGCCGGAGTGCTGAAGCGAGAGCAAGTAGACGTTCCAGTGATCAGCGTCGGCAATATCACCTGTGGTGGCACTGGCAAAACTCCAATTACGATCGACCTAGCTCAGAGATTTATTACGGCAGGAGTTAAAGTCGGAATTCTCAGTCGAGGCTACAAGCGTCAATCTCAAAAGACAACAGTAGTTGTCAGCGATGGCGCCGGTCACTACGCAAGCTGTGAAGAATCCGGAGATGAACCGTTCCTGATTGCCAAACGACTTCCGAAAGCTGTCGTTTTGGTTGGCTCGAACCGCAGAGCATCAGCAAGCCTGGCTGTTTCGCACTACGACTGCGAACTGCTTATCCTGGACGATGGTTTTCAGCACTTGCCAATCCGCCGTGATGTTGATCTCGTATTGATCGACTACAACGATGAGCCAGCGAACGACTCGTTGCTCCCATCGGGACGACTGAGGGAGCCACTCTCAGCGCTCTCGCGGGCATCATCGCTGGTGATCACAAAGATCCCAGAAAACTTCGATGCAGCAAGGATCACAAAGCTCGAACAATTTTTGGGTGGATACGCAAGCAATCGACCAATCGACAAATGTAGCTTCGTAGCATCACATCTGGTATCACAAAACTGTGTGCTTTTACCCGCCGAAGCGCTCAAAGGAAATTCGATCGTCGCGGCATCAGCGCTGGCAAGACCCGAACCATTCCACACTCTGTTGACAGAGAGGGGTGCGACCATAATCAAGTCTCTCAGCTGGGCGGACCATCACTGGTACACAGATCAAGACATGTCCGCTATCGAGCATGCAGCGACCAACGCATCAATGGTGATCACGACCGAGAAAGATTTGGTCAAAATGAAACCATCAGAGCGCCTGGCGGAAAAGTTGTACGCACTGCGCATTGAGACGAGCTGGCTGGGAGCGCCTCCGACTGTCGTTTCGGACCTTCTATCCAAACTGCCGCCATCAGCT
>JBBQFO010000245.1:0-5825 GCA_038322035.1 Candidatus Obscuribacterales bacterium
CTGTGCTCTGGCAAGGCGAGCATGCGCTGTTAACTAATGGCGACGAGATTGACTTCGTCGGTCACCGCATCGTCCACGGGGGCTCGCAATACTCGGCTCCAGTCGAGCTCAAGCCCGCCGTAGTCAACGACCTGGAGAAACTCAATGAGTTCGCGCCCTTGCACAATCCAATCAACTTGAGCGCCATGAAACTGGTTCAGCACTTGCTTCCCAAAGCCAGACACATTGGCGTTTTCGACACGGCTTTTCACTCCACACTGGCACCAGAAGCGTCTGTCTATCCGGGTCCATATTCCTGGTATGCGGATTTAAAAATCAAAAAATATGGATTTCACGGCATCAGTCACCAGTACTGTAGCGATAAAGCGGCTCAGATACTAAGTCGGCGCGGACTGCGCATTGTCTCCTGCCATCTCGGCGGCGGCTGCTCACTGGCGGCTGTCTTCGACGGAATCAGCATGGACACGACCATGGGCTTCACTCCGTTGGACGGACTAATGATGCGTTCTCGCAGTGGCGCTATTGACCCTGGCATACTCATTTATCTGCTCAAAAACAACAAGTACACCGTTGAAGAGTTGGACCACGTGCTCAACAAAGAGTCAGGAATGAAGGGCATCTTTGAGCGCTCTGCTGACTTACGCGAGATCACAAAAGCCATGCTTGCTGGTGATCAACGCGCCAAATTGACCTTCGATATGTTCGTGCACCGGCTCTCCGGCGGCATCGCCGCCATGGTGACAGCCCTGGGTGGAATTGACGTTCTCCTGTTCACAGGCGGAATCGGTGAACACAGCTCCTCTGTGAGGACGGCCGCATGTCAGAAACTTTCCTTCTTGAATCTATCGCTGAACGAAAAACTGAACAACGCAGATGCCGTCGATATCGATGTAGCGTCATCAACTTCGCAGGTGCGCATCCTGGTTGTGAAAGCCAGAGAAGACTGGCAAATAGCCACTGATTGCGCCAGTTTTTCTGAGCGCTGCTAGACTTTCACTTCTCATAATTTCATCAAATAGGTCACCTTTTCGTCACAATTCGGCTCTAAATTCAGATCATCAACCGACGACTGAGGAGAATTAGATGAGCGCAGTGCTTCCAACATATTTCGGACAACAAGCAGCCATTGGTAAGTACGAGCTCGCTGACTTTCAAGGCACCAACTCAACTCGGTTGATTGATGGCACGAGAATGAAGCTCAACGAAGAGGGTCGCGTCTGTCAAATCGAGTACCCGAGCGGCGCTACCGTGCGCAGGCATACAAAGTACGTACTGGTGAAATCGAACAATTCAAGTTATTGGTTCGGCGATTGCAACGGTCGCTGGTACCCGATCGACTAGAGCCAGCCTGCCGATTTATCGGGCACCATATTTAGTGCCTTATAAACTTGCACACTAGTGCAACTTCGAGCCTACTGGAACAAAATTTTACTGGTTTACTGGAACAAATCTTTTCGCAGCTTGCGAGGATTTTGCCATCCCATTTCATCGAGCGCAGTATCGAAATCGACTCTGCTGCGGTTGCAATAATTGAGCGCAATAACGCACTGTTCTAGTTTCAAGAAACCTTCGCGAATCATTGGCAGACAAACGACCGCCGCATCGAAAGTTCCTTTGTCGAGCTTGTTTGCAGACTGCAAAAGCTGTGCCATGTCGCCGCCGACTTTGGCGCGAGTGGCGGCAGCCGCACTGATATCGCTTTCGGTGAGTAATCCTGCTTTAATCAACAAATCGAATGCAGCTTTACCCTGTGCACCACTGTGTGCGCGCACTTCATTCGGTTTCTTTTTCTGCAGTGGCGGCAAAACTACTTCATCAAAATCTGTGAGATATTCGCCGATTGCTTGACCTTTAGTGTGGAATTTGTACAAGCCCTTTGCTGCTTGGTCCGGCGAACACAAGCCTTCCTCAACCATGCTCTGCAGCTTCAACCCTGCATCCAACGTGGTTTCCGAAATTAGGGTTGATTCAAAAAGCAACGTTCCGAGCTGAATTTTGTTTCGCTTCGAAACCAGGTTGTAGTCAACTGGCATCTTTGCCGGAGCAGCAGGAGGCAGTGGTGCAGGTTCAACTGGGGCAGGTGTAGGTGGTGGTGCCGAACCTTGAGGCGGATAGGGACCTTGCTGCTGGTAGTTGCCCGGAGGCTGCCCCTGAGGCGGTGGGTACCAACCAGCAGGAGGCATGGGAGGATAAGGCTGCCCTGGATAATAGGGTGGGTAGCCGTATTGGGCTGCCATGTTCGGGTCCATAGGTGGGTACTGCATGTTGGGATCAATCGGATAGCCCGGCATAGGGTAAGGCATTTGCGGATAGTAGCCTTGAGGAGGCATCTGCGGTTGAGGCGCAACTGGCTCTGGAGGAGGAGGCGGCGGTGGGGGTGGCTCCTGTGCCTGTTTCATAATCGGATCGCCCAGCGTAGACATGCAGACTACGTCGTACATGATCGGAATATCTCCGGGAGCATAAGGATTAGCCCAGTGCAGCTTCGACTCTTGACCATATTGCTCCGAGAGCGACCAGATCGGACCGTCGCCGTTGGACTGCCACTCAACCCCTAAAATCCACAACTGCATTGGCTTATTGCCCTGCCACGGCAATTCGACCAGACATCCACGACGCCCTTTAGCCTCATTGAGCTGCGCTTCAACAGTGTAGAGCGACGGAATTTTAGACTCGATGTCGAGTCTCAAACGGTTTGTATTGCGCTGCTCGGGCTTGGGTTTGTACATATCGGCTCGTAGGCTCCGGTTATTTTATTCCCGAAGTACAGAAAACACTATCAATAAAGTATAGCGACGATTGTAATTTCAGCGAAGAACGCCAGCAGTTTGACAACGGCGCTCCAGCGCATGACATTACCCTTGGTGGCAAGAATCGTCAAAGTTCGCTTGCCAGGCTTGTTTCCGGCGCAGAAGCGTTGTGGATATGCAAAATAGTCCTTTCGCATATTAACGTTGACACAGTTTTGCTCATCATTGCCAAGAAGATCGTAAAATATGGCAGTCCAATAATCATCTCGCCACGCAACTGTTTCCTGGAACTGCTTCCACTCAGTTGCCGCAAAACTGCCATATTACGAGGGAATTATGACCAGTCACCTGCTCATCCGCGGTCAGCTGAAAGACAACGAGAACGGCGTTATTACCAGCGTTAACAGCGTAAAAGCGGGCTGGAATTTTCTCAATATGGAGGTTCGCCGACTGAGCAAAGGTGACCAGGTCTGGAGTCACAAAACCGGCGAAAACGAGCTCGCCATCGTCATCCTTGGTGGTCGCTGCACGGTTCGCTCGAACCAAGGCAATTGGACGAAGATCGGACGCAGAGCCAGCGTCTTCGACGGAATGCCAAACGCACTCTACCTTCCTCGCCACACAGAATTTGAAGTGGAAGCGCTAACCGACAATCTGGAAATAGCAGCGGCATGGACCGCAACCGATCAAGATCATCCAGCCCAGCTGATTACAGCCGATCAGTCGAAAATCGAAATTCGCGGCGGCGGCAATGCCACGCGACAGATCAACAGCATCATCCCACCAGGATTCGACTGCCACAGACTGGTCTGCGTCGAGGTCTACACTCCCGGAGGCAACTGGAGCAGCTATCCTCCGCACAAACACGACGTCCATAGAGAACAGCTGGGTGAGCTGGTGGAAGCAGATTTAGAAGAAATTTACTTCTACAAATTCAATCGAAAAGGCGCCTTCGCATGTCAACGAGTGTACACAGACGACCGTTCGCTCGATGAATCGATCGTTGCGTCAAACAACGATGCTGTCTTGATTCCCGAGGGCTATCATCCAGTCTCTGCGGCATATGGATACGACTGCTACTATCTGAATTTCCTCGCCGGCACCGCACAATCTCTGGCAGCTACCGACGATCCCGAGCATGCATGGACCAGGCAAACCTGGCAGACGAAAGATCCTCGCGTGCCGCTCGTCACCCACGCCATGGAGGAGATGCTTGCTTCATGAGTGCTAAGACTTACGACTTGATTTGCATGGGCCGCAGTTCAATCGACCTCTACTCCAACGACAGTGGTGCGCCTTTTAAAAACATCACCAGCTTCTCGAGTTTCGTCGGAGGTTGCCCAACCAACATTGCTGTCGGCACCAGACGTTTAGGGCTCAAATCAGTTTTGCTTACAGCTGTCGGCGACGATCCGGTTGGCGATTTTATTCTCAACTTTGTCGCGACAGAGGGCGTGGAAAGCAAATTCATCCCGCGCAAGAACGGCTTCCGTAGCAGCGCTGTCTTGCTCGGAATAGAACCACCGGATAAGTTTCCGCTCGTCTTTTACAGAGAGAATTGCGCTGATTTTCAGCTCACAATCGATGACGTCGACAACACCCCCATCGAAGATGCGCAAGCGATACTGGTTTCCGGAACCGGACTTAGTCGTGAGCCTAGTAGAAGTGCCACCATTTATGCAATCGAAAAAGCTCGGGCCGCCAGTGTAGTTGTCTTTCTCGATTTAGACTTCAGAGCCGATCAATGGACGAACGGTCCATCCGCCGACATTCGCGCATACGGCGTCACCGTGCGCAGTTTGTTGCATCAAGTCGATTTTGTGATTGGCACACAAGATGAGATCAAGGCAGCAATGTTGAAAGACAAGTCGCATGTTTCAGTCAAAGATTCAAAAATCTCAGCACCTGATGTAATCGGCAATGTCGCTGATTGCGTTGACGAACTTTTAAAATCCGGTCCCCGAGCAGTAATCGAAAAACGAGGCGCAGACGGCGCTGTCGTGCATCTCCCCAGTGGAAAAACCGAAACCGCGCCACCGTTCAAAGTAGAAATCTGCAACGTGCTCGGCGCCGGTGATGCCTTCGCCAGCGGTTTCATATACGGTTACTTGAAAGGTTGGGATTGGCACAAGTGCATTCGCATGGGCAACGCTACCGGAGCCATCGTCGTCACACGACAGGGGTGCGCTAACTTCATGCCAACAGAATCAGAAGCTCTCGACTTTGTCACTTTGCATGGCGGCTTTATGGGTGAATCAGCTGGAGTGGCACGATGAAAAAGGAATCTCTGACGAAACATTTGAACGAAATTACCAGGGCCAGAATTGACACTCCTGATTTAGGCAGGGCGATTGCCGAAAAGCGCATCCGCAGAGAATCTCTGACATTGGACGGAAGGCTCAACATAATCGCGGCAGATCATCCAGCTAGAAGGGTTGTACAAGCTGGCAGCAATCCGATGGCCATGGCCGACCGGCACGACTACCTGCAAAGAATCGCTGAGATTCTAATTGCCGATGCCGCCGATGGTGTAATGGCAACTATGGATATCCTGGAAGAACTTCTGATTCTCTCCTATCTAATCGAGCTGAGCGGTGGGCAATCTTTCGTCGACAACAAGGTACTGATTGCCAGCCTCAACCGTGGCGGTCTGTCGAGAAGCGCCTGGGAACTCGATGATCCGGTCACCGGCGCCACCCCAAGAACTTGCGATGAATGGAATTTAGATGGCGGCAAGATGTTGCTCCGTATCGAAGACGAAGATCCAAACTCACTGAAAACAATGATCTATTGCGCCGAGGCAATCAATCACCTTCTTTATCTAAATTTGCCCATGTTCCTGGAGCCACTGCCAGTAGTGCGTGAAAAGAGCGGGCTTCTCAAAGTAAAGAAGGATGCAGAATCTCTAGCTGTGATAGTTGGAGTTGCCTCCGCGCTAGGAGCTTGATCTAAAAGTCTTTCGTGGTCCGAAAGAGGGAACCAGTTTGGTTGTACGGATCTCGAAGAATGTTAAGCGCTTCTAAATCCGAAAGTGATATTGAATATGGTGTCAATAGTTGAAAAACCCTTTTCTTT
>JBBQFO010000246.1:0-5814 GCA_038322035.1 Candidatus Obscuribacterales bacterium
GACCACGTCATGTAGAGCTTCCAGGGTCTCTTCAATTGGTGTTTCATAGTCCCACCTGTGGATTTGATATAGATCCACGAAGTCTGTGCCCAGCCTTCTCAAACTGGCATCCAGCTCACTGAAGATTGCTTTGCGCGACAAGCCCTGACCGTTGGCTCCTGGATGCATGCGACCGTGCACTTTGGTGGCGATCACGAAATCGTCCCGGCGTGCAAAATCCTTCAGGGCTCCGCCTGTGAATTCTTCGCTGGTGCCATCTGAATACACGTTCGCTGTATCAAAGAAATTGATGCCCGCTTCCAGTGACTGTTTGATCAGGATGCGACTATCTTCCTTTGAAAGGGTCCACGTGTGTGTACCGCGCTCCGGAACTCCGAAGCTCATGCAGCCGATGCAAATGCGCGACACATCGAGACCGGTGTTACCAAGTTTCACATATTCCATTGATTGACTCCTTAGACTCCCTGCTACCGCAAGCGGTATCACTCGGCAGCGTACATAATTTCCAACGTAATTTGCGTTCCTTTTCCTTGATTTGAATCAATCCAAATTCGGGTTGGATAAATGCATTCGATCAAGTCTGCTCGTTCCCGAATAATACTGGTACCAATGCCCCCTTTATTGGTTCTCTCTGGAGTGACATCGGCATCAAACCCTTTACCGTCATCTTTGATTGTCATGGTAAACAAGCCTTTTTGAACGCAGATGGAAAGAGTCACAGTTTGGGCAGAGGCATGTTTGGCGATGTTGTTGAAGCATTCTTGTGCGATTCGATAAATATGCAACGCCACTTCGTCTGGCAGTGAAGGAATTGCCACTGGACAATCAAATTCGCAGGTCAGATCTGTGCGCTTAACCATGTTGCTGCACAGTTCTTCAAGCATCGGTTGCAGTCCGCAGTCTTTGAGATCTCGCGGGCTTAAGTCCTGACAAAGTTCTCTCAATCGCGAAGAAATTTCAGTGAGAATCTCGATCATTTCGCTGTCAGGCATCCGTTTCGCCCCGGAGAGCGATCGCTTCAAAAGCATCACATTTCCTAAAACTGCATCATGTAATTCTCTGGCGATTTGTCCTTGAATTGCTTCCTGTTGGTCAACAATTTTTTGCACCAGTGCATGCTTTTCTCCAAGTAGCGAACGCACCGATCGAGTCAAGCTCTGGGCGCCAGAAAGTAGGCGAACTGACTCAGGCAACTGATCGAAATCCGCTCTGGATTTGTTGTTCAAGTCCTTGAACACCGAGCGAAGCAAGGTGGTTAGTTCTTCTGCTGTCAGAGGCAATCCATCCATCATGCAGGATGCCTCTGCGTCGCCATGTTCGACGATAGTTAGCCGAAGTTTGCATCGTGAAGGTAGTTCGGCATTTCTCAAAGAGGACAACTCGGTTGCCGGCAGCGTGAAAAACTCAACCACATCGTTTGAGCCGCGAACAGACATTGCCCAATACGATGTTGCGACGATCAGTCTTTGAATTTCCTCGTCTTCGCTTTTCGGTCTGCGCACTGCCACCATCAGTGGTTCCTGCGAGTTGCTGCTGTTGTATTCTTTGCTAAGACTCTCGAACAACACTTCCAGGGATGAGATCATCGTCTCCGCTAGTTCACCTGCTCGTGCACGCTGTCCCAGTCCAGCTTGTACGAATTTGACGATGTTATTGGCGGCTTGTCGAAATTTCGTGTTCATAGGAACTTACGCCTCGATTTCCAACTTTCCATAACCACTCTCTACGGCCCAGGCAATCAGTTCTTCTCGTGTGTTCAATTTCAGTTTGGCCAATAAAACATCGACTTGCTTGCGCACTGTCTCAGGAGCTGTGACCCGCTGGGCGGCAATTTCTTGATACTTCATGCCTCTGGCTAGCATCTTCAAAAGCTGCTGTTCTGCCCCTGTAATGCGGATGTTACCGCTGCTCAATAACTCTTCTGAAATGAAAGGACCTTTGCCTGTCATTACTTCTCGAACTACTTCAATCACTTTGCTGATTGGCTCGGATTTAAGCAGGTAAGCCGCCACATCTGTTTCCAAAACAATTTGCAATATCGCCATGCGACTATCGCCCGAGAAAACAACGATTTTGCAATTCGGAATGCTGCAGAATGACTCGACTAAGCTTTTTGGTCCTTGAGAATCTGGTAGATGCAAGTCGAGCAATGCAACATCCGGCTTCAGCTCTCGTGCAAACTTCAAGCCGGCTTCAGATCCTGAGGCTATTGCTACCACTTCGATATCAGGCTCGGCTGAAAGCTCTGACTTCAGACCTTTCAGAGTTGCTTCGTGATCTTCTACTATCAATAAACGGATTGTCATTGTCGGCTAAGCGCGCCTCTCCAGGCAGGGCGATCCCCCACCATATATGTACCCGCTTGGCGCGATCAGTGATTGTTTGTACCGTCTTCTCCGGCTGGCTCGTATTGAATCGCCACAATCGTGACGTTGTCCGGTGCTCCAGCTTCCAGAGTCTTGGAGAGTAGATTCTGACAAACCTGGTCTGCTGATTCGCATGTCTCAATGGAAGCGCCAATCTGTTCGTCTGATAAAACTGATGACAATCCGTCGCTGCAGAGGATAATCCACTGTGTTGAGACTATTTCGACTTCAGTCTTTTCAACTTCGACGTCACGGTGGTGTCCCAGGCAGCGCGTTAACAGATGTTTGAACGGACTGGTGCGGCACTGTTCAACTGTGATGCGATTGTTCTTGAGCATCTCATTGACTACCGAGTGATCGCTGGTCAGAGTCGATGCAGTACCGTCCTTCATCACGTAGGCACGTGAATCTCCGACATGGGCGATATGCAACTCTTTTCCGGTTGTTTGGACAGCTATGACGATGGTGGTGCCCATTCTGGATGACGTGGCTATTTTATCGGCTGCATCGCAAATGTTCTCGTTGGCAAGGGCAACAGCGTCGACCAACCACTTTTGAATCTCTTCTTTGTCGTTCGGGTGCGGGGCGCCGTCTTTCCAGAGCTTCTGAATAGTTTCGATAGCGATCCGACTCGCCTCTGCACCACCTTTAACACCACCCATTCCGTCAGCAACAACGAAAACTCGTTCGTCTGGGCTGATATAAAAATTGTCCTGGTTTTCCTTTCTGCAAAGTCCGCGGTCGCTTACTGAAGCGACTCGCCAGCTGAGCTCGGTCATAGGTGGTCCCCTTTCGTGAGCAAATAGTTCTTCATGTCTTTAAGTCTAGTCGGTCTTCAGGTGAATGTGAATTCCCGAAAACGAGTATCTGGATTGAATCATAAGAAAATAGGTTGTCACGGATATAGTTGACGCCTGAGTGGGGATATTGTGCCCAATGGCTGCAAGGAGCTGGCTGATGGTGCGCAGTGATGACAGCGCCGATTTTAAGGAAGAGGTCGGACCCAGCTATTCAATCAGCTGGAGCGAGATGCTCGGGCGCACCCCTCCAATGCCGAGCCTTTCTGGCGATTCGATACCCTCGGATGAACGCTTCGAGGTACTGGCGCTGATCGGCACAGGAGCATGTTCTAAGGTCTATAAAGCTCATCAGACACGGCCCAGCCGGGTTGTTGCCCTAAAAGTCTTACATTCCCATCTATTGACTAATGCGGAGACTATTGCCCGTTTTCAGCGTGAGGCAGAGTCTGGTTCAAGACTGAATCACGCCAGCATTTGCACAGTTTACGAATATGGGCGCCTTTCCAATGGGCAACCTTTCATTGCTATGCAGTATTTAGAGGGCGAAAGTCTGGCTAGTCTATTAAGACGCTTTCAGTGCCTAGATATTGAAGAGGCTCTGCCCATCTTTCTATCGTGCTGCAACGCGCTGATTGCTGCTCACGAGAAAGGAATTGTCCACAGGGACATCAAGCCAGCAAACATATTCATCCAAAGTGTTGGAAAAGAGCGAGATGCGAAACTATTGGATTTTGGTCTAGCAAAATTACTGAGCCACAGCGTGCCTACGCTCACTCAAACCGGTATTGCCCTGGGCACGGTGCAATACATGAGTCCCGAGCAAATATTATCCGAGCCAGTCGACGCCCGCAGCGACATTTACTCCCTTGGCTGCGTCATGTTCCAAACTCTGACTGGGCGACAAGTGTTCGAAGGGCGCACCGCCTTCGAAGTCATGGAAGAACACATAAATAAGTTGCCTGCGACTTTGCAAAGTGCTCATCCTGGAGCCAAGATTCCGTCAGAACTCGAGAACGTAATTTTGAAATCGCTGGCCAAGGATCCTGAACGTCGCTATCAAAATGTACATGAATTGAGGCATGCTCTGGCATCCCTGCACGTGAGACCCAATTCACACCTGGCAAAGAGGGTAGTGCTGTACATTTTGTTGGTTTTGGTGGCTGTATCAGCGGGATTCTATTTCGTGCTTCACAACTGAAATTTGAAACAGCTCCGCACCATTGCTGGTGGCACACGGTTATTGATTAACAGTGACTGAATTTTTGATATCGGAATACATTACTAATTGGGAACGCGTCTTCCGGGCCTGATGTAGTGTCAGATCTGTTGCTCCAAGAAGCTTGCTCAGGTCGACAAAATCTTCAGGAATTGAAGCGCATCCGATCGCAACTGCTAATCGACTGCCGTCGATGCCACCCAGCGGTTTCTCGGTCAAGCTGCGAATTAACCTGGTAGCCAGAGTTCTTGCACCGGTCGATTTCGTATGCGGCAACAACAAAGCATAAGATTCTTCGTCGTAGTGCGCGAGCACATCTACATGTCGTTTGAGTGCGGTAATACGCACAACCGCTTCCACCAGCGCTGAAGCAGGCAGTTTTTTTCGCACCATATTTCCGTCTTCCGGGCTTTCTTCACGAATGTCGAAAACAATTACAGAAAGACTGCTGCGTGATCTCAAGCTACGGAAATATTCCTGTTCGAGAAAATATAAGAATGCCGAAGTCATGAACATTCCGGTATCTTGATTTCGTAGACTCGTCATCACCGTCTGAATCGCATCCCCGTCAATGCTGCGCGGGCAGAGCAGAAGCGAAGGAGCTTTCACTTGAGGAGTGGCTGGTGGTGGTGTGTATTGGGCGGGATTGGCGAACGGCAGTTCTTGGGCCGCAGCCGCTGGCTGGAAGCTCGTCGGTGGTGAGGCCTGAGCTGCAGCCGGACTTGCCTGTTGGGTCACCTCGGCGGGCAGTTCGGGATTGAAATTCTCTACCGTTGGTGAGTCAGTCGCCTTACCTGATAGTTTTTGACTCGATGCGAATGGGGACTTGCCAGTTTTTTGAGCCTCAGCGCAAGAGGAAGTGATCAGATTGTTGACCAGGATGACATCGCAACTGTTGTAGTCGAAAAGCAAATCCCGTTTGCCCTTCTGCTCGCAATACAGGCACCATCGAGGGTCACCCCTTAAATTGCATATGACCAGAAGGGTGAAGATGCCACCGCCGGGCGTCCTCCAAATGATTTGCATTTGCTTGCCACGATTTTCCAGAGCTTGCGACAAGAGTTGATGCAGCGCAGGTAATTCAGGCTTGTTTTGGAATTGCCCAGATATTCCGGTGTTTCTAAACATGGATCCCAGCTTAACGGTGATACTCGTAGTATTATGCCTGATTTTTTTCTCGTTGCTAGCTTTTAATCTCTGGTCTATCAAGGACTTTCAGGCGGGCGGGTGAGACTAAGGATAAGTTGTCGATCGTTGTATTGTGCGCATGCCAGAAGCTTACTAGTCGTCTGCAACCGTATTTGGTGCCGAGTATCTAACCACTACTCCGCCAAGGTCGTTGATGTTCTGCTCGAAGTTGGCGATTTCGGCTTTGTTCTCAGCCCCATGATCGTACATCCAGTCAACGAGCGACTCAAGAACCTCAGTGCGC
>JBBQFO010000247.1:0-5747 GCA_038322035.1 Candidatus Obscuribacterales bacterium
AAACGCCAACGGCCAGCATGAGCTTGAACAAAACTGCATAATCTGAGTCTGAAAACTCAATCTGGCGACCGTCTATGCGTCTCACTTGGGGCAATAGCTCCGCTGCATCGGCCATGGCTGGATCGAACATGGTAATGCGCATAGTGGAAGGGCTTGGCGGTTTAAACAGCTGCCAGCTGCGTTTGTCTTTCATCGCCTTTTCGGCGCTGGATTGCAAATCCGCCAGAGTTTCATCGAACGGAGGGCACTCCGCCGAATATCTCGAAACGGCTTTCTTGGTTTGCACGCAGGTTATTGGTCCGAGCAGCTCTTTAGCCTCTTCGCAAACAACGTCATCGCCAGTCAGCAACATCACTGGAATGCCAAAATAACCACACAGTGCAGCATTCAAGCCGGTTTCACCAACTGACTGACCGTTCAGTTTGACGTCGAGGAAGACCGTTGCTCTATATGTGTGACTAAGAACACCGCGTGCTGAGCCAGCTCTGGCGTGGTAACCAACGAAGCAGGCGGCGTCGACCTTTTGATCCTCCAGGTAGTGCGCGCCTGAAACCATCGAATAAGGCTTTTGCCAACCATTTATAAGAGACGTCTTGGGCGCCAGCTGCTCGATTCTTAAGTTTCGCATATCGAAATGAGAGTCATTAACGAGCAATGTCGAGGCTCCGCCTTTGCGCAAACCCTCGATGACAGAGTTCGTCTCCCTGTGCATCAGACCGACAGCTCGCTCGTATCCGGGCTCGCCAGGCTGGGTTTGGCTGGAGTGCAAAACACCGTTGACTCCCTCTAAATCGACTGATAGATATATGCGCATTTCTTTTTGCTTACTAAATCTTGACGGTCGTTATGCCGAGCAGCTTGCGGAGTCGGGCAGCTTCGCTGCATAGACCCCACTAGTGTGCATAGGCTATCCTCGGACTATTCTAGCGGATGCGCGCCCGTGCCTCACCAAGTATATGCTCCGCAAATACGAAAAATCCTGAAGGTGAGACTGTTCGCATGATTGAGTCATGTCAAGCTCAAAACGCTATAATCAGTTCGGCGAAATTTGCGATCGGGAAAAGTTTTGGTTCCATTTACAAAAATGCAAGGGCTCGGAAACGACTTTGTCGTTATCGGAACGCGTGCAATTGCCGCCACTGATGCGGGAAAAGACTTGCTTGGCGACTGGCAAAATCGCCAGAGTCAATTTGCTAAAGCAGTTTGTGATCGTCGATTTGGAATCGGTGCTGACGGATTGATCGTCATGATCGACTTCCGAGAACAGCCCGAGCTACGCTCTATGCTCAAGTATCCCGATGTTGCAGATTCGGATGTTGGTTGGATATATGTAAACGGTGATGGCTCGAGATCTGACATGTGCGGAAACGGTCTTCGTTGTGCCGCATTGTGGGCTCGCAATCACTTTGGCATCTACGACACGAAATTCAATATCGCCACGGCGCGTGGAAAAAGCGAAATCATATATAAGAACGCCAACGAAATAACGATTAACCTGGGCGAGCCGATTCTCGATTCCAAGCTGATCCCGCTGAAGTCGAAATTAAAACAATTCGTCAATGCGCCGCTAAATTTTTCTGATTTGAAAGCGACCTGTGTGAGCATGGGAAATCCGCACTGTGTCATCTTTGGTGCCGCTCCTGCTGCAAAACTTTTGGGACCCGCCGATAGTGATGATCCGGCCGCCAGATTTCCGACGAACTACGCTTCTTATGCTCCTCAGATACAAGCATTGGATATGTTTCCGCAAGGCGTGAATGTTGAATTCGCACTTGTTGAATCAGATAATCGAGTTCGCTTGTATGTGTGGGAACGAGGTTGTGGAGCCACTTTAGCCTGTGCTACTGGTGCTGCTGCGACGGTTGTCGCTGGAGTGCTCGAAAAGAAATTGGCGAGAAAAGTGACGGTGCATTTACTAGGTGGTGCACTTGAAGTCGAATGGTCAGAAAAAGACAATTGTGTTCGCTTGTCTGGACCTGCAACTGAGTCATTTTCTGGTAACTTTGAGTTGTCGTCGATCTGTGACGATGTCATGATTCGTGGTCAGAGGGAGGCAATCTGCTCGTGACCGTTCCTGCAGAGACAAGAAAAGAGTGGATACGTAGTCGTCGCCAGCGCAAGAAAGTGGCTCGGCGGGCGCGTTTTCGTCGTCAAATGGTGCGGTACATGGTGCTGTGCAGTTTGCTTGTTTTGGGCTGGAGTGGTTTCACAAAAATGCCCTGGACATTGAAACACGGTGCAGAAGATATAGTCGTTCATGGCAATCAAGTTGCCACAGTAGATCAGGTGCGCAAGTCGATTGCCAATGTTGCTACCACTCCTCTTTATCGTCTCAATCCACGACAGCTTGAAAAACAAGTCATTGCCCTGCAAGTAGTCAAACATGCGTTTGTTCGTCGATACGCATTGCCTCAGCCTCGCATAGTTGTTGAGGTTCTTGAAGAGTTTCCCTGGGCAAGTTTTTCGCCAGGACCGGAGTTGCCGACCGAGAGCGTAATCGCGCAATCTGGAAGAATGATTCCGATCAAAGATTTTCCAACAATCACCCAGCCTCAACTAGTTTTTTACGGCAAGCCAGGATTGAAATTGAATCACTTGAATGTGGCTCAGTGGGCTAAGTGGGTGGGCTACATCTCCGAACAAACTGGCGAACCAGTGGAGTATGTAGACCTAAGGAATGCCAACGACGTTCGCATTAAAAATGGCGATCTGCATCTCAAGCTGGGCATCGCCGATACCAGTTTGACTCGCAGGCTTGGTCGTTTGACGTCGGTTCTGGCGGCCGTTCAGCCGATGAAGAGTCGTTTGGAATATATCGATTTGAGTTTGGATAACAATATTCCTTTGAAAGTCGCAAAGAAAGAGAGAGAGTCAAAGGACGCCAAGGAACGCACCAGCGCAACTGCCGCAACAACGCGTCCTATTTAGTCTTCGGTTCGCTGCCTTCCAACATATCTTTGATATCTGCCTGCATTTGCGGATCTCGAAATACGTCCATTTCTTTAGCAACGCGTTTATAGCCACCAGGTAGACCTTCTGCTTTAACGTTTGGCACTGTGGATACTTCTGTAGTGATCAGGAATCGATCGAGCACTCCCAGATGCGTAAGTATTTCTAGTGATATTGGAATTTGGTTTGTCGTGATCGAGTTGAATCCGCAGAGTCGTTTCAAAATTTCCAATTTGGTGCAGCACCAGAAATAACAATAAACTCTCTGGGCAGTTCGATTTTGAAGTAGCTTGGCGAAATGAGTACGTTCTGAGGTCCGCACGCAGACGTCAGTTGCTTCAATTTCAATCCGTCTTCACAGTCTCCTGCTGAGGCGAATTGAATAAGCATCCAACTCGTTAGTACTGAGGCACCAAATATGGTGCTATGTCTATTTTGCAACTTCTTGCTTGAGATTTGCCTTGGCGGTGTTCCACAAGTCATCTAATTGTTTTGCGCTCAACGATTTCAGCGGAACTTCAGACAAGTCTTCCATTTTTCGAAAGCGATCTTTGAACTTGTCTATCGCCATTACCAACGATTCCTCTGGATTGAGCCCATGCCAGCGTCCGATGTTCACCAATGTGAATAGTACGTCACCCATCTCGAGATCAATCTCTCTGCGTGCGGCAACTCGCTTATCTGGCTTCTTCATATCGGGATTAGAGATCGCTTCTTTCAGTTCTATGAGCTCGCTGTCTAGCTTGTCCCAGACCTGCCCTTCGTTTTCCCACTCGAAGCCTTGCGTGACCGCTTTCTCTGAAATCTTCAGGGCTTGCAGCAGGGCTGGCATTGCAACCGGCACTCCATCGATTGCAGATTGTATGCCTGACTCGGATTTTTCTTTTTTCTTTATTTCTTCCCACTGACCGACGACAGCATTTGCGTTGTCGAGTTTTTTGTCGCCGAAGACATGCGGATGACGGCGAATCATCTTGTCATTGATGCCTTTGGCGATCTCCTCCATGTCGAACTCGCCGGCGTCTTTGGCCACCTGGGCATGCAGAACGACTTGCAAAAGTAAGTCGCCAAGTTCTTCTTTCAATTTCGCGGCTTCGCCCGTGTGAATGGCTTCTTGCACTTCATAAGCCTCTTCGATGACATACCTCGCCAGACTGGCGTGAGTCTGCTCCAAGTCCCAAGGACAGCCATCTGGCGCCCTTAGACGAGCAATTGTTTCGATAAACAGTTCTAAATTTGTTGGCATTGATTGCGCCTTTTGCATTGAAGAACGAGGCTATCACAGCTTTTATGGGCATACATTTAGGAAGCCTTATTGTTATATTTGACCGATTGGCGCCCGGTCTCTGGTAATCTGCCATTGATAATCTCAAGTCATCCGACTTTCACACATAGGATTTGAAACTGTGGACATTTCTGTAATTGGCGCCGGATACGTTGGATTGGTAACTAGCGCTTGCTTAGCCTATCTTGGCAACCATGTCATCGCCGTTGATTCAAATCGAGAAAAACTTGCCAGTCTTAAGCAAGGTCGAGCACCGTTCTTCGAGCCGGGGCTGGACCAGTTCTTGACTGATGCCATCGAATCCGGATTTTTGGAATTTTCAGATAGCATCGAAACAGCCGTGGCCAAGTCGCAGGTTGTTTTCATCGCAGTTGGCACACCGCCGTTGGCCAATGGTGAATCAGATTTGTCTCAAGTTATGGCTGTTGCCAGAGCCATTGGTCGCTCATTAGATTCGTCCAAAAAGAGAATTATCGTAAACAAATCGACAGTTCCAGTTGGCTCGGGAAACTGGGTGGAAATGCTGGTCAGTCAGGGTGTTCAGAGCGTGCAGACAGTTCCTGCGCGGTCGTCGAAAGCTGATGCGCCGGTCTTTTCAGTTGTTAGCAATCCAGAATTTTTGCGAGAAGGCAGCGCCATTGCTGACTCCTTCTATCCAGATCGAATCGTTGTAGGCGCTTCTGATGATCAGGCTGCAACGCTGATGAAGCAACTATACAAGCCGATTTTGTCCCAGACCTTCGACCCGCCGACTTATGCTCCGCGTCCGGCAAATTTCACGACTGTACCTTTTGTGGTCACTGATTTGCCCAGTGCAGAGTTGATCAAATATGCTGCCAACGCTTTTCTTGCTATGAAGATTAGCTTTGCAAATGAGATGGCCGGCTTGTGTGAGAAAGTTGGTGCTGATGTTAGACAGATTGTTCGAGGCATCGGTTTAGACAAGCGAATCGGTTCTAACTTCTTGAACGCGGGTGTGGGCTGGGGCGGAAGTTGCTTCGGCAAAGACATCGGTGCCTTGCAACAAGTGGCTCGCGAATACAATTATTCAACTCCTTTGCTTGAGGCGACTTGTGAAGTTAACGAACGTCAACGTCTCGTCGTCATCAAAAAGTTGCAAGAAGAGTTGAAAATTTTAAAAGGTCGCACGGTTGGGTTGATGGGACTTTCTTTCAAGCCCGATACCGATGACCTGAGAGATGCCCCAAGTTTAACGATCGCACGTCAGCTCCTGAAGATGGGCGCTGCGGTGAAAGTTTATGATCCAGTCTCGAACGAGATTTGTCGAAAAATGAATCCTGACTTGGATGTGATTTACTGCGATACGCTCACCCATCTAGGCACTGATGCAGACGCTCTTGTGTTGGTCACCGAGTGGGACGAGTTCCTTCGCACAGACTGGAAGAGCTTGTCAAAAGTTATGCGTTGGCCTTTGATAATAGATGGACGTAATACTTTGCTAGAGGCCGACGTCACCGGCGCTGGTCTGATCTACAGGGGGATAGGACACTAA
>JBBQFO010000248.1:0-5732 GCA_038322035.1 Candidatus Obscuribacterales bacterium
CCTTCGTGCACTTCGCCTACTTTGTGGATTAATCCGGAGTAGAACAAAATACGTTCAGTCGTCGTTGTCTTGCCGGCATCGATGTGCGCAGCAATACCCATGTTGCGGATGTCTTTGAGTGCTACGGTTCTAGTGGATTGCACGGCGTTAGGTTTCCTTTCGCTGGTGGAAGTGTCCATGTGTATCTACCTTGGAATGACTGTGTGAGCGCCCCTCGGGTGAGGTGTGCTGTTGACAGCCTATTGCAAAACAACACTTATATGCTGAATTCTCCACAAAAACTTCATCAATCATGGCTCGAAATCCTTGCGTATCTTTACAAAGAATCAGTGTTGTTCTATGCAGCAGCTCAAGAGCAGCGCACAGCATTGCAATATCTATTAACTATAATATGAATCAGACGATTATGCCGGGCAGCTTTGCTGCATAGGCTATCCTCGGATTCACCAAAGACTTAGTACCGGTAGTGAGCGAATGCCTTGTTGGCTTCGGCCATCTTGTGGGTTTCGTCTTTCTTTCTTACAGAGTTTCCCGCACCGTTCGATGCATCAAGCAATTCTGCGGAAAGGCGCTCGGCGAATGTGCGACCTGGACGCTTTCTGCTGTTTGTGATGATCCACTGGGTAGCGAGCGCTACGCCGCGTGATTGCTTCACTTCAACTGGAACTTGATATGTCGAACCGCCGACGCGGCGTGCTTTCACTTCGACAAGAGGGGTAACGTTCTTGACTGCCTTGTTGAAAACGTCCATTGGCTCTTGCTGTTTGCTTCTTTCTTTAAGAAGGTTCAGTGAATCATAGAATGCTCTTTGCGCGGTGCTGAGTTTGCCGCGTTGCATCATTCTATTGATGAAGCGCTGTACGAGCTGACTTCCAAATACTGGATCTGGCTCTGGAACACGTTTTTCTGGGCTGTTTCTGCGTGACATTGCTTTTTATCCTGAGTGTGAATTTACTTCTTCTTGGCGGCGGCGGCAGCTGCTGCGCCCGGTTTTGGACGTTTGGTGCCGTACTTGGAGCGTGACTGCATTCTGTCTTTGACACCAGCGGTGTCGAGTGCTCCGCGCACGATGTGATATCTGACGCCGGGAAGATCTTTGACTCGACCGCCTCTAACCAGCACAACACTGTGCTCTTGGAGGTTGTGGCCGACACCCGGGATGTAAGCGGTAATTTCTGTGCCATTCGTCAGGCGAACACGAGCAATTTTACGAAGCGCTGAATTAGGCTTCTTTGGCGTGGTGGTCTTGACCTGGGTGCAGACGCCGCGGCGTTGCGGGCAAGACTTGAGAGCAGGTGACTTCGTTTTATAAGTCACTTTGGCGCGCTCTCTACGGATAAGTTGATTGATGGTCGGCACCGAAAAGCTCCTGAATTGCTGACAAATTGCGAATTTTTTCCTCGGATGTGCCGATGCAGCTGGCTGCGAAGGCTCTCCTGGGAAGTAGCGCCCATGGCCCATAGGTCATGAGTAAATGTCAGGTTAACAGATGTGGACCGTTATCTGGGCGTTCTTCTCAAATACTTTATCTATTTATACAACTTGGAAACTATGAATCGGCGCTGCCATTGGCGGTTCTTGGCATGTTGACCGCCGGAGTTGCAATTGGAGACAATGACACGGCCTTGTCTAATTTAAGTGTGCGTGGCTGTTTGGCCCGCATCCAGTGCTCTCTTGCCAGCAGCGAGAATGATCCGGTTCTCTCCAAGCCAGCCTTTTCAAGCGCATCAACAACAGCCGGTTGGTAGTCATAACCTTTGGCGTTGACGACGCCGCGCATTCCGGCTCGCTTGATCATGCCGAGCGTAAAGACGACGATGTCTTCCGCCATGTGCAAGTAACCAGGATGAACTGCATATTCCAAGTGGAAGTCGCCTTCCTGGTGCGCAGTGACTCGCACTGCCGATGTCAGCGCTTTGCGTTCGCTATCCTGCGAAACCCAAAACCAGCTCTTGCCCTTAATTAGACGCTTGATCGTGCGATCGAAATTTTCCACAGGTAGGTCTGAAACTACAAAATCCTCCGGCGACCATTCATAGATAAGCCGATGGTCAGGTGGCAAGGCGTCCTGATGAAGTTGATAAAGTCGTAGCTTATCCTCGGGCAGAGCCAGTCGAAAGTGGCTCGTTTCCTCCTCTGGAGCTGGTTCTGTGAAGTCTGAAGGAACTTGGTATTCGGTCACTTTCGCACAACGCCGGAATCCGCAGTTGCCCATTAGGTTCAATGCGGCAGAATTCTGATCCGAAACCTCGGCGATAAAATGGCTCACACCCTGGCTTCCGAACAGTGCAAAAGCAAACTTGAGCAATTCCTGGGCGATGCCGCGACCGCGATGATTGGGATGGACAACGAGATGATCGATGCGCCAGCAAGCTCTAGACTTTCCTAACGTGCGCAAGGAGATCAGTCCGAGTACAACTCCGTCTTCTTTGGCAATGTACACGGAAGGAGCCAGATGCATACGACAGGGCATCCAGTGTTGCCAGAACGTCACTCCTCTAAGGCTGAGCGCATCTTCAGCGCAAAAACTCTCGTAGGGCATGTGTTCGTTTTGATGCCTGAGAAGCGCCCTGGTCTGGGTGCAATCGGTGGCAAACAAAGGCTCGATTTTGATCATGAATTGCTCTGTCTCTCAGTCAGATGCAGCATCTTCAGCTTTTGTAATGATAGCACGGCTTGCCAAGCGCGTTTGGGCGGCGCCCATGTCAATGTTTCGGATAACAATAATTTACACCAGCGTGTATCGCTAACAGTTGCAAGAGGTCGAGCATGTAACCACCGACGCATCGCCGTCCTCACCACTGTATATATCCGGTTTCTTCATGCAATCAGCCCCCAGTCAGCTTTTTGCGTCGCCGCAAATAATCTCCGTATGACTTATACTGGGTATTCCTACGGACAGCCGAGGCAGCAAGCTGCTCGGCATGATCACATCGCTGTGCAGGATTGATAGATGGCTAAGGTAGCCGACAAATCTGACAAATCGAAGCCAACCAGTGACGACAAGCCGGTTGTTAAAACCGTTGCCGACAACAGGCGGGCGCGCCATGAATACCATCTGATCGAGACGTTCGAGGCTGGTATAGCGCTTGTCGGCACTGAAGTTAAGTCGATTCGGCAAGGACGCGCCAATCTAGCTGATGCGTTTGCGAAAATAGAAGGCGGCGAATTATGGCTGCATAACTGCCATATATCTCCTTACGATCATGGCAATCGTTTCAACCACGATCCACTGAGAAAGCGTAAGCTGCTTATGCATGCCCGACAGATATTGAAAATCAAACAGCAGATGCAGGAAAAAGGCTTGACGCTGATTCCGCTAAAGCTGATTTTTAAGGGAAACTTATGCAAAGTCGACCTTGCCTTGGCGAAGGGTAAGCAACTCTACGACAAACGCGAGACGATCGCTAAAAAGGACAGCAACCGGCAGTTGGAAAGACTTATGAAGAGGGACCGCTAGTGACATTGGGGAAACCATCACGCTCCGCCGTGCAAAAAGCTATCTCTGCCACAATGGTGGCATTGACGACTTTCACAGGCAATTTGTTTTTAAGTTGCACAGCGGCCTTTGCTACCGCACCAGTGGCGGTGCTAAAGAGTTCTCGTAACGCGATTGCGTATCAAGAAGCGCATTTAGGAACTTACGATGAAGACTGGAATATCTTCAAACGTGCGCTTGATGCCGCTAATATGCGTTTTGATGAACTCAGTGATATCGATGTCAGTGGTGGACCTTCGAGACTGCAGGGATACAAACTGATCATCGTTCCGTTGCTCGTTGATGAACCGGCAGATGTGGTGAATGCATTGACTGAGTTTCAGAAAGGTGGTGGCAAATTGCTGATCACCGATTCGGCCGGAACGCCTTTGCCGAATGGACAAGCTTTGGAAGCGCTCGCAGGAATTGCAGTTTCAAAGCAATCGACTTCTACTGATGCGCACAAGTTGCAGTGGTCAAAGTCCGGAAGTAGTCCGGAAGAATTTCCAGTCGGTAGCGTTTCAGCTGACTTCACCCTTCAAGAAGGAGCTACTCCGCTGGCAACTTGGTCTGATGCTGCCGGCAACAAACTCGGAGCCGGAGCAGCCAAGAAGAATAACGCCTTGTATCTTTCGTGGGCACCAGGATTGCAGGGTGACATAACTACCAACGCAAGACTGCTTCAAGCCGCCCTGGAAGAATTGTCACCCGGTATCACGCAGCAGTCAGCAGTGCAAATCAGTTTTGCTGATTTTCAAACGATCCAGCAAGAATTGGATTATTTGACAAAGCGCACCGAGGAAACAATCAACACGGCTAAACAAGCTGATCTGGCAGTGCCATTCAAAGTGATCCAGCAAGATCTCGATGCTGCCACCGATCACGTCAAAAAATTCAAGGACGCTTATCACGAACGTCGCTATTACGAAGCCGATGAATATTTGCATAAAGCACGTGCTGATTTTGCTCTCGCTTTTGCCCAGTCAATGCCAGTTAGACCAGTCGAAGCTCGATCGGTCTGGCTCGATCGAGGCACTATTGTTGCCACCAAAGGTCCTAAAGGCATGGCTGCAGTTTTCGATAAGTTGAAATCCGCCGGCATCAACGTTGTCTACTTCGAGACAAACAATGCTGGATTCGCCATGTATCCAAGTAAAATAGCCGTGCAAAATCCTGACACTGTCGGATGGGATCCGCTCGGTACGGCCTTGAAAGAAGCTCGTCGTCACAACATGGAATTGCATGCATGGATGTGGGTGTTCAACGTCGGCAACACCAAGCACAATCCAATCGTTGGAAAGCCAGCTGATTACCCTGGACCAGTGCTATCGACTCGCGATTTTGCCTGGGCGCTCGCCTCTCAAACAGGTTCTTTAATACCGCCGAAGCAAAGCGAGTTTTGGATCGATCCATCCAATCCCGATGCTAAGCGTTATGCAAAAGACTTGATTATGGAAGTAGCAAAAAACTACGCCGTTGATGGAATTCAGCTCGACTATATTCGTTATCCTTTCAACGGAAAGGGTGCCGAGATGGGATTCAATTGGCTGGGTCGTCAGCGCTTCGAGCAAGAAACCGGGCTCAATCTAGATCACCTCGACGAAGAAACACGTCAGGTTTGGCAAGCTTGGAAAATTTCTCAAATCAATGGCTTTGTAAAAGACATTTCGTTCACTTTGCGTGCGGCGAAACCGAGCATGCGAATTTCCGCAGCCGTCTATGGAATGCCGCGGAGAATGCGTGTCAATCAAATTCAACAAGAGTGGGAAACATGGGTGGCAAACGGCTGGATCGATACTCTCAATCCGATGACGTATGTTTCGACTGCTAAAGAGCTGACGACGATGGCTAGCTCTGTTCGTGAGTCGACTGGCGATCGAGTCCTGGTCTATCCCGGTTTGTCAATTCGACAGTTAGATACTGCCGGGCTGGTGGAACAGCTGGACTCTGCTCGCGAAATGGGCACTCTGGGAACGACGATGTTTGCCGCTGCGCATTTAGATGATAAGAAATCGAACGTACTGAAAGTGGGACCTTATCGCAGACAACCACTGATGACACCACAATCGGAACCTCTGCGCGCCAGTCGTTTGCTTGTCGATGACTTCGCGGCGATGGTTAACCGCTACTTGCAAGATCCGCAGAAACACATCATGTCTGACCAGGCCAGCACCAACGACGTGCTTCAGCAAATCGACGCAATTCAGAAGAGTATGCACGGTTTGAACAGCAAGTCTTCGCCTGAAGCGATTGA
>JBBQFO010000249.1:0-5709 GCA_038322035.1 Candidatus Obscuribacterales bacterium
CTGAGCAGTGGTTCTAGTTGTTCGCAATTAAAATCGTTGGACATAGCAATCACCTGGAAATAGCGGACATGATCTGTTGGGAAAAATAGGGCTCCAGTAACTCTTTCAACTTAACGCGCCCATAGTGAAGGCGCGAACGGACAGTTCCAATGCTTGTGCCGACAATCTCGGCTATCTCTTGATACTGAAATCCTTCAATATCGTGCAAAACCACGACCGTTCTTTGTGTGTCAGTCAGCTGCTTCAGCGCATCAGTGACCATCTTTCCTTGCTCACTGAGTTCCATCGATTGGGATGGATCGGCGCCGGGATCGGTCAATTGCGAGATCACAGTAAATGCTTCGATGGACTCTTGATTCGGCTCAGGCATATTCGACTGCGGATCAAAAGACAGCAATCGAAAACCTTTCCTACGCTGACGGTTGCGCAGAATATCCATGCACTGATTGTGGGCAATCTTGAACACCCAAGACGAGAAGGCAGCTTGCTGCCTGAACTTGGAAATATTCTGATGCACCTTCAAAAACGTGTCTTGCACAACTTCTTCAGCCTCCTCTGAGTTAGATAGAATGCGGAACGCTGCAGTGAATATGCGGCTTTGGTATCGCCGCACCAGAGTCTGAAACATAGTTATGTTTCCTGTCCTCCGGAAGTTTTCAATTAGGGCCTCATCGGAAAGGTCCACTGCCATCCCCCAACCAAATAATTGGTTTCATATACATCTACGTAACCTGAGCAGAAAAGGTTCAATCAAAATGGCATTTATGAGAAATTGTTAACAAAACATCACAAATTCCCCACGAAGCTCCACTTGTCACCGAACAGACTAAAGCTGTACTACCATGCTAAAACTGATTTCGTGCAGATTGTATGTGGATTTGCACAGTCTTCCCAGAATTTAAGAAGTTCAAATGAATCCAACAGTTCCTCTGCGGTTCGCAATCCGCTCTCTAATCATACTTTCCTCAGTGACCGCCGCCCTCGCAGGCGATGTACCAACTGAGCTGCCTGGCTTGCTGAACTTTCATGAGGTGCATCCATATCTTTATAGAGGTGGTGGACCGACGGAAAAGACTATGCACGACCTGAAAGACAAAGGCATAAAGACGATCATCGATTTGCGAGCGCCGTCTGAAGGGAAGCCGAAAGCATCGAGGACCAAAGAAGACGATCCAATTCAACCGAAAGAAGAAAAGGCACTCGCCGACGAGCTCGGCATAAAATACATCAATTTGACGATGGATTCTCATGCGCCGACGAAGAAACAAGTACACACGTTTATTGACGCAGCGGAGAAAGCGGAGAAGGGCGGCGGCCCAGTGTTTCTGCATTGCGCACATGGCTCCGACCGAACCGGATGCATGATCGGAATCTGGCGCGTCACACACGAAAACTGGGACTACGACAAGACCTACCAGGAAATGCGCAAATATTTTTTCACGCCCAAATTTACGAAGCTATCGAGCGCAGTCAGGCAATATGCCGACGATCAGTCAACTCACATCAAGGTCGCAGACTAGCATTGAGATCGAAGAGAAAAACTCATGACACAAACTGATTCAGAAAAAGAGAAGCAAGCGCGTATTGAAGCGCAAATAGCTAAGTACATTAAGAACGGCTACAAGCGCAATGAGTTGTTTGTCACTCCAACCGTATCGGTTATCTATGACCCCGCCGCGGCAGAGGCAGAAGCGTTCAAGGATTTTGACAAGAAAGAAGAAAAGTCTTCCTGACTGATCAAGGATTCTTTTTTGGTGGCGTCCACGGTGGCGTGTGCGAGATTTTGATCAACTTCGCTTTCTCTTCAAATGGAACGTTGGTGTCGTAGTGGGAAAATTCATCGACCATGCCTTATCTTCTTTGCGCAAGCCAGTTGAAGGCTTGTCACGCTGAATTTTATACACTTCGTCCAGCACCTGGCTGGTGGGAAAGTTCGAAGCTTCTTGATCTGGTTTGACAGTCGGTCTTTCAATTGGGGGCACGGCAAACATCTCAATTAGAATCGGCGTTCTAACGCAGTTACGCGTGAACGACTAAATGCCCGGCTAAAAGCGTGTTCGTTTCAGCTCTTTCATTGATTCAACAGTGTTGAACTTGCTCGAGATTGCGGTCCGATTATCTGTCTCGAGCTTGAGCGCATCGTTATAACAATCGACAGCGGCCTGATAATTTTTTTCGGCGTCAATAAAATTCATTTGCTGGACTTGTAAATCGCCCAGCAGCCTGTAGGCGTGAGCGCGCTCGTTGTGATCGGTTGCATCCTCCAGCACCAAATTTTTCGATACCAACTCTTGCAAAATCGATTTAACGTCAGCTTGCACTTCCATCAGATTTCGTGTCGAAGCCGTGCGGAGTAGTTTTAAGACTCGCTCTTTTGCCCGCCACGGTCTTCGTCTGATGCCAAGCAACAACAAAAATTTGAACATTAGTGACCAGGAATTACTACATTGCGTTGCGTCGATGAAGGAGTCGCAGCAGCGGCAGCGCCAGAGTTTGTTAGACCTCGTAATTTATCGCTGGCAGTTTTGCTCCATGGATAAAAACGAAGAATCTCCTTAAGAGTGGCCACGACACGCGACGTGTCGTAAAAATTCTCGCTTAATTTTACTTGATACCACAGCGCTTGCCAGTTGTTTGGATCGAGGAAGAGAGCCTTCTCGATGTACTTTTGAGCTTCAGGGAAAAGACGCTGCTTATACAGATGTACGGCGATATCAACATTCACGTTCGGATCTTGCGGAGCCAGAAGCAACGCTTGATCGATCGTCTGCTTCGCCTCTGCAAGTTGTCCGTTATCGACGTAAAGCAAACTCCAATCGGCAAGGATGCGCCCCTCTACGTCCTGGGCATGAACGTTTCTGGCTTTCTCTTGTCCGCGAACGAAATAATCGTAAGCGGCTTTGGCATGCTCCGGTCGATTCAAATCCTTAGCCATGACTCGACGCAAGTTCCCTAATCGCCCGGACAATCGAGCCTGTTCCTTAACATCGTGACTGCTGTCAGCGAGCATTGTTGCTTTCTGGTACGCAAGTTCGGCGAGCCTGAAATCCCGCCTCACAACTAGCTTTTCATCACCAGAGTTCAACGCCTGTTCAATTTCTGCTCGCAACTTGACGATTGGATTTGGTTGCAGAAGCAAGCGGTTGAATTTGTAATCGATGGTGACTATGAAGTTCTGAAAGAAAGGATTACCCAAAATTCCAAGACGAGAATCCTGGAAAAATCCGCCTTCTCTTCCGCCGCTTTTCGTCGCGGATTTTTGCGCTTCAGCACCCGATGGAAAAGTAAAACTGACCTTACGGGCAGGCAATCCCCCAATAGTGACGCTATCGACGACGACAGTTCCAAGCTGCAACGGTCTGCCATCAAGGCCGGTGCCTTCAGTGCTGTGTCGAACGTTGGCAGGATCACTTCCCAAATATCGCTGCGCAACATTTGGAGGAATATGATTGAACGCTGCCCCGGTATCAAACAACAGAATCTGTTCGTCTTTACCGTTGAATATGACTTTCACAAACGGTGCTTGCTTCTGTGTGAACGGAGTCGCTGCTGCCTTTGCCGGGCGCGGTGTCGAATCTATGTCTGCGAATACGACGGCGGGTCTACCGTAATCCAAAGTAACTAAAAACTTGCTGATCACATTGGTGCCAATGATCCCGGCAATGTTTTTACCCATCTGCCGAGATTGCGCACTTAGATCCAAAATTCTTGCCGGAACATCGTTCATCAAAAGATTACCAAGTTCCATGCGCTTAATTGAAGAAGAGCGCGCTGTAACCATTCCAGACATCGCTGCGATGTCGTACTGCCCGAACTTAGTCAAGTAATGCTCAGCAGCCACTCGACGATCGATGATCGTGTCACTGGCTCCAGTATCAAGGAGAAAATTCATTTCTTCGGAACCGTTGATGCGACCCTTGAGAACGATTTCTCTTTGCGAGTAATCAAAGGGAACGCTCACTGGTCGCGAAACGCGGTAGGCGGTGCCATTGCTGGGTCTGTTAAAGAGCGCCTCGTCAACAGGCGTGGCCACGTTAACGCTGTTTATTTCAAGCTGTGCAACTTGTGTGGTGTTGCTCAACTGCACTTGTTTAAAAGGAACTAGTGTTCCAGCAGTTGGTCTATATTCACTGTACTCGACAGCTAGAGAAACTTTTGTCGGACCTTTGGCATCACCGGCAATACTATCAATGTTGTAAGAACTAGCGACAACCAAATAGTTACTTTGATCGAGAAACAGAGTGGTGGGACTTGTTCCTTCTTTAGTAATTTCAATTGCGTAGACGGGGATTTGCTTGTATTGCGTTCGCCCGATCAAGGCAAAGTTGTAGCCCTTTTCGCCGAACTTGCAAAGCAAAGTTGGTTGACGCTGTTGCTGTTCGTCTAACCAAACCAACTTATCAGGGCTGAGATTGGTCACTTCTCCGCCCACCGATTGCCAGGCATTGACGCCATCATATGCGGTGCTGGTCGATGTTCGTCCGGCCGCAGCTACTGCTGCAGCATTGGTGCTGGCGTCGCCAGATTCAGACGAGGCAGTCTCTAAATCGATCCGCCATTTATTCCCTCTTCGCTGGCAGCGATAGACAAGTGTTTGTCCCGAGTCACTCGAAGTTTCCTTCCCATAGGCAGTTGAATTCACCTCGAGCTGAGCCAGTGCTTCGCGTCCACCAAAAGCAGTGAGAGCGCGATTGATCACATCGTCGACTTTGACGTCATCAGAGCCTTGCCTAGCAGCAGTAACTGGTGTGGCGGTTGCCGTATCTTGTGCAAGCGTGGCAGGCACGCTAGAAGATAACAGCAAAATAGCTGCACCGAGCGCTTTCAGAGCACGGTCGGTGGCGACGGTTACTTGGCGAGGACGGCTTCGGAACACTTTCCTGCCGCCGGTAAATTTAGTTCTGGCAACGATTGGTTGAGCTGGTGAATTTTCAAACACTGCGAAATCAATTCCTTTACCTGAGACAGCGGAACTTGATTCGCACCATCACTCTTTGCCACATCCGGGTTAGGATGCACTTCCATGAACATGCCGTCACAACCAGCTGCCACTGCCGCTTTCGCGAGAGTTGGTACATACTGTCGTTGACCACTCGATACAGTGCCACCGCCACCTGGCAATTGAACGCTGTGGGTGGCGTCGAAGACAACCGGGAAACCGGTTTCTTGCATCATTGGAATAGCGCGGAAATCGACAACAAGGTTGTTATAACCAAATGTAGTACCACGCTCGGTCAGGAAAATGTTCTTGTTGCCGCAATCCAAAACCTTTCGAACACTGTTTCCCATATCTTTAGGAGAAACAAACTGACCTTTCTTGATGTTAACAGCTTTGCCAGTTTTTGCCGCGGCGATAATCAAATCGGTCTGCCTGCACAAGAAAGCGGGAATTTGAAGAACGTCGAGGACTTCACCTGCCGCCTCACACTGAGCCACTTCATGCACGTCGCTGAGCAGCTCGACGCCAAGTTTGGCTTTCACTTCGGCAAGCATTTTCAGCCCTTCGGTCAAACCGGGACCGCGAAAGGAATCGATCGAAGTGCGATTAGCCTTATCAAAAGATGACTTGAATACAAACGAAAAACCAAGTTCGCGAGAGATGTCTTGCAGCGCGAGTGCTGTGTTGTAGGTTGTTTCCCACGACTCGATCACACACGGTCCTGCAATAATCAGAAACGGTTGACCAGGACCAAAATCTATATTGCCGAT
>JBBQFO010000250.1:0-5704 GCA_038322035.1 Candidatus Obscuribacterales bacterium
AAGCCAAACTCAATCAAGCCACACACAAAATTCAATGCTGAAGTTTATATCCTCAGCAAAGAAGAAGGTGGACGTCACACTCCATTCTTCCCTGGCTATAGACCACAGTTCTACATCAGAACTACCGACGTGACCGGCAGCATCAAGCTTCCAGAAGGCGTTGAAATGGTTATGCCTGGAGACAACGTTGCCATGGAAGTTGAATTGATTCAACCAGTTGCCGTTGAAGAAGGAATGCGCTTCGCTATCCGCGAAGGTGGAAGAACCGTTGGCGCAGGCGTTGTAGCTACAATCATCGCCTAGTTCCAAGACCATAAAAACTAAGAAGGGCTGCGTGAAAGCGCAGCCCTTTTGTTATCATATTGACTTGCACGCCTGAGGTCTAATCGGTGTCGCCTGAATCGGATCCAAAACTTGAAGCCCTCCTCGCTCATTTGAAGCGAGCGAGGGGATTTGACTTTACTGGCTATAAACGCAGCACCTTGTCGCGCCGAATTCAGAAACGAATGGATACGGTGCACGTCCAAAACTTTGTTGACTACATCGATTATCTGGAAGTGCACCCAGATGAATTCAATCAGCTGTTTAACACAATCCTGATCAACGTGACACGGTTCTTTCGAGATCAAGAAGCATGGACGTATCTTCGAGAGAATGTGATACCGGATATAGTGGAATCGAGTCACGGAAATAACATCCGAATATGGGATGTAGGCTGTGCTTCAGGCGAAGAAGCCTACAGTCTGGCCATCTCTTTTGCCGAGCAACTTGGCGCCGATGCGTTTCAAGAAAAAGTGAAAATCTATGCTACGGATTTAGATGAAGGTGCGCTTTATGAAGCACGTCAGGCTAACTTTAATGATGCCTCCATGCAAAATGTACCGGAAGATTTGCGCAACAAATACTTTGGCAAAATCGGCAACCGCTGCTCGTTTCGTTCGGATCTGAGACGCAATCTCATTTTTGGCAACCATGACCTTGTGCAAGACGCACCGATCTCGCACTTGAGTTTGTTGGTTTGTCGAAATACTTTGATGTATATGAATGCAGACACGCAAAGTCGCATCCTCAATCGCTTTCACTATGCGCTAAACGATGATGCCTACCTGTTTCTGGGAAAGGCCGAAACGCTGCTTGCCCATTCGGAATTCTTTCAACCAGTCGACTTGAAAAACAGAATCTTCAAGAAGACAGCGAGAAAATCCGTTCGCGACCATGGATTGATCAATCATGCCGGTGAGCCCGAGAATTTTCTGGATACCCTGGCGCGTTCTCGAATGCGAGAGCTATCCTTCGATGCTGGATTGATTCCGCAATTGGTTATAGATAGTGATGGCTCCCTGGTTCTGGCTAATCACAGTGCGCGGATGATTTTCAATCTACGAGAAGAAGATCTAAATCAACCAGTGCAAAATCTGGAAATTTCTTATCGACCGCTCGAATTGAGATCGCTGATTGAAAAGGCTTGCACTGAGAATCGGGCTATTAAAGTGCCTAAAGTTGAAAGACAAGTTTCAGACAAGGTGCAGTTTTTCGATGTTGAGATTTCTCCACTTCCTGGAGACAATCAAACAATAGTCGGAGTCAATGTTTCATTCACTGACGTAACTGCATTTCACCAGATTTATGATGACTTGATTCGCGCCAATCAAGAGTTCGAAACATCCAACGAAGAGCTCTCATCTGCTCACGAAGAGCTGGAGACCACAAACGAAGAGTTGCAATCCACAAACGAGGAACTCGAGACAACCAACGAAGAAATGCAATCCACCAATGAAGAGTTGGAGACGATGAATGAGGAGTTGCAAGCGACAAATGAGGAACTCGAATCCACAGCGCAGGAGTTGCGCTACTCAGGTGTCAGCCTCAATCTTGCCAATTCATTTTTGGATTCCATTCTTTCCAGTTTGCGTTCTGCGATCATCGTTGTAGACGATGAGTTGACAATTCTGGTTTGGAACGAAAGAGCTGAAGATATCTGGGGACTGAGGCGTCATGAGGCGGTCGGCACTTTCCTTCACACTTTGGACATAGGCTTTCCTGTGGGCAAGCTCAAAGATGCAGTGCGAAGCTTTCTGCGAGGCAGCACGCACTTCGACGATTTACTGCTTGATGGAATTAATCGCAAAGGCAAGACGATTGCTTGCAAAGTCCGCATCAGTCCTCTGATTCCAACCGGGCCGCTGCTAGCGGCAACAAATAATCAACACTACAAAGGTGTGGTGATCATGATCGACGAAGTGTTATCGAAAGTGGATGCCCAGCTGACTTAGCTGCTTTTAGCTGCTTCGACTCGTTGCCATTCGATCAGTTTTTTGTCCGCTTGAACGAAAATGCGTGCGGCTGTGGTTTCCAACGCTGCTGCGATTCTATTGACCGTAGTGACTGTGACGTTCCGCGAGCCGCGCTCAATATCGCTGATGTAAGTGCGATGAACTCCGGAGTGGTCAGCGAGTTGCTGCTGCGTCATGGCCACGTAAGCACGTCGCTCAGAAATCGCTTCTCCGAAGGCAGTCAGCCACATTTTTTTGTCGAAACTTTTTGCCATGGGACCATCTATGAGCAACATGACTATTTTAGCGTACCGACGCTATTTTGCGAACATTGCCTTGACAATTTCTGCTGACAACGGCGGGGAGCCTGTATCATAACAATATGAAGAATCGGGATATTGTTGTGATAGGTGCTTCAGCAGGCGGCATAGAGGCCACTCAACATTTGCTCAGCTTGTTACCGGCAGACTTGGATGCTAGCGTCTTCATCGTCATCCACTTGGCCCCAGATGCACCTAGCTATCTTTCACGAATTTTTTCGCGTGTGTCACGACTGCCTGTCTCGACTGCGATTAACGACGAACCAATACAGAATAGCCACGTTTACGTGGCTCCTGCAGATTGGCATATGTTGCTCAACGCAGGCGTGATCAAGTTGGGCGATGGACCTCTGGAAAATCGCTCCAGACCTTCCGTTGACGCCCTTTTCCGGACAGCTGCATTCTCCTATTCCGAACGCGTCATTGGTATCGTATTAAGTGGCGCCCTAAGTGATGGTACCGCTGGCCTGACGACAATCAAGTCGCGCGGCGGTGTCTCTATTGTGCAACTACCTGAAGAGGCATCATTTACAGGCATGCCAAAGAGCGCGATCGAGTCTGCCGATGTTGATTTTGTTCTGCCAGTTGCAGAGATTGCACAAAAGATAGTCGTGCTGGTAAATGGAGTAATTGGCGGCTCCAACGAACCTAAATGTATCGCTTAATCTTATCGAAGCGGCTGGCTATTCAACCGCGAGCAACCAGATACGGTGTCACGATATTCCTTGCATGGGTTTCTCTGTTGGCCAGGTAGCGGAGCATAAACCGGTCTTGCTCTTCCTGCAGTTGCTTAACCAGAGTCAGTCTTTTCTCCATGGCTTGCAGTACGAATCTGCGGTCGTGTGCACTAGGATAAGCCGCCTGGTCGCTTGCAATCAGATTTTTTCGTTGCTGTTCAATGCGCTCAAGTTGGTTTTTCAGACTTCTTTGCTGGCGTTGCAGTGTCGAAATTTGCTTAAGAGTGGTGAGCTTGCGCCGCATTCGATACTGGCGAAATTCTTTCGCTTCCGTTAAGAGCTCGGCTTGTTCAGTCAGCTCGCCGCAGGAGGTATTTAAACTGGCGGCGATTTCATAAAGCTCAGAAACCTGAATATCAATTTCGCCGCTTTCTAAGTCACTGAGGAATTCAAGGGTGACGCCAAGCAGTTTCGCGAATTTCTCTAGCGACAAATTCTGTTCTAGTCGACGCCTGCGAATGATTGTCGCTAATGCTGGGAGCAATTGAATTCCTTGATGCCAGGCCTAAGGTTGGTTCTGCCTACAAACATTGTACATGTGGTCGGACAACAAGTGGTTGTCACCCCGGTCAGTTGCTGTGCCTCCGCGAAGTAACCGGAACCGAAGCTTGCCAGTGTACGTCGTCAAGGTGCGTGCGGGTGGTTCGAAAAGGTGGAGGTTATGATCAAATCCGGTCTGCTCATCGCAGCTTCGCTTCTCAGCTTTAGTTGCTCCGTTGCTCCCTCATTTGCAGACACGAGTTCTGGCAGTAGCGATGCGTCCGCGAGCGATGCAAGCAAACCCCTGATCACGAATCCAGATTCCAACTCTCTGACGCCGCCACTCAGTGCCCCCCTCGTCACACCGACAGTGGTCACACCGGCAGTTGTCACTTCCACCTCGACTATCGAGACGGAGCAAGCTCCCAGACGGCATCTACGGATTGGCTTGCCTGGTCTTTTTCATGTCAACTTGAACTAGAATGCAGAATTTTGCAGTCTGCAATTCAGCTCCCATATATAAAGATTGTGACTGGCTAAATTCAAGTGTTGAACAAATTTAGACAGGCTCGCGTTGCACTGAACCGCATAGGGTGTCGGTTGTCAGCAGGGAATGACTAGTTTTGTTAATAACGTCACTAATGTCTGGCACTGACCTCAGCTTATCGGTTGTATATCCTCTTAAGCAGGTTTGGCGGCACTCCTTACTGAGACTGGCTGATCATGCCGGTCCCCGTTTTTGAACAAAGTTTAAGAAACAAAATCTTATTCTCAAATAAATTTTGCCAACAGCGCTATTTGAGTTATGTACAATGTGTTGTTCGTCCGCTGGAAACGGTCAGTCTGTGGCGGCTTCATTTATAAGAACCGGCTAATCTGGTTCATTAGATGCAGTCCAGTGCTGAAAAGCCTCAGTCTGTACCAGTGATAGCGACGTGCTTCATGCGCTGCACGCATGGTTCAACAGAAACGGAGATACGCGCCGATGGCTCGCGCCCAAAAACACAAGAACGATAATGCCACTGGTTCCCCTAAGGTCCAGCGGATCAGAATTCGCTTGAAGTCCTACGATCACAGATTGTTGGACAAATCGTCAGATCAGATCGTTGAAACCGCAAAACGTACTGGTGCAACGGTTAGTGGACCAGTTCCATTGCCAACCAGAAAGCGCGTTTATTGCGTGCTTCGCTCACCTCACGTCGATAAAAAATCGCGTGAGCACTTCGAAATCCGCATCCACAAAAGATTGATTGACATCGTCGATCCGACTCCTACGACAGCCGATGCGCTTATGCGTCTCGATTTGCCGGCTGGTGTCGACATCGAAGTCAAGCTCTAAAGATTGCACACAAGGAAAATCGTCATGACATTAGGCGTGATCGGCAGAAAAATAGGAATGACCCAAGTCTTTGATGATCAAGGATTGGCCGTGCCTGTAACTGTAATCAAACTCGGCGAAAACATCGTCACTCAGAAACTTACAAAAGAAAAGAATGGCTATGTAGCCATTCAAGTTGGCGGTTTCGCCGTTCTAGAAAGAAAGCTGAACAAGCCTGAACTAGGCGCTTTCAAGAAAAACGAATTGTCACCAGCCAAACCCTTGCAAGAATATCGATTGGACGATAACTCCGCCTACAACGTTGGCGATAGCCTTCCTATAGAAGAAATTCTCAAAGAGGGAATGCTCGTCGATGTACGCGGCAAGACTATTGGTAAAGGCTTCCAGGGAACGATCAAACGTTACAACCATCACCGTGGACCGATGAGTCACGGATCTAAGTTTCACCGCTCGATGGGTTCCATCGGTGCAGGAACGACTCCAGGACGCGTTTTTCGCGGCTTGCACATGCCTGGTCAAATGGGCAATAAGAATCACTGCATTCGCCACCTGAAA
>JBBQFO010000251.1:0-5702 GCA_038322035.1 Candidatus Obscuribacterales bacterium
ATCAAGTTGATGGACTGAAAGCTTGTGGCGTACCAGCAGTTCAGTTGGATAGCTCACAGACAGCCAGTGAGCGTGCCCGGTTGGAAAAACGAATCCGCGAGGGCGAGATTCGTCTGCTCTTCGTGTCGCCGGAACGACTGGCAATGCCGGAATTCTATGGACTACTTCAGCAAATTCGTGTCGATACATTTGCCATAGACGAAGCGCATTGCATAAGCCAATGGGGACATGATTTCCGAACTGAATATCGCCAGCTGAAGAAGATCAAAGACCTGTTTCCACAAGCATCGGTCCATGCATACACTGCGACGGCAACTGAAGACGTGCGCGCAGACATCCTCAAACAGCTTGGTCTTAAAAATCCAGACGTCATGGTCGGAGACTTCGATCGTCCAAATCTGACTTATCGAATTTTGTCGCGTCGCGAACCTTTGAATCAGGTACTAGAAGTGGTGCGTCGACATACCAACGAAGCTGGAATTATTTATTGTATTAGCCGCAAAGCCGTCGATCAGTTGACCAAGTCACTGAGAAAAAATGGACTGAATGCAGTGGCTTACCATGCTGGTTTGACTGCAGATGAACGCCGGACCGCACAAGATTACTTTGCCAGTGAGAAGTGCGATTTGATTGTCGCAACAGTTGCATTTGGTATGGGTATCGATCGATCCAACGTGCGTTATGTCATGCATACGGGAATGCCAAAGTCGCTTGAACACTATCAACAAGAAACGGGAAGAGCTGGTCGTGATGGACTAGAAGCCGAATGTGTTCTCTTGTATTCGAGCGCGGATCTGATGCTCTGGAAGTCCATTATGGAGAAGAGTGCAGCCGGTGAATTAGCGGCTGATACCAATGACGGGTCCTTCCTCGAGGCGGCTAACAAACATTTAGAGACAATCAGTCGCTATTGTCGCGGCGCTGTTTGCAGGCATCGCGCTCTGGTCGAATACTTTGGTCAATCATTCGCCAAGGATAGTTGCGCAGCTTGTGATGTGTGCTTGAGTGAAACGATAGAGGTGGATGATTCGGAAGTAATCGCGCAAAAGATTTTGTCGTGCGTCGCCCGCATCAAGAATGGACGCTTTGGCGCTGGCCACCTTGTTTCCATCCTTCGCGGTGAGACCACCGAGACAATTCGCAAGTGGCAGCATGATCAGCTGAGCACGTTTGGAATTCTTAGTTCGCACGCAAAAGGCGATTTGCGAGATTGGATCGATCAGCTGATCGGATTGGGTGTACTCGAGCGACTCAATCTAACCATGCAGAGTGGCTTTAATTTTTCCGCCGTGGTGTTGAACGACGAATCGTGGAAAGTCATGCGCAGTCAGCGATCCGTAAAGTTGGTTCAACCGATGCGCTCGACCAAAGAATTGAAAGCCAAACGTCTGAAAATTGCGGGCGATTCGTGGCAGGGTGTGGACAAGGATTTATTCGAAAAGCTGCGAGCGATTCGAATCCGGATTGCGAAAGAAAAAGGCTGGCAAGCCTTCATGGTCTTCAGCGATGCAACGCTGCGGGAAATGGCATCAGTAAAGCCTTCTACACTTCTGAAGATGTCGCGCATCAAGGGCGTCGGCAATGCAAAGCTAGAAAATTTCGGCGAAGAATTTTTGCAAGTGATCAACGATCACTCCAACTAACTGGAGCGCCGATTTCCAAACCGGCTCTAGAAGTTCTATTCCACTTCGATCGGTGTCCGGCTATTGAATCTATTCAGCACTTGCATGCGCGCTAAGTCTTCCGTTCTGCGAGTAATGTGATTTTCGTTCGGTACATCTGGATTCTTAGAATTTGCTCGCCAGATTTCTAACGCCTTTGATAGGTCATTAGCTGCACCAACGCTGTCGCCCGATGATTGTTTTACGTTCGCCAATTTGTCGTAAACCCAGGCAGTCTGAGGGGTCTCCTCACCGTGTCCGCGGAAAATTTGCAACGCTTGTTCGTAACTAGCTTGCGCTACTGGATTCGACAGCTTACCTTGAACCATGTGCGCATCACCAAGCTGAACGAGTGTGGCTGCGTGTTCCTGGCTGTTTTCGCCGTATCGGGACTTGATTTCGCCCAGTGATCTTTCAATAACTTGCGGGCGCGGTCCAAACATGTCATTGCCCGCTGACGGACCCGCAGGTCTGTCTGCAAAGAAGTTGTTCGAAGTTCTTTCTACACCAAGTGGGTTCATAATCAGTGGATCGCCGCCTGATCCAAGATTTTGCGACATGGAGTTAACTCTGGTATCAAAGCCACTTCTAACTGGTGCGCGTTCTGAGTCGTTGACCAGATTATTCTTTGAAGCGGCTCCGAAAATACCGCCCACGACAGCAAATTTTAGTCCGGTTTGCAATGCATCCTGATGCGGTTTGCCAAGCACGTTGCCTGCTTCGGCGTTGATTACGCCAGCGCCAAAGGCTGACACCGATGCCGTTCCGGCGGTCAGCAGCCGGTTTGATATCTCTGATGTGAGTGATCCGAACATCGGACGGATTGTATTATTCAATCCTGCCCCCGCAGCAAAAGTACCGAATCCAATACCAGCATCTTTTGCTTTATTGAGGAGGAAGTTGCCATTATCTTGAACTGGCTGAAACAGAGTGCTGTAGACGGCACCAGTCAGTCCGGCTTCTCTCATTCCCATGCCACTGGCGGTGAGAGCCGAGGTTTCAGTGCTTAATCCAGCGAATGAGCTTCCGGCTCGAACCATTTTGTGAGAAGCGACGATCCATGGAAGCATCCCAGCCGCTCCACCGATAGACTCGGCAAACCATGCAGCTGAGCCAGTTTTAGCTTCTACGGGAGTCGATGCCAGATGCGCTTCTGGAAGATCGATGTGCACCTTGCCAGCTATCTGTCGAATCGCGTCGTATGGTTGTTGAATTCCCGTATACACAGCGGCTTGAAATCCATCTGCGACCGCAGTCGTCAGTGAATTGTCGTCGTGTGTAGTGCTATCTCTGCGTTCCATTAGTTCCCTTCGCTGTCGTTTTTTTTGATCGCCATTCGCCACTTATTACAGTCATGTGCACCATACTATCGATGCAAACGCAGCCTTCATTGCTGCCAAATTCTTTCGAAATTCCTCTTTCGGAGCTTGATAGTGAACTTCTATAATTCTGCTGCTTCCTGGATTTTCAGGAATGAACAATGCGTAGAGGTCATCACCATTCGACCATCTACCTTCAATGGTCAAAACATTTGCACCGGAAATTGTCTCAGTGCGAATCATAAGAGCCCGAAAGATTGACTCCTGTCCTACATTTCCGAGCACATATGTAATTCCATTGAGTTTGGTTTTTGTGAGAATTTGAGACCGCTCGCTCAGCAGTCGCATCAGATTTTCGCAGCTGTCGCAGTCTACCGGTTGACCACGATACCAGATTAACAGCTCAGAAGTAGGCGCGGAAAGCGAACGAAAATTTCTCGCGAACGCGCCAGGTAGTGGACCTTGGCTAGGGTGATCTTCGAACCACCCCGGCGGAAGCACCCACGATTCGATCGGGTCCTGATTGACGATAGTGGCGTTCTCGATTCTGATCATCGACCGACACCTGTGCTCGGCTGTTGTGAGCCGGTTTGTGATGCAGGAGGAGCATCGCTACCGGGTTGTCCTGGCTGATTGTTCGAGTAGTTTATCAGCGGGTTAGGCTGATTATTGGACTGGTTTTTGTTCTGGTCCTGGAAGATTTTGTAGGCTGCGTAAGCAGCAGCAGCTGTGCCCGTAATTCCCAATGGGATGCCGTATTTAGCCATGAATGCAGCTGTAGTTATACTGGCCTTTTCAGCAGGGCGATACTCCATAGCGCGGTAAAGATCTTCGACCGGAACTGCTTTGGAGCCGAGATGATCGTTGGCGGAGCTCCATTGGTTAGTAAATTCGACGTACAGCTTTCCATCTTTTTCGAATACATTTTGGACATTGATTACGTGAGCCCCACCTTGTCCACCGTCTTTGCTCCCGCCCGAAATCAGTGGATCGCGCGTGTCTACGAAGACTGTTGCAGGGAATCCACCGTTTTGCTGCATCTGCTTTAGTTGGTCCGCCAGTTCTTCAGGTGAATTGACGTTGGTGGCTGCACTGTCAGTGTTTCGCGCCAGCATATGAGGTGGATCCTTGACGCCTGTAATCTCTCTATCTATGTACAACATTTGATCGCCAGAAAGATTCGGAGATTCGGCAGGTAGCCATTCTCGAACTTCAGTTGTTTTTCCAGTGAGTGGGTCAACTGCTGTTTTAATGTTGATACCCATTTGTCTTGACGGAGGGTTTGTTGAATAATTGTTGATCACTTCGCCAGTTCCTTTGACTCCAGGCTCGTTCGAGAATTCATATCTCAAATCGCCAGGTCTAAAGTCGTTGCCCGCGCGCAAGTCCCAGACAGTGCTGGTCGGGCGTACTCCGTTGCTCTGCGTTTGCCAGAACGTTTCGACTGAAGTTGTCTGGAAGAGTTGATCGAAGTAGTCACGTCCGGAATAATTTGTTGGATTGAAAGCATTGGCATCTGCGCCACCTCGGAATGGCGTCATCACGTTATTCATTTCAGACATGTCGATGATGGAACCAGATTTGGTAATGAAGCGGCCTGTCGTCGCCACATCGGTCACCATCTGCAGTGCTTCAGCCGGATGGAGCTGAATTAAGCGATTTTCCACTTCCGCCGTTACGTTGCAAGTATTAAATTGACCCTGTCCAATTGTGTGAGGGTTAGCTGTCTTGTACATGAATTGTTCTGCAAGCTTCATTCGTTCTGCTTGCGGAAGTATTGCAGTGTCGGTGGAGATAAGTTTGTCGAGTTGGTAGTAAGTGTTTGCGATTTCTGTATTACTTAGCGGAGGCACTCTCTTTGCTGCGTTCGCTTCGAAATCATTCATCCATTGCTCGAATCTGGCCTGCCGTTTCGGATCACCGCCGAATCCTTTTTCCGCAAACTCCTTCACCCTTGCCTTCTCGGACGCCAGCTCATTTTCGGTGACACTTTCGCGACCAACGGAGTCTACTGCTATCTTCGTTCCATCTGGTCTTTCTTTAACGCCGGTCCATTGCTTGCCATTTTCGAGTTTGGTGATTGAACCGTCTGCACCTACGCTTACCTCATAGTGCCATCCGGTGGTGCGTCCGGTCGCATCCGTTTCTCTCCAGTAAGTTCCTTGGTTTGGCACATCTTCTTTGGTTAAAGTTGACTCGACTACTCCATTTTTCACATATTCGACTTTAGTCAGATCTCCATGAGCATCGCGGGTGAAACTAACGTCTTGACCAGCAGCATTACGAATCCCTACGACTTCACCAGTGGCATCATATATGGTGCGGGAATTGGCAGCGGCATCTTCGTGGACATAAGTGCCATCGGCTTGTTTTACAACTTCGCCAGATTTGACTTTGTCCTCTAGAACTTTTTCTGATGTCGGGGCTTTGGGTGGAGCGACCTTGTCAGATGTCGCTTCCGAAATGTTCTTGTAACGATACTCGGTTGATCCGTCTTGCCAGACTCTGACGCTTTCGATGGGTTCTTTCGGTTTGGTTTGTGTGCGAAGCGAGTCAGGCGGATTTGTAATTTCAAATGTTCCATCGCCGAAGGTTGTGATTTTGTCTGCGTATGGTTTCCCGTTCGAGTCAACCCATTTGCCGTTCTGCAACGTCCAAGTATTGTCGCCAAGAGTGACTTTACTCAAATCATAGTTGTTGCGCACATTAGTCGCGTATTCGA
>JBBQFO010000252.1:0-5638 GCA_038322035.1 Candidatus Obscuribacterales bacterium
ATTACCAGCATGGACCAAAGGCACTAGTGTGGCGGATTTGAACGTAGCAGGCATAACGATATCTTTGTATGCGAGATTATTTTGCAATTCGTGAGAAGTGAGAAATATCGTTTGTCCTTCCGCCAGCTCTTGTCGCATTGAAAGAAAAAGTTGTTCACCGAAGTTGGGCTCTTCTTCTTCGGAGGCTCCGTTTCTGTCGCTCTTCTCTTTGTTTTCGGGCTTCGGCGGTGAGAGGGGACCGGCTGTCTTAGACTGAACAAACCGTTCTGTTTGATGATCGAAAAGTGATACCACGCACGAACCGAGGTCCAAATATTCTTGCAGAGTGCCCACGAGGGTACCCATAATTTGGTCTACTTCTTTGAGCGATTGACGAATTTCGCTGGACACTTTATTGATCAGGTCAGCTCTAGTTTGATCGGCTCGAATCTGCTGAATAGCCTGATCGGCGCGAATTACGTTTGATAGGTGACCGGCAATAGTCAAACCCAGTTCTCTATCCTGCGGTCTAAACTGAGGCTTGTTCGGCAACCGTTGCCAGAGTCCGACCACGCCCAGACGCTCGCCTTCTGATACCAATGGAAGTACCAGCGCCATATCATGGCCAAAGAATGGATCGCCTTTGCGAGTGAATTCAGCATTAACGATTTTGCCTCTTCCTGAATCAAAAACGGCTACGAAAGGGTCATCTTTCGTGGTCAGAGGCACAGCGCTATTGTTGCCATCTTGAATCTGCGGAACCAGTTCTTTTTCTTCATGGCTGTATAAATAGATTTGAGAATGAGTGAAGCCCATGTGTTCAGCTACGAGCGTTACTGACTTGACAAGCGATTCTTGGCTTGTTTGTCCGCGTGATTCACGGAACAAACTAGCAATTTCGTTAATCAGTTTCATTTCTTTCGCGTCCATCTCGATTTTCGATTGGTCGAAAGATTGTTGAACTACAACAGAAAGCATTTCAGCTACACACTGCAGAATGACTGCATCCTGGCGACTCCAATCACGAATTTTTCCGCATTGCTGGAGTTCCAAAAATCCTGAGAAAATGCCTCGCGAACGAAGCTGAACCATCAAGCGTGCCCGAACGTCACCGAGCTCGATCAACGATGAAAGAGTAGGAGACATTTTGTGCAAATTTGTATCTTGCGAAGTGTCGGGAATGCTGATCACGCCCGCTCCTGATTCGTCCGGAAATCGAGAGAGAAATTCGAGAACGATAGCAGTCGACTCTTGCGAGCCCAGTTGATTTCCGGCAAAACAAGTGTGTCCGCTCATGGCAAATTCATTTGTCACAGCCAGCTGATCGCCGACGACTTGCCAAATCAAGCCGCGCTCTGCACCAACCACAGTGGTCAACGTTTCAATCGCGAATTGCAAAATCGAAGACAGATCATTTGAGTGTCTTAACTGACCGATGATGTCACTAATTATCGTTTGCGCCGCAGGAGGAAATATGGCGTTGTGAGCCGCATTCTGCTGCTGTTCTTCGGAAATTTTTTCCTTCTCGTCTTCAACAATTTGTTGCATGCGACGGTTGAGTTCTTCGTCGTCCTGGTCGCGATCTATATCGAATTCCTGGGCAGGGATTGTGGAAGCAACAGCAGGGTCAAACTGCGGTATCGACGACAGCACTTGCTGTATCGGCATAGGCGGAGGAGTTGGATTGCGGTTGTCTTTGAAGGGCATAAATTTCATGCCCTGGATGGCCGGCATGCCAGGCTCGATAGCAATCGGCTGTATTTTGCCCGATTCAGAAAATAGAGTGGAAATAGCGCTCTGAAACGCTTCATCCTTACTGGCATTCAGGTCGGTTGGCTGCAATATCAGATTCTGCTGAATCGGCGGGGTTTTGATAATCGGCCAGGCGCTGCGAATGCGTTGGACGTAAGGCGGTGCGCTTCCGCATGGCCCAAGATTGACTCGAGCGTCTTCCAGCCTGTTACTTTCAGAGAGGTCTACACGTTGCCAGGTCGGTAGTAGCCAGTTAAATGCCTGTCTGACAATTTGCGGGTCCATCGAACCAGAGCATTGAAATTTATCAGACGTTTGCGATTCATGGGTTTGCTGACCATAGACGATCAAACACAGCCCACGACTCTCAATCAGGAAACACCATTCGTCCGGCGGTTCATCTCTGTCTTCAGAGAAGATTGAAACGCAGAAGGCATCCTTCAACAATTCACGGAAACGCGGGCCGCTAGGGACATACCGAGCAGCAGTATGTTTCGACCAGTAAACCATTACTGGCGCAAGACGCTCATCTACAGCCAATTGCTCGACAGTTCTGATGAACGGTAAAAAGTTTGCCTGCGCCAAAATGCTTAATGGCAGCGCGCCGGGACCGGCTTGCTGGACCAGCATCATCTGCAGTTGTGTTCGGCCTGGCTCCGCCATAAGCCCACCTTAACAGCTACTAATCGAAAATGTTTTTTTCACCCTCGCCATAAGTTAGATACCCAAGCAGGCACAGTTCCAATCAAACTTTTAGTGTCAGATTTTCCGCTTTATCAGACGTAAACGTCAATACCGGCGATTCAGATGTCTACAGTTTTGCTGTGCTAACATGGGCAACCGCGCGCAGGTACGGATTCTGCGCTTTCTGTAGAGCATTATAATGACAAGCGACAACACGACAACGCCAGAATCCATCGGCAAACTCGGAGAACTCCTGTCATCCGAAACTTACAAAAGTAATCTTCAGTTCTGGCAACGAGCCTGGAACGGAGTCAAAACTCCGTATACGCAAATGCCAGACCTGCCTTACCTTCCATCAATTCCAGCCTGGCTACACGAGCGAAAAGTGGAGACCGTATTGGACCTCGGCTGCGGAAGTGGATGGCTCTCAATATTTTTGGCGCGACAAGGTTTCAAAGTAACTGGATTGGACGTCGCCGAGCACGCCCTCGACCTAGCGAAGCAATGGGCTGACCAAGAAAATCTGAGCATCAAGTTCGATGTCGGCGATATTGCAGCAATGGACTATGCAGTGGGCTCTTTCAACGCGATTGTGGCAAACTCGATCTTCGAGCACTTCACATACGATTTAGCAGCAGTGACGATCAATCGTCTTAAAACTATATTGTCACCAGGTGGTGGTTTTATCGGTTGCTTCGATAAGGTAGGCACCGGACCCGGTGACTACTTCGAACTTGAGGATGGAAGTCACATCTATACTGACAAAGCGCGCCAGGGCATGCTCTTGAGGTATTTTCCAGATAAAGAGTTAGAAAAATTGTTCGCCGATTGGACGATCACGAAATTCGAAGAATTTGGCTCTGGAAGCCGATTCATTTGTGCGCACACAAAGAAATAGTACTGCTACCACGCTCCGGCGAGTGATTATTTCTGATACCGCATATAGTGCAGGTGCAATCCGTTGTGGAATGCACCTGCGAAAGAAGCACACTTAGCGTGTGCTTCTTAATTGAGTTAGCGGTTCGATCAGCGGTTGCTGGCTTTGCCGCCCGCCTCTCCGCCTTTTCGCCCGATCGCTGACATATGTTCACGGTTTTGGCTCACAGCCTCACCGCCCTTGCGTCCGATCTGGGACATATGATCGCGATTTTGGCTGACCGCTTGGCCGCCTTTGCTAGCGATAGACTTCTGCTGGGCTGGGTCCATAGCTGCGAATCCGCGTTCGCCCCGCTTGCTAGATTTAGCGGATTTGCCTTCCAAATCCGAGTCGCTCACAGGTTCGAACTTCTGGTCCATATTTTGCTGCATAACTTGGTCCTCCTCGACAGACTCGATGACGAAACGCCTCAAATCTAGTTCCAGCGCCAGTTCAATTTAAAACTGGTTTTGGATCAGCTTCGGAGAATTCTTGGCTCAAAAGTCCATCCTACTGAAGCTTTCGGGGTCGAGTCGAGTTCAAACATTCTGCCAATTAGCGACATCAGAATTGTGAAATATAGCCTGTTTCACTCCTTCTCATGTCGACTCTCAGTGACTGAAGGTAACCTAATTGCCGAACCACGAGTCAGGTAGCCCTTCGCATCCCAGTGGTACTTACCAAGGGGCGGTATCGATCATTCATCTAAATGATTAGCGATTCAGTATAAAATAGTACCTTCTTAAGAGTTTCTGCTATTGGACCGGCGCCAGTTTCTTAAAGCCTCTATCAGCACCATATTTGGTGCATCGCTCAGTTCGTGCAGCCGCAATAGCGATCAACCAACAAATAAAAATCAGTTGAACATATACAGCTGGGCTGATTACTTACACCCGTCTACAATTCCCGAATTCGAGCGCCGGTACGGGATTCATGTCGTGTACGACACTTTTGCCTCGAACGAATCGTTACTGGCAAAGTTGCAGGCTGGCGCCACTGACTATGACATCATCGTACCAACCAGCTACATGATCAAACAACTGAAGAAATTGAACAAGCTGTCTGTTCTAGACCATTCCAGAATCGCAAACTTGAATAACATCATGGAGAGATTTCGCAATCCAAAGTTCGATCCGAAGTTGGCACATTCAATTCCATACACCTGGGGAACTACTGGAATCGGCTTCAACGCATCAGCAATCGCAAAGGCTGATTGGCCAGTCGATACGAAGATTTTCTGGGATGAAAAATATGCTCACAGGATGACTCTTTTAGATGACGCCAGAGAAACGATTGGCATGTCGATGAAGAAGCAAGGACATTCTTTCAACTCTACTGAATCGAGTCAAATAGAGTCAGCCGTCGGCGAACTGATCGTTCAAAAGCCGCTGACGATGTGCTACACGTCGGATCAAGTGATCGTTCAGTTGACTTCGGGAGATAGCTGGTTATCGCTCGTTTATAGTGGTGATGCCTATCAAGCTCAACGAGAGAATCCAGACGTCAAATATATTATTCCAGAGAACGGCACGTCGATTTGGCTAGATAACCTCTGCATTCCAAACGGAGCGCCACACGTAGACAACGCTTATAAGTGGATAAGCTATATGCTCGAGCCAGAAGTGGCAGCGGCAACGGCAAATTACACCCGATACGCGACACCGAACGAAGCCGCTTTTAAGCTGATTCCGGCGAACGTGGCGAGCGATCCGAATCTGTATCCGCCGCCTGCAGTGATGGCAAAGTGCGAAGAGTTAGGAGACATCGGTCATACCATCTTTGTTTACGATCAATTATGGACTGAGCTCAAATGTTCGTAGAAGCCAATCGGCGATTACTTTTCATATCTCTAGAGCATTGGGACAATGTCTGGAGACGAAATCAAATTATTTGCGCACAATTACTCGAACGACATCCGCAGGCTCAAATCTTGTGGGTTGGTCCGCCCACGGATTTATGGAACTTACAAGGACTGAAATCAGTGAATGCACCGCTCGGCAGCCTGTTTCAACCGGCGGGAAAGAGCATGGAGTTGTATGCACTGAAGCCTTTTAAGCCGCTACCAAATGTTGTCGGAAGGAAATTGAACGAGCGGCTCTTTGTAAATCGCCTTGCTGCTGCAATCAAACAACTTGGCTGGAAGGATTACATAACGTGGGTCAACAACCAGTCGTACTGCCATCTTCTGCCAAAAGATAATTCAGTAAAATTGATTTACGATATCACTGATGATTGGTCGCACGCCTCGGTACCTCCACATATTCTCAGTCAGGTAAAGGCAGATGATGAGTGGATGCTGACCAATGC
>JBBQFO010000253.1:0-5618 GCA_038322035.1 Candidatus Obscuribacterales bacterium
GTATCGAATTTCGCCGGCCGCACCTGTACCAGAGAAATTGGTCCTCAGGGCCTGCGGCTGGTCAGACAGGACGCCTGCCGTCGGAAACGCTCCTACGTTGCTGAATGGATTCACAGGACCATTCGTAGGGGCAGTACTTCCGTCACTTCCACCACCCGGGAAGTAACTCTGGTACGGGGTAGCTACGGCAGCGGGATAGCTGCCACCATTATCAGTGGCATATGCTTCTGCGGCGATTTGACATGTACGCATATTTGCCTTTACCGATGCTTCGCGGGCTTTATCCTGGGCACCAATAAAGTTCGGTAGCGCGATCGCAGCCAAGATGCCGATGATAATTACTACAACGAGCAGCTCGATCAGGGTAAAGCCCTTAGCACTGCGCACCATTTTCTTACTAACTCGCATTTCTTTCCCTCTCAGTTCAGTCCCCAAATTGATTGTAGCGGGTTGTTTGGTATTGATACTGTCCATTACCCGGAAAGCTGATCTGCTTTTGTAATTCGGCTGATCTGCTTCTCTAATTCCCGCTAGTTCGATCCCCAGACTGATTTAACTATACTTAAGGATACCCAAAGCAGTTTTGCCGGTAACGGTCTTTCGATTTCTATTTTTTGAGCCAAAAGGCTGCAAGCGTCACCCATTAGAGTGATTTGGACGTCACTAATTCGTTCACCCAAAAGTCCAAAAACCGCAATACAATCTAAGTATGATGAAAGCAACGGTGGAGGCTGGGGCGCTCGCGTGGGCGCATCCGCTGGTCAGAGACTGGTTTTTAGATAAGTTCGGTTCAGCGACCGAGCCCCAAGAACAGGGCTGGCCGCATATCTTGGCCGGTCGCACAACCCTGATTTCGGCACCCACAGGATCGGGAAAGACACTGGCTGCCTTCCTTGCCTGCATAGACCGAATTGTTCGTCTCGCCGTGTCAGACAATCTCACCGATAAAACTTCAGTCGTTTACGTCTCGCCGCTAAAAGCACTGAGCAACGACATTCAGAAGAATTTGGACGCGCCCCTTGCAGAAATTCGTGCGCTTGCCGAGTCGCGCGGCATCGCAATGGCTGAGATTCGCACCGCCGTCAGGACTGGGGACACTCCTACGAGGGACAGGCAGTCGATGCTGCGGAAAAATCCACACATTTTAGTGACAACTCCGGAGTCATTGTTCATTCTGCTCACCGCCGAAAAAAGTCGCGAGCTTTTGGCCAACGTTGAAACTGTGATTGTCGACGAGATTCACGCCGTAGCAGATGATAAGCGGGGTTCGCATCTTTCTTTGTCGCTGGAACGTTTAGACAAAGTGACCAATAAAAAGCCTAATAGAATTGGGTTATCAGCCACACAAAACCCGATCGAATTAGTGGCAAAATTTTTGACCGGGTCTCAAGGCATCGACCCGGTCATTGTGAACGTCGGACATCGACGAAAAATGGATATTGCGATCGAGTTGCCTTTGCAGCCGCTTCAACCAGTGGCATCGCAAGAACTATCTGCGGAAAATTTCGACCGAATTGCTGAGCTAGTAAAATCGCACCGCTCAACTCTGGTTTTCGTCAATACAAGAAAACAAGCAGAGCGAGTAGCAATGCACCTCGCTGCTCGCGTTGGCGAAGAAGAAGTTGCTTGCCACCACGGAAGTTTATCGCGGCAACTTCGCCTCGCCGCAGAAACCCGACTCAAGAACGGCGAGATTAAAGTGCTGGTTGCTACAGCATCACTTGAACTTGGAATTGACGTCGGCTTTGTAGATTTAGTCTGCCAGGTGAACGGAGTCAAAACGATTGCCACAGCTCTGCAAAGGATTGGTCGCGCTGGTCACTGGCGAGGCGCCATTCCAAAGGGTCGGCTCTTTCCTTACACCCGCGATGAGCTCGTCGAGATGGCGGCGTTAGTCCGAGCGATCAAACATGGCGACTTGGACAAATTAGCTATCCCTGAAAACAGCATTGATATTTTGGCGCAACAAATTGTCGCCATGGCTGCTGTCGAAGAGTTGAACGAAGAGCAACTCTATGACGACGTGCGCCGAGCCTATCCATATCGCAATTTGAGCCGCGAAAAATTCGATCAAGTGATTCAAATGTTGTCAGACGGAATATCAGCTCGTAGAGGAAGATATGGCGCTTACCTGATGCGCGATCAAGTGAATGGGAAACTGAGCGCCCGGCGAGGAGCACGTCTTGCAGCGATCACTAGCGGTGGTGCCATTCCAGAAAGCGCGCTCTATGGTGTCATTGCAGAACCGGACGGAGTATCCGTTGGAACTTTAGACGAACATTTTGCTATCGATAGTCATCGCGGCGATGTGATTTTGCTCGGCAGCACATCGTGGCGCATTCGTAGAATAGATAATGTAGTTGGAAAAGTGTATGTCGAAGACGCGCATGGTGCCTCACCGTCCGTCCCATTCTGGTTTGGTGAAGCACCGGCACGATCTGATGAGCTTTCGCACCACGTATCTGAACTCAGAGCCAAAATAGATGAGATGACCAAGGATGTTTCTGTTGCTTTCGGTGCTCATTCAAAACAATCACCAGAGACAAAAGCTGCAATCGAATGGATCAAAGATGAATGTGGAGTCAACGATTCAGGCGCAGAACAGCTGATTGAGTATATTGTGCAGGGGCGTGCAATCCTCGGAGCAGTGCCAACCACAAAGCAAATCATAGCTGAACGATTCTTCGATGAAGGCGGCGGAATGCAATTGATTTTGCATGCTCCCTTTGGAGGGCGCATCAATCGCGCCTGGGGCTTGGCGTTGCGCAAAAAATTCTGCCGCAATTTCAATCTTGAATTACAGGCGGCAGCAACTGAAGATGGAATTAGCATCGCTCTCGCTGAACAGCACAGCTTTCCGTTAGGCGACGTTTTCTATTATTTGACGAGTGAGAATGTCAGGCACACACTCGAACAAGCGTCTTTGCAGGGTCCGATTTTCGCCACCAGATGGAAATGGGATGCAACAAGATCTCTAGCACTGCTTCGCTTCATGGGCGGCAAAAAAGTGCCACCATATCTTCAGCGTTTGAGGTCGGACGATTTGTTGTCAGCCGTTTTTCCAGCAGCAGCTTCTTGCCAGGACAACAATCCAGGCGACATCGAAGTACCTGACCATCCGCTTATTGAAGAGGTAATGAAGGATGTTCTCACCGAGGCAATGGATATTGCAGGATTAGAAAAAATCCTCAGAGACATAGTGAGCGGAGAAATCACCTGCGTAGCTGTTGATACGCCGACGCCTTCGCAATTTGCAGCAGAGATCATCAACGCCAATGTTTATGCCTATCTCGATGACGCTGGAGTTGAAGAAAGACGCACTCGCGCCGTTGAGATGAGACGCGTGTTGCCTAATTCCGTATTAGGAGAGTTGGGAAGACTCGATCCGGCTGCGATTACGAAAGTGGTGGAACAAGCATGGCCGGATATCCGCAACGCGGATGAGCTGCATGATTTACTGAAATCCGTTATCGCTATTCCGGAAGTGAATGCCAAATTGCCATTGCAGCCACGCGCAGAATGGCTGCCGTTTTTCGACACGCTTCAAGGCACCAACCGAGCCACAAGACTCAGTGTCGGACCAGCTCAACTCTGGGTTTGCACAGAACGCATGCAAACAGCAAAGATGATTTGGCCAAACGCTACTACTGAAATTGAAGTGCCAACAATCGGTGAAGCACCATCCGACCGATCCATAGCGGTGTCATCTGCGGTGCGCGGTTGGATGCAGATCATCGGACCAGTCATGGTTGAAGATATCGCTGACCTGCTTCAGCTCAGCAAACGCGAAGTGGAAATAGCCTTCGTACAGCTCGAATCAGAAGGTGGCATTCTGCGCGGACAATTCAGCGACCGAGTCACACTGTCGAATGTTGTTCAGGGAATTGCCGCGCTGGAAATTTCAGCTTATGAATGGTGCGAACGAAGATTGCTCGCAAAGATACACAAACTTACAATTACTGGATTGCGGCAAAAAGTCGAACCGATGACTGCTGGTGCCTACGTGCGCTGGCTTGCATCGTGGCAACATCTCGCACCAGGAACACAACTCGCAGGCGAACGTGGATTGCTTGAAGTGATCAGACAATTACAGGGATTCGAGATCCCAGCCAACGCTTGGGAAAAGGAAGTCTTGGCACGTCGCATCCGAAACTACAGCTCAGATATGCTCGACAATTTGTGTATGAAAGGTTCGGTTGGCTGGGGAAGGCTGAGCATGCATCCCGCTTTGACCGCGACGGAAGAACCGGCTCCATCACCAGCCAACGCCAAGAAATCAGCCTTTCTAAGGCAAGTCGGCTTGAATGGAAAACCACTAGGCGAACCATCAGCCGCAATACCGATTTCGCGAGGCGCCGAGCGAAAAAATTCTAAAGGCAAGTCGTCCAAATTTAGCAAGACACTCGCTGCTGCTGCTGACGCTCAAGCTGGAGTCGCAGAGGTACTGACTTTAACGCCTGGTGCAATCAAACGAATCATTCCAACTAGCGTTGCACCAATCACTTTCTTTGTCAGAGACGATGCTGATTGGATGACGACACTACCGAAATCCGCAGCCAATGCCGATTTATCAGGATTGAGCTCCGCGGCACAAGCGGTTCAAGAATTTCTGCAGCAGCGCGGAGCAAGTTTTTTCGCAGACATAGTTAGAGGCACAGGACTTCTTAAATCACAGGTTGAAACTGGACTTTGGGAATTGGTCACGGGTGGTTTAGTCACCGCCGACGGTTTCGACAATCTGCGATCGCTCATCGATCCAAAACGAAGAACTGGAACTAGAGCCAAACGTTTTCGCGACAACTACGGGCGCTGGACGCTTCTGCACAATGACCACAACATTGAGAAAGCGAAAGGCTTGGAAGCGATGTGCAAGGTTTTGCTGGCACGTTACGGCATTGTTTTCCGCGATGTTTGCAGGCGCGAAGCTAATCTTCCACCATGGCGTGAATTGCTGTCAGTTTTCCGCCACATGGAAGACCGCGGTGAAGTGCGCGGTGGACGCTTCGTAAACGGGTTTATTGGCGAACAGTTTGCGCTACCGGAAGCGGCTGATTCATTGCGTGCTTCTAAGAATAAGCAGCCGTCGGAGCAGACGATTTCCGCATCGGCAGCGGATCCGCTGAACATGATTGGGACTATATTGCCAGGTGATAAAGTGACTGCGGTTTCGAAGAAGAACGTTGAGTTGTCTTGTTGAGCGGTCGGCTGTTCGGTAAAACATAATCTTCTGTACCGGTAGCCGCTCTTAGAAGCGGGTGCTTAAATTGATGCATAAAAAAGTGCATCAAATTAAGCACCCGCTTCTAAGTATCAGATAGCAAGCGCCACTGGTTTCAGCTACCAGCTCTACTGGTTTCAGCTAGCAGCGCCACGGTTTCAGCTAGCAGCGCCACTGGTTTCAGCTAGCAGCTCCACGGTTTCAGCTAGCAGCGCCACTGGTATCTGAAGTGACGCCTGCTCAAATCTGGCAAGTTGCCGCAATTCGCATAGGGGGAACCCTCGCGGGTTCCCTCCTGCGTCACCACCGTACGTGCGGGTCCGCATACGGCGGTTCGGCGAGTTTAGCGTTTACCATTAACGTAAATTCGGGTAACCCCAGTTTGCGAAAATACTTGTTC
>JBBQFO010000254.1:0-5603 GCA_038322035.1 Candidatus Obscuribacterales bacterium
CCCCCACATATCAGCAAAGACTTCGTTCTTTCTCAGTTCGTCGTTTTTCAATCCTCCCAGGATAATCGCATTTGGTTCGTTTTGGTCTATTCCTTTCCAGGCTTTGGAAAAGAGTTTTGCAAACGCCGAATCGCCAGACAACCATTCGCTCTTAAAGCTCTCGTCCATCATATGTCCAACTTCATGGTGGAAGTTTAAGAGAACATCCTGATTGTTTATCCACTCACCCTGGTGCCACACTTTCTCGGCGATGTAGATTCCCTTTTTGAGGACAACATTGCCCGCCTCATCCAGTTTGTCGAATGGGTTGAAACAAGCCGGATTGCGCTCGAAACCAACTCCCAACAAATCTTCTATTTTTCCAACAGTGTGGATTTTAAAACCCTGCTCGTGCATGCGGTCGCCAACCCAACCTTCCAACGTCGATTTAGCATGTTCGACTCTTTGATAAAACTCGTCCGAGACCGGGCTCGATTGCTGGAGATTTTCGAGGCTGCATGCTCATACAAGCCTGCCACTTTGTCGATCGCTCCAACTTCTTTCACCACAATCCCTAGCTTCGACGCCGCAGAAGCTGCAAGAGCGATGCCTTCGCCCGCCAACTCAGGAACAACCACAGCTGCGACCACTCCTGGCAAAACGTCGTGCCCTACGAATTTTCCAATGTCGTGAGCTTTCATATGCGATAAGTGGTTTCCTACTTCGCTGGCCACGTGTCCAATCGCTTGTCCGGTTTTTTGAGCATCGCGAACAACGCCTTGCATATCGCCGCGCTCAGCATGGTCACCGATATACACGCCCACAGCCACGGTTGCTGACAGCCCTGTTTTGACAGCGTTGACCGTTTCTTTAGCTGCACTGGAAATAGTCTCACCAGGATGTGTCACGGCTTGAGCAGCTGGCGAATTAGCCCACCTCATCTGGCGCTCCTCTGAGTTATGTGGCGCGTCACATAACTCAGATTATGTGCCCGAATTGATTATGTGCCCCCGACGGCGAAGTTATTGTGGTGGACACTTAAGAGCTCCCAATCTTGGACACATATTTTTCATGGTTAGAAAGCATTGGTCAGAATCCTAAGCATCAACTTTGTGACACACGACCCTGCCACCAGTCGAAGTATAGCCAGCGATTAAGACCGAGTGAGGCAGGCAGGAATTCATCCACATAGCGAGCATCATATCCTTGTGCCAACAAATATTGCCCAATCGCCACCACGTCAGTAATATCTACATTGTTCGAGATAGCAAAAATCGTTAGTTGCTTACCGGCGCGCCTACCGATTCTGCTCAAATGCATCTTCAGCTAGTTCGGACGCACCCGATTTTTTATCGAGATACTCCAAAACTAACTTCGACAACAAATGAAGCTGCTCAGCGTACGTCTTCAGTGGTCCGGCATCAAGATCTTTGATGCCGATGGAAAGGTCTTGTAAGCAAGTTTTCAAACAGTCGTAACGTTGCTGATCAAGCTGACCCGCCGCGTGAATGAATGCAGAAATGCAGCCCGCCGCGAACGTATCGATGTCCCTCAAATCGCGTTCGTCTGCGACTTTGAAAGATGCACCCTCCGGGAAAGGCTTTCTGCTGAACTCATTCCAAATAGTTTCAATCTTTTGAAGAGTTGTATTTGTCATGGAGGTCGATATACTCCGCGCTTTGATTTTACCGAAGAGTTTTTCAAATTTCTGACGGAAGAACGCGGACTAAGCAAAGCATCAATTCGAGTTTACGTTATTTCCAGAGTTGATGGCAAGCAGGATGAGAAATGCGTCAGTGATACGAGAAATGTGAGAGCGGAGCCGTTCGATGTCTAGCACTAGATATCGCTCGGTGATGTCATTTGAGCCGTACATGAATGCAAGCCTACTTTTTTGCAGAATCGAAAGAAACCTCGCTGCACTTACCGATGGTGATGCGCCGGTTGACTCCCTTCACTCGTTTTTCGAGGATGAAAGATTTGGACCTCTGCGTGACTCGTACTGCAAATCCCGGAACGTCATCATCGCGGTAAAACCGCTGTCCAGCAACGGGCAGTTGAATTTCTAGTTCGATAAATTCTTTGGTCAGCTTTGACATTTCACCTATTTCCTCTGATGGACGGAAGAGGCGCGACGCTACGCAGACCGTTTCGAACGATCGACGTGCCACCTGCCTCTATTTGTAATTACGTTTATTAGGACAAAACAGTTCAAATGCTTTGCAAAAGCGCTACAAAAAATCTACACGACTAGAATTGAAAGCGCACCATATCGGCGCTCGCTTCAGCTTCCCCACGACTTCCAACGCACAGGAGATTTATGTAGACATACAGACGCGTCTACACAGCCTCTAAGAAGCAGGCTGCATCACGCTTGTGTGAGTTTCAGTGAAATTTCCACTGCGGGATCAATTCCAATTGAAATTGTGAAGCCACTTGAGAATGGCAAGTCCGGCGCATATCCAGCCATAGGTCAAGGCTAGCGGTGTTGCGAAAATGGCGATCTCTACAAGGCGACCGACTCGACCTCTGGTACGGGCGAACAAGGCAGCGCCGATTAGATTCCAGGTGAAAGCGATGACTATGCAAGTTCTCACGACTTGAAGATTGAAAAATCCCAGCGTAAATCCAGGCGCCAACATAAAAGGCAATGCGCCTACCACAAGAGAAATTAAAGAAAATTTTGCAAATTTGATCAACTGAGTTTTAGTGCTTTCAGGCATAAGTGCAACTTTGGTGCTGGTATCTGTGTTCGATACAGTACCGAACATAGTCTGGTTGTCCGCATGAATCGCTTGATCAGGTGGAAGTGGCACAGATAGCTGAGTGACAGGTTGTGACTGATTATCACTGCTTGCCGCTTCGTCGCCATTAACCAATTGTGTTTCAGCGCCGAGCAGTTGGTCGTCATTCATGGGTTTGATCCAATCCCTTCGTTCAGTTTCCCTAGCGATTGTTCAAAATTACGAGAGGTAAGTTGCTGGCCTTGGCCGCGTCGATCAGTGACCGTTTGGATAAGAAACTGGATTCTGCGGCTGCTGTTTCGCCAAACAAGCCGGCCTTACCTAGTCCATGCTTTGTCAGTGTGAAAGGCAGGCGCTTCAAGGGCTGAGTAGGCGGCTGAATTAGCAAATTCTTGAAAAAGGTTCTGGTGAGCGGAACGATCTTCTAGATTTTGGCCATCAATTGGGCGCAGATTGGTTTTCTCTGGATTTGAAGAGAGATTTTTCGCCATAGGTGATGCGCCAGGATGTAGGGATGCCTTATTAATACTTACCCGCTCCTCTGCATTTCTTAACGCCCTGGGACCCTGCGCCCACGGGGGGACGACTCGTCTGATTCGCCCCACAGGTAGTAAACGCCTCCAGTTCGGTGCCGGACGTGTGGCTGGGATCAACACTGTTCGCTTGGCACCGCCTGTGATGCCAATCGGAATCAATTGTCAAAATTGCAACTCCACTGTCACTACATTCGGTGACGGCAAAGTAGTCAACCAACACGACTCAGGTTACATCGCTCGCTTCATCCCCACCGAAGAAGGCAAATATATCGTCACCGAACGCTCCCCCTCAGGCACACTCTCTGCCACCCTCCCTGATGGCACACGCATGGTCGAAACAGTAAGCGGAAAAACCTATTCATTCGAGCCAGACGGCAGCCACGAAATCATGCGCCCCAACGGACTACGCCTGCACGTCGCAGCCAACGGCACCCAAACATACACCCATCCAAACGGCACCCAGACCCGCTTCGACACGTCGGGCAAAACCCGAAACTTCAAATAACCGACCTCTCATAACCGCCTCTCATAACTGCCTCTCCATCCAAGATAACGGCTATGCAGCCGAAGTAGCCGCAGCACCGACTCGCCTGATCACGTCTCCATATACTTACTGGTCTCCAACTGCCAAGCCTTCATCAACCAAGACCCCACCTGCCACCACGCCACCAACCAACCCCACTCCTCCAACCAACCCCACTCCTCCACCCAACACGCCTCACAACAAAAAGAAAAACACCACTCGCGTTGTTAAACTGCCGAACCTGGAGCACTCCGATTGCCCCTATTATGTCCTCGGTCGTTATTTCGGACCCTCGGATCCGCGCCACGAATTGCACGCCCTGAGCCTGCGGTCGGGGGCTGTTTTTGACTTGCCTAATTTGAACTACCGTTTGACTAGACTTCGGTACATGGATACGGAAGTCGATGGCTCAAGTCAATACATTCTGACGTTTGACGCAGGTAATGAGAAGATAGATCGAATTTTTGCAGTGTCGTGGACGCACGATCAATTGGTGGTACGTTGTGGGGAACAATGGTGGGCAGCCGAGCAAAATAGCAAGACGAAGGCGTTTGCTGATTTGAATGCGGTGGAAAGTAAAGTCCTTAAATCTGTTATCGATTTCGATCAATCGAGAACGCGTCAATATACTGATGAACAGCGTTCGTCGAGACGGCATTCGCTTTTCGGGCTTTAGATACTTCGATGTCGGACTGAGCGGTTATGTTGGCGAAGACGTCACTATACGCTCCTGAACTCCGTTTTTTCGGGAACAAACAAATGCCAAATAACTCGAATTTTTCAAGTTAGAATGGTACAGAAAATGGGTGCGGGTCAACAAGCAAGAAGTCTCTGCCTGACGTGGAACAACAAAATGGTGCAGGTCAGTCACGCCGACAAATTTTCAAACGGGTCAACTCCCGCAAAACAATAAGTCTCCGACATCGCGACTAAGAGAAAGTGCAAGTGCTTACAAGCCAAAATTCACTCCCTATCCTATGGTGTTACCATCATTGTTCGTCTTAGCTTTGGTGCTTCCAAGGCTGCCCTGCTTTGAGATCCGCGGTGATAGATGGATGACCGCAGCCGCGTTCGCTTTGATAGAGTCGGTCCTAGTTGCAGGCATCACTTATCTAGAGCCTTCGAGAACCCCAAAAGTATCCGAAACATAGCTGATAGATTCACCTTGCTTTAAAAGCTTTCTTGCCAGCTTCAACTGTTCCTCTGTCATTTTTATTGGGCGGTTGATATGGCAGCACTGAAAAAGGCCTATGATGGATAGAACCTAATTTTTCGTATCAAGGAGCCCGCCCCCATGCCCAAAGCCAGCAGTGTGTTGTGCGCGCTTCTTGTTTTCGCTTATTTTATTCCTGCCGCATTAGCCTTCAGCCTTTACGATTTGTTCAGTGCCATTGCCGACAGAGATGCGGCAGAGCTGGAAAAGATTCTTGCGGCTGCCCCTTCTTTGGCTACGGAGTCAACGAGTTATCCGAAAGACGGGGGCGTGGGGTCGATGGCTGAGGCCGCGCTATACGGCTGGGTACCGGGCGCCGAAATCTTGTTAAAGTATCATGCTCCGTTAGATAAAGGTGTGCCATCGCCGCTCGCGATCGCAGCTCGGGGAGGGCACCTTTCGTTTGTTGAATTCCTTTTGGCTCATGGTGCCGCGTTGAATGTCAAGAGTGCTGGCTCGTTGACGCCGTTGCAAGCAGCGCTGTGGAACGGGCACAAAAATCTGGCGACGCTGCTTCTGCAACGAGGGGCAGACACAGACCTCTTTACTGACGCGGCTTTGGGAAATGTGACTGTCGTTGAAACCGCCTTGAGGCAAGATCCTTCGCT
>JBBQFO010000255.1:0-5551 GCA_038322035.1 Candidatus Obscuribacterales bacterium
CGATAGGAGGAGAAAGAGAGAAGGTAAAAATGATTCTCAGTGTCACCGCAGAACTCGGTTTGACAGTTATTTCTAAAGACACCGCCACCGGTGCTACTATTTTTCGACCCACGCTTGCAGAGTCAGTCGCCTACACCGGCGATTTTCAGATCGTCATTGAGCGCGGTGCGTATGTAGATGTGCATGATGCCGTCGAAGTTGTTGCAGAGAACGGCTCGCATGTTTGCGGTTATTCGGGCTCTAGAATTCTTGCTCGGTTGGGATCGTTGGTGACTGCCGAAGAGGGCGCCATCGTGTTCGCCGAAAACGGCTCATTCGTTACTGCTTATGATGGTTCTGCGATTGAGGCCTTCTATGGTGCTCAAATCAAAGCGCGCTTCGGCAGTTATGTAATAAAGCATTTGGGAGCGCTGATTGATCGCTTCAGTGGCTGCACTGTTGTGGATTCCTTCGGTATGACAATTTCGCACTTAGTGCAGACCGGCACGGGTGGTCGGCTTATGGGGCGGTGAGTAGAGCGCGTTTTGCTCTTTGGACCCGGAGGGGTCATTGATCGAATCGATCGAGGTTCGAATGGGTCGTGGGGCCGCACATCCAGTGCGGCTTTATTTTCCACGCAGGTACTATCTCATGTCGTTCGCAGCATCATCGCGGCTTCTAATGCCAACTGGTGCCGTCAGTTAGAATCCGCGAATTTGCCTGATTCCGTCGTCATCGACGCGCAAGTCGAGTACGCGTGGATGGTCGTGTTGCGCTGCTGCCCACTCTTCGATATGGGCGAGAACATCGGCGCGATGGCGTTCGTTGACGATCACTAGCATGGAGGGACCGCCGGCGCTGAGGACGCATCCCAAAATCGGTTGGTTCACCATTGCTCGTCTCAACGATGCCAGCTCGGGCACTAACACTTCCCGATATGGTTCGTGAAGGCGGTCGTGCAGCGCTTCTTTGAGTGTGTTTTCGTCACACGTCGAAATCGCTGAGATGAACATGGCGGCTCGCTGCATGTTCCATACCGCGTCTGTGTGGCTAACTGTCTTGGGCAAGACGGCTCGTGATTTTTCAGTCTTCATGCGATAGCTTGGCACAACGAATATCGTTCGCCATGTGGACGGCCAATTCATCTGCCTCGCCACAATGCTGTTCGAGCTGGCGGAAGGTGCTGTGATGACGAATTTTCCCATCAGGCTGGCTGCTAGCGTTTCGCTATGACCTTCTATTAAGGATGCCTGTGCCAGCAGACTGCCAGTCGTCGGCACCCGGTCTTTGAAAACATTGTCGGCCCAAAGCGCCCCTAGTATTGCCGCAGCGCTACTACCTAGCCCGCAGCCGAGCGGAATGTCCGAATCCACATGTATGCGGATTCGATCCAGCATATCCGGTTGATCTTGCCAGAGTTGTCTGAGGATTTTGTAGACCAGGTTGCCGGTATCTTGCGGTAGGCTGGATTGAGCAATGGCGCCCGCAAAAGTGATCAGCGGCGTATCGTTGTGCTTGGTTTCAAGTAGAGTGAAGGTGAGTCGACAATACAGTGAGAGAGCCAATCCGAAGCAATCGAAGCCTGGTCCCAAATTGGCTGTGCTGCCCGGAATGCGCAACGTCAGCTTCTTCCCACTCTGAGAAGGCGGCTCGGGTTCGGTGGTCGATGTGATGTGGGGCTCTGCCATTACTACGTACGATCTTCGCATTACTCGCTCCCAATCATATACCGCGGGGAATTTCGAAACTAACCTGCGCGGCATTTTGCGCCGGTGGATTCGGGATTTATGGGTGCCCACTATAAAAATAGAGGGTTGTCATTACCGAGTTGTTACTGTGTTTCGATCGCTTGCCACTGAGTTTAGTGGCGCTGTTGTTTTTGATTGTTTATGGCTCAAAACTTGTGTCGAGCGCATGACAGAAAATCTGGGCTAGCTGGTTTGGGCTATTTGGGGGTCTACAAATCACCCTAGTTCAGTGGGGATTTCGTAATCACCCTATTGAAGGCGGAAACATTAAGTGGCCAAATATGGACATGGTCAATGCTACAGATAGACCCGCCGCGGACAGCCCGTCGACTTTGAGGGACCACAGTGTCTCGGGTAATTTACTAAGTGATGCTCTTGGTTGGACCGCAGACAACGTCGGAAAGCCTCTGGTGAACTCGGCATTGCTCACTCCCTGGAACGCCATTGCCAGCACAACCAACGAATTGACAGGTCATTCAAAGAACAATCCATTCTTGACTGAGGCGCAGTTGTTCGAAGTGCCGAAAGCGGGATTTCTGTCCGCCAATTGGTTTGCTCAAGGAATCTCGGGCGGTTTGGGTGCAGTTGCACCCTACATCATCGCTGGTCGGGCTACAGGCGGAGCGATGCGCTTAAGCGGTGAAGCTTTAGGGGTCGAAGGCAAAGCAGCTGAAATTCTCCAGAGCAGAAAGATTGCCCAGATTGCCGGTGCCGGAATTTATGACGGCATGCGCGATCCCGGACAGGGCGAAACCCGGTTTGGAAATGCCCTGGCAGGAGCTTCGATGTTCGGTGTATTTGAATACGGCAATGGCTTTGGGCGCAATTTGAATTTCGCCGGTCAAATTGGCAAGCGTGCCGCCATCGGTTTCGTCGGTGCCGAAGCTGGTCAGACAGTATCGCATTTGGTGTCAGAGCAAAAGTTGCCGACATTCGACCAATACGCTCAAGCCGGATTAAGCGGTGCGGTGCTCAACATCGCACTACCACCGACGCAGCACGCTTTGCTTAAGGCCGGGGATGGTATCAGCAATTCGTTTAGCAGCAGATCTCAGGTGAATCGGTCCGAGTCAAACATCGGACAAAGTAGCCTGCAAGTAGGCGAGCCCGTTGTTCGGCGTACCGCAGCACCTGATGCATTGACTGTTAAAGAAAGCGTTGAACCAGTCAAACGCACTGAGCCAGCTGTTTCAGATGCCCTGCCACAAGCGAACAACAACATCCCTCGGCCGGCAACCCTCCTCGCCAAAGGCGAAGGCGAGGGCGATATTTACGACAATGGAAATGGGACAGTCACCAAGATCTATTACGACAAATCAGTCGACGCGGCGCAGAAACGAGCGATGTATGACAGACTCGAAAAAGTCGGCGTCACTGTTCCGAAGATCTTTGACCACGGCACCACACCTGATGGCCAACCAGCTCTAGTTATTGAAAAAGTCGGCGATGGTGACAGCCTGAAGTGGCAGCTCATGTCGGGTGAATTGTCGGGGACCGATCGCGAAGGCATCAGGCGTCAATATTATGAGATGGGTGATACGCTTGAAAGAAATGGACTATTCGTCGATTGGAACTTGGGTAACATGCGCTTTGAGAACGGCAAACTCTATTTACTGGATCCATCATTCATTAAAGAAAACCAACCCATAAGCAGAGACTTTGTTGACATGTTCGGTCGCGGACTGGGACCACGAGATTGAGAGCGCGTGCTGACTAAAGATCCCAAATTAGGGCTGCCGAAGGACAACGGAATCTTGTGTCGGACGAACTGAATCAGTTGAATGAATTGGAAGCGGCGCTCCATAATGCAGAGCAATTAGCCGCAATTTTTTCACCTGGCCAAATTATTGGTGGCAGATACAAGATACTTTCGTTGCTTGGGCGCGGTGGGGTTGGCTGCGTCTACCTGGTTGAACAAGTTTTTCTCAAACAGGAATTAGCTCTCAAGGTTCTTGATGGCAAACAAATCCTCAACGATGCTCAAGTGCGTCGGTTTCAGATCGAAGCAAAAGCCGCTCACTCACTTAATCATCCAAGCTTGGTGATGGTGCATGATTTTGGCGTTTTGGAAAACGAGCAGCCTTATCTCGTTATGGAATACATCAAGGGCGTCAATCTGACTGACTTCATTAAGGCTAACGGCACATTGAGTCCTCAGCTGACAACGCTCATCTTCGCCCAACTCTCGATGGGGATGGCGCACGCGCATCAAAAGTCCGTCATTCATCGCGACATCAAACCGAGCAACATAATGCTTTCCGAGAGTTTGATTCCGGGAACGCCTGGGAGCGCAAAAATAGTTGACTTTGGTATCGCCAAGCTTGCATTTGATGAGAGCGGCGAAATTCAATCGTTGACTCGTACCGGTGAAATCTTCGGAAGTCCGCTGTACATGAGCCCCGAACAATGCTCGGGGGGGGCGATAGATCACCGCTCTGATATTTACTCTTTTGGATGTGCGATGTTCGAGGCGTTGACTGGAACGCCACCGCACCTCGGAACAAATCCGCTCAGAACCATGATGTTGCATGTGAATGAGCCGGCACCATTGCTGCGCGAAGCTTCGTTAGGCAAACAATTTCCAGCCGAATTGGAAAAGATTGTGGAAAAGCTCCTCAAAAAAGCTCCAAGCGAACGCTATCAAAACTTCGATGATGTCGCAAACGATCTAGCGTCCATCTATTCCAAGGGAGTGGCAGTAACAGCGCAGAATGAAATCAAAGTGGTTCGAGAGAGCAGAAAAGTAAACATCACGTGGAAACGGCTTTCTCTCTACATTGCTCTGGCAATGACGGCATCTTCCGCTTTGACAGCCGTCATCATTCAGACAGCGAAAGTTTCTGTTTCTAGAAATGAGAGTGCACAAACTAGCTCCTCGCCTGCCCCAGAGACAAGTTCAGCAATACCGCCGAGCCAGCCATCGATGGACCAAATACCTGAACCTGAAGATCCAATGGAAGATGCCATAGATGGAAATACTGCAGCAAAGACCGCTTTTGCCAAGGTGTCCAGAATCTCTTCGGTGATTGTTCTTAGCGGCGACCATAAAGGACAGCGACAGTTTGACTTTCCTGGAGTTTCTCTGGGTTACGTTATTTACGGGGCGAATAGCAGACATTCCGCGATCGGCACGCAGTATTTCCCTGCTGGAATTCCGCTAACTTTAAGTGTTGGCGGCTCGAATCCTGAAGCCTTCAATCGTCCAGAAATCTTCACCAAACTGAACTCAAATGATTTCAAAGTACTTAAAATTGCTCCTCCATCAACAGCAGTGGTGGTGGGAACGCCAACTTTCTCAGTCGAAAAAGAAGCAGAAAATTTGGCGCGAATTCTTGCTGCATTTTCCAAATCGGAAAGTCTGAACTCAGTTTCGATCCACCTTTTTGCACTGAATCGAGAGACGATCTCGGCTTTGGATCACATGATTGGTCTTCGGTCGCTGGACCTTTTTGGAACTCTGGCAATAGACCTCACTGAAGACAAGCACCCTGCTTTTCATCGAATAACTAATCTCTGTTTGACAAGAGCTCAGCATCCGGATTTGATTTTTCGGCAGATTGAGGGTTCAAGAGAATTGACTTCACTTGCAGTGCAAGATTGCAGCCCCTTATCAGCTGATTTTCTATCTGGTCTGCATAGTTGTTCAAAGTTGAACTACCTGGCTGTTGAAAATGATGTTTTTTCCAGCCGATGGTTGAAAGACCTGCGGCTGCTGAGTTCCCTTCGAACTCTTTATTTGAAAGAGCTAGTAATTACTCCACAGCAGTTGCAAAAAATTCTTGATTCGTGTCCGCAAATCGAGAAGGTTATATTGGCGGGGAACT
>JBBQFO010000256.1:0-5409 GCA_038322035.1 Candidatus Obscuribacterales bacterium
CGTACTCAAAGTTCTCAGGGACAACAATGTTCCAATCGATTATATCGTCGGAAATAGCATGGGCGCCATCATTGGTGGCTTTTATGCGGCCGGTGTACCAATTGAAGACATCCGTAAAATGATGCAGAATGGCTCTATGCGCAAAGCTTACACACCACTACCCCTCGCCCCCAAAGTCGTTATGGCTGGGTTCGCTAAGTTAAGTCCATTCAAAGGCAAAAATCCTTATGCTGGATTGTTCTCGGGCAAGTCTTTTCGTAAGTTTTTGAGCAAGAATTTGCCTCGCCCAGACATGCAATTTTCTGAAACCAAGATTCCATTCTCTGCCGTGGCAACGAACCTGGTTGATGGACAAGCGTACAGAATCTCAGAAGGACCACTCGCGATAGCAATGCAGGCGAGTTCAGCAATTTCGCCTATAATTAAACCGGTGCCGATTGACGACAAGATTTATGTTGACGGCGGTGTGCGCGCCAATTTGCCTGCGTCGGCAGCACGCGATACTGGGGCAGACATTGTCATCGCTGTGTTAGTAGACGAGCCGATGCAAAAAATTCCGGCTCGAAAGTTCAAGTCTTACAAAGGAATCGCTGCGCGGCTGGCAGACATAGTTCTCGCTGTTGCCGACGAGCGCCAATTGCAATTTGCAGACGTGATCATCAATCCAGACGTCTCCTCTATCCCAGTCTTGGCGAAGAAAAGTTTCTATGCAGAGAAAGCAGAATTGTCCGGAGAACTTGCGGCTAAGAAAGCTTTGCCTGCTATCTTTCGTGACCTGGAAAATCCACAGAAGCCAGACGCGGCGGTGACTGCGGCTAGAAAGAAGTTCAACATCTAGCAGGACAAAAGATTTTCCAACCTTGTAGTTGGATTCACTGTCGGCAGTTTACTTTGACTTTGATTTAAAAAGATAGAAGCCGAAGACCAGCAAAATGGCTGAACTGATCACGACTGCCATCAAAAGTAGATTTTTGGAGTCGTCTTTCAAAGACTGAGTAGAATGCTGCTGGGGCTGATTCTCTTGCTTCGAGTTCTCAAGTTGGAGTGCCTCTTTTTGCCCGGATTCCGCTAGGATTTTGGCTCGCGCCTCGCGCACAAAGTTATTGTTTGCAGGAAGTAGTCCTGCCACTTTATCCAAATCAGCGAGCGCGTCTTTATATCGGTGCATCAGTCGATAGCAATCAGAGCGCTCCATGTAAGCATCATCGTCATCGGCACGAAGGTCTAATGTTTTGGAAAAATCGGGAATCGCTTTTGCATATCGTTTCAAGGACTTCAAAGCGAGTGCCCTCAACATGTAGGCTCCAGGCTCTCTTGGAGTCAATTTGATTACTTCCGAAAAGTCTGCCAACGCCTCTTCACTTTTGCCCGACTGCAGATATGCATCCGCACGTTCTTTGTATCTCGTCCAATCTTTTGGATTCGCAGCGACTGATTTGGTATATTCTTTGATCGCTTGATCGAAATTTCCATTGCTCATAGTAAGCTCTGCTTTCTTGGCAAAAGCCTTGTCGTCAGTGGGATCTAGTTTCCCTGCTGCATCCAGGTCTTTTGCTGCCAGTTCAGGCTTTTTGATCGCAGCGTATGATTGTGCGCGTAAAACGTACGCGTCGGCAAGTGAGATCGGAGATGTATCGTCACGAATATTCTCATTGCGAAGGCGCCCTGTTTCACAAACGAATCGATATGCAACTAGTTTCGGTTTTGCGTTGATGACTTGTGTAAAGTCGTCTATTGCTTGCTGATGTTTTCCCAATTGTTGATTGCAGTCACCGCGGAAGTAGTAGAGCATTGGCACGTTCGGCGCTAACTTAATCGCCTTGCTCAAATCAGCAATTGCTGTAGCGCTCTTGCCCTGATTGCTATCGATAATTCCTCTCATGAACCACAATTCTGCTATTTGCGAATTGAATTTCAAAGCGAGATCGACCTTCTTCAATGCATCGTCTAATTGACCAACTTCTCGTGCTTTTTCAACCGCATCTATCAGTTCGAATACATAGGCTTTCGGCTGCTCTGCTGAAGACTCTTTGGTGCGCTCAAGCATCTTGTACGCTTGGACCCGATTTTTATACGTATTCCAGATAGAAGAATCGAGTGGGTTCAGTGCGTAATACTTTATGACTTTGTCAGAGTCGGCGAAACCTTCTTTGATTCGATTTAGCTTAAACTCGCAGTAGGCTCGAGTCGCGTATGCTCTAGCCATTTTGGGAGCGAATTTGATTGCGCGAGTCGCTTCTTCAATAGCTCCCTCGTGATTATCTAAGTCCATATATACTTTTGCGAGTTCGGCATGCGCATCAGCATCTGAAGCATTTTGTGCAATAAGTTGTTTGAGTTTTGGTACAGCTAATTCGTATCTTTCATCGTCGATATTTTCGAGCGCTTGTTCGTAAAGAGAGAGAGTTCTAGAAAATGCTGGCGCAATGAGCATAGACCCACAGATAATGCTAAGTCCAATCGATGATAGAAGTCGTATTTTTGTAGAAAATTTCTGCATCGGATTAGCAGGACTGCCCCGCTGCAAAGCCTGAAGCCCATGCCCACTGAAAGTTGTAACCGCCGAGTTGACCGGTGACATCCACTACTTCGCCGATGAAGTATAGCCCTGGAATTTTTTTCGCTGCCATCGTTTGAGAGGAAAGCTCTTTTGTGTCGACTCCACCCCTGGTCACTTCTGCTTTTCGATAACCTACAGTTCCGGCGGGATGAAACGACCAGCCGTGCAAATGTTGAGCTAAATCGCCGATCTGCTTTTCGTTCAACTGATTGATCGGGCGGTTCATGTTGATCAACTGGGCGAATTTCTCAGCAAAGCGTTTTGGCAATTTCTCCGACAAGACATTCTTCAACTCTACTTTGTTGTTGTGCGATGTTTTGATCCTGCTAAGCCACTTTTCAGCGTCGAATTGCGGTAGTAGGTCGATTTTTAGCGCTTCCCCTTTATGCCAGTAAAGTGATGCTTGCAGACTGGCTGGTCCGCTTAATCCCGTATGAGTAAAGAGAATGTTTTCGCGGAACGTCGCTTTCTTGCAGTTGATGGTTGTCTCTAGTGAAATACCTGCCAAGTCCTTGAAGTGCTCTGCGTCTGTCTTGCTGAAGTTAAAGCCGTCCAGAGCCGGAGCGGTTTCGACAATTTTTAAACCAAATTGTCTTGCAATGTCATAACCAAATCCGGTGGCGCCAATTTGAGGAATGGACAGTCCTCCGGTTGCCACCACCAGCGATTGACAGCGAAAATCCCCGGCGCTAGTTGAAACTATGAACTTACTGTCTGATTTTTCGATGGCGAAGACCTGGCAGTCCATCTGGAAGCGCGCCCCTGAATGATCACATTCTTCGATTAACATATCAACAATTTGTGATGCTGAATCGTCGCAAAATAGCTGACCAAGCTTCTTCTCATGATATCGAATTTTGTGTTTTCGCACCAGGTTGATGAAGTCGTCTGGCGTGTATTTGGACAAAGCCGATTTGCAGAAGTGTGGGTTCTGCGACACAAACGATTCGGGGTTGGCACCGACGTTGGTGAAGTTGCACCGGCCTCCGCCGGATATGAGAATCTTTCTGCCGATTTTTGTCGAATGATCGAGCAAGATCACTTTGCGCCCGCGATTAGCGGCGGTGCTGGCGCACATCATCCCGGCGCCGCCTGCGCCGATGATGACAACGTCAAAGTCTCTTTCCAGAGCCATTTCGCAAACCTATTAATGGAATTAACAATCTTCCCACGTATTCTAGAATAGTCTACGCAGCAAAGTGCCCAACCTGGACTGACGCAGAGTCAATGTGAGGAATGAAATGTACAGAACCATTGCCAAGGTGGTGGTAGCGTTGGGTTTGTTCGGTATCTGCCGACCGACCCTGGCTGAGGCGCCACTCAAGGCCGATCTGGTCGTCACCGGCGCTGATATTTACACTGTCGACGGCGCCCGTCGCTGGGCGCATGCCATGGCGGTTAAGGACGGCAAAATAGTCTATGTCGGAGAAGACAAAGCTGCGCTCGATTTGGTCGGACCGGCGACGCAACAGATTCCTCTGCATGGCGAAATGATATTGCCCGGTTTTCATGACAGTCATGTACATCCGATTGACAGTGGAATCGAACTGGCGCTGTGTCGGCTCGATGACGCAAGCACTAAAGCCGAAGTTCTCGAAATCATCAAAAAATATACAAAGGCACATCCGGATTACACATGGATTACTGGCGGTGGATGGAGCTTGCCATTGTTTCCAAACGCGTCTCCATCGAAAGAAGACCTCGACGTTATCATTCCCGACCGTCCTGCTTATTTTGTATCTCAGGATGCACACTCAGCCTGGGTAAATTCGAAAGCATTGAAACTGGCGCATATCGACAAGTTCACACCTGATCCGCCGTTGGGAATAATCGAGCGAAACGCAGATGGAGAGCCATCGGGCACATTGCGTGAGTACGCGACAGAGCTGGTTGGTCAACTTGTTCCCAAGCCATCGATGCAGGAACGACAAGAGGGATTGCTTCGCAGTCTGAGAATGGCCAATGGATTTGGTATCACCTCCCTGCAAGACGCGAATGCCGATGAAGACTCGCTTAAGACCTACACTGAAGTCGCGAATTGGAGACGTTTGACGGTGCGTGTGGTTGCCGCTTTGCACATCAATCCGGGTTTGGGTGCGGAGCAGGTGAAAGATTTTGTTGCTCTGCGAGATAAATATCTGTCGCCATTTGTGCGTCCGACATCTGCGAAAATCTTTGCTGACGGTGTTGTCGAAACCCATACAGCATCATTGTCTTCGCCTTACACTGATAAGCCAAATACCTCCGGAATGTTGAATTTCCGCACCGGTCAATTGAATTCAATTGTGGAAGAGTTGGACCGCAATAATTTCCAAGTCCACGTTCATGCTATTGGCGATCAGGCTGTTCATCAGGCGCTGGATGCTTTGCAGCTAGCCAAGGCAAAGAATGGACAGAATGACAATCGCCATCACATTGCTCACCTACAACTGATGGAACCTACTGATATTCCAAGATTTCGCAAACTGAATGTGGTGGCAAACTTTCAACCGTTTTGGGCATACCGCGATGCTTACATTACCCAGTGTACAGAGCCTTTGCTGGGATCTGAGCGAACTGGTCGTCTTTATCAAATTAACTCTGTTTTTAAAACTGGAGCTGTTGTTGCTGCAGGCAGCGATTGGTCGGTGACTACGATGAATCCGTTGGATGCAATGCAAGTCGCGATAACCAGAAAGGGATTGACTGACGTCTCCGGCTCACCGTGGACACCAGATGAGCGCGTTTCTCTTCCGCAAATTATTGCTGCTTACACCATTAATGGAGCTTATGTGAACCATCAAGAAAAAGAAACAGGTTCTCTTGAAGTCGGCAAGGATGCTGATTTTGTCGTGTTAGACAAGAATCTG
>JBBQFO010000257.1:0-5365 GCA_038322035.1 Candidatus Obscuribacterales bacterium
AGCCAGCTGAAGGCGGCGAATCAAGATATGGTCGCAAACCGGCTGAAGGTGGCTCCTCTTACGGTCGTCGCCCATCAGGCGAAGGCGGCTCTTCATACGGCCGCAAACCAGCCGAAGGCGGCTCTTCATACGGCCGCAAACCAGCCGAAGGCGGCTCTTCATACGGCCGTAAACCAGCCGAAGGCGGCTCTTCGTATGGCCGTAAACCAGCCGAAGGTGGGTCCTCCTCATACGGACGTCGCCCATCTGGAGAAGGCGGCGCTGTTCGCAGCCGATCCACATCCTCTACAGGTCGCAGCACCTCGGGTGATGGCACTAAATCTTACAGTCGTTCGCCCAGTAAACCCTACGCGGGCGGTGGCGATAAAAAATTCGGCACCAGACCAGGTGGCACTGGTGGAGCTGCACGTAAACCGTCGGGCGCAGGTGGCGGCGGTAGTCGCTTCAAATCCAGCTCTGGTGGCTCAAGCAAAAAGCCATCAAACAGTAAGACACGTCGTAGCGCCAACTAGTGCTAAGGATTTGCTACGGATTCGCGCTGGCTGCAAGCAGTCCGTTCAACCAGTGAAAAATACCGATGTGAAGCGCAAAGGCCAACAGCGCTGAGCACGGAATCGTCAAAAACCAGGCGATCAGCATGTCTCGTGCTACCAACCAGTGCACGCCTTTCTTTCGTTGAGCCGTGCCTATACCCATCACCGCCGATGCGATCACCTGGGATGCGGATACTGGTCCGCCCGTGATCGAGCCAATCAAAACAACTGTTGCTGATGAAAACTCGGTAACGAATCCATGCAGCGGTCTCAATCTATAAATTCCTAGTCCCACTCGTTTGACGATGCCCGGAGCCAGCGACGCGACGCCGACAGCCATCGCGGCACCTGTGAGAACCCTTACCCAGAACGGTATGTCGTCCCCAATCATATATCCACCAGCGTTCAAAGTGAGCACCAGAATGCCCATCGCTTTCTGTGTGTCGTTGGCACCATGTGCAAACGCTAAAACTGCTGTGGTGAAAATCTGCAACTTCTTCAGTCTCTTATTCGCGTGAGTGGAAGCACGCATCAAGCAAAATAGCGTCACCAAGAGGCAGATATATCCAGCTGCAAAGCCAATCAGCGGCGACAAGAACAAACTGAAAAGTACTTTCCAGATCCCCGTTGAGTGTAAGACGTGGTCTGGATCTCCCCAGACGATGTGTTGCCATCCTCCGCTGCCGGCGTAAACTGCACCGAAGATGCCACCAACAAGAGCGTGGGTGGAGCTGGACGGAAAACGACAAAGTTTTGTGATGTAGTTCCACAGTATGGCTGCGAACAGTCCTGACGCCAGCACCGGCAAGAGACTGGGCTGATGCGGCCAGTTTGTGATCGATTGGATTGTATGTGAAACAGCAGAACCACCAAACAATGCGCCAAGGAATTCACAAGCAGCGACGAGCACGATTGTTTGTATTCGGGAAAGTGCTCGCGATGCAATTGCTCCAGCTGCAACTGAGCTGCCATCCTGGAAGCCGTTTGTATAGGTGAAAATGATGCTAAGGAAAAATACCAGAACCGTCAGAGCTAAAATCGACAAGCATTATTCCCCGCTGCCTAGCTCGTTTTGACGATCACGTGCACTAACTTCTCTCCGACAATATCGATTTTGGTGGCACACGATACCATGCAACTATAAACTTCGCGCGTTTTCAGTAATGTTTTAAAATCGTCGAGTGTGAATAGATTTTTCATCGCCAGTCGATAGATTTTGGCAAACCTATTCTCTGACTTTCGCGCAAGAGTAGCTTGGTTCGACGCTTCCACCGGATTAGATTGGAGGTGAATAAACGATTGATTTAGGCAGCGCGTTCCTTCCACCAGGGTGGCGGCCATTTCCCTCAAATAGGAATCGGAACTTTTGATTTCGAGCGCCTCTATTTCGCGGGCAATGGTTTTGGCAGAGTTGATCACTTCATCCAATTTGATCGAAAGATCGTAGATGTCTTCGCGATCGAACGGCGTAATGAAGGATTCGACAAGTTTTCGTTCCAGTTCTAATTTGTGCTCGTCAGCATCGTTTTCGATATCTCTGACTTTTTGGCAGCGCTCGAATGTACCTTCATTGATCCAGGCTTCAAGCGCAAGCATTCCTTCGAGAGTGGATGCGGACTGAATATTTAACAAGGCGAAAAAATCTGTTTTCGGCTCGAATACCCTTGCCCACCACTTTGTTTTATCTACTGACGGTGACATACTGCCCTCATGAGTGACTAGATTATTGCCGTTTTTCCTGGTACCGAGCGCTCTACGGCAATAAAATTTGGATAATTCTGCTACTTCCGTCCCTCCCATTCGTCGTAAAATTCCTGGAGAAAATCTTCCACAAACTTGTGTCTGCTTTCTGCAAATTCTTTTGCCGCCGTTGTGTTCAATCTGTCTTTGAGCAGTAGCAGTTTTTCATAGAAGTGATTGATCGTTGTGCCTTTACTTGATTTGTACTGCTCGAATGTCTCATGCTGGACTGGCTTTTGCTCAGGATCGTACATGACACGATTGAAATGTCCGCCATATGCAAATGTTCGTGCAATTCCAATTGCACCGAGCGCATCAAGTCGATCCGCATCTTGGACGACTTGACCTTCTAGTGAGTCGATCTCGTTTTTCACTCCCGCTCCTTTGAAAGAAACAGTCAGAATGATTTGTGCAACACGAGCCTGCGTAGCTTCATCTACACCTAGCGAGGTGAGCCACTGGCGTGACTTTGTGGCACCAGCGGTAATATCACCATCGTTGAACTTCCAATCCGCAATGTCGTGAAGCAACGCTGCCAGTTCTACAATGAATGGGTCTGCGCCCTCGGATTTCGCCAATTTTACTGCCACATTGCGCACCCGGTTGATGTGCCACCAATCGTGCCCGGTCGAGTCCGCCTTCAATGTTTCACGCACGAATTCTTCCGTTCTTCGGACGATTTCTTGTTGCTTTGTAGATTGAAACGTTTCCAACTCTGTTGCCCTCATCTTCTCTCTCGATCACGAACCGCGTCGTCGATTAAATTGGATCAATTAAACTGGATCTTTGCTTGCCGCTGCGTCAGAAATTCAAGCACTTGACTGCGGAAACTTTCAAATGGGATCTTGCTTTGTGAATCGCCGGTCAGACGTAACGTCGGCGTGAGGTCATTTATACCACCGAAAGACCAGACACCGTCCATTGACTCTTGTTTAGAAAGACTTCCAGCTAAATCTTGCAAATCTATTCGCGGTGACGTCTGTCGCGATTGATATTCCACCCAGGTTTCGTAGCGAAAATAAAGTTCAAAGTTTGTCTCTTGCATCAAGAGAATTCGCATGCAGTTGGTTTGGTTATGAATCGCCATGCGATGGATAGATTGGCTTGGACCCACGTTGGCATCCGGCATCGCTACGATCGCTAAGTCTAATTCTGGCAATTCGGTTAGTTTGAAGTGCCTTTTTCTCAACGCCTGCTCACTGTCTTCAAGTAAGTCGTCTTGCGCTTTCCAGTACTTTTCGAGATAGCCGACTTTCTCAATTATTCTGGCAAATCGCGGCAGTAATTCTTCGTACAGGATGTTCGCCACACTGGGATAGGCTTGTGCAAAAATCGAGGCTTTTAACGGGGAAAGTTTGGGATTTTGCCAGGCATCCAAAATGAAACTAACGCGCGCGGCTTCTCGATCTCTGTAAACATTGAAGTCGCCTGCGCCAGCAATGTCTATGAGCATTTCTTTGAGATCTTCTGCATCGTCTGGATGGAGAAGTGTGTAAATTCCAACCAGTCCGTCAGCGTCAAAATGATCGTTTGACACTACCTTGGCTGTAACTTTGAATTCAGGATTGGCCAAATAGTTGAAAACAATTTCCGCAGAAAGATCCGCTTTCAGTGGCTCAGGCGTGGTGCTGTTTGGCCAGTGCGAAAGTTCTAACTCAGTTCCGGCATTGGACGCTCCATCAACAATGATGTTGGGGACCTGTTCGGATTGTTGGTAGGAAAGATATTGCACCGAAGCGGTCTCCAAGAGTGATTTTCAACTTGCCAAATTTTGTCACCCCTAAACCATATAGTGAAGGGTTTGAGCAGCTGTGTAGCCAGTTGTCAGTTCTTAACTCTTAACAAATTGAACTTCTACTTTTTTTACGAAAACTGTTGAAAGTGTCTATCGATGCGGTTTTCATTGTCGGCGTTGATTTCGTGCAAGTTTCCTAATCCTTAGCAAAATAAAGAAACAACGACTGCTGCATGTCCTTCCAATATCTACCGTTAAACTGGTGTTCCTCACATGGATTCGGAGTTCGTAGATGAAAGCACTAGTCCTAGATAAGCCCGGTACGCCGGAATCACTTTATACGTCAGATGTTGAGCAACCAAAACCAGGTCCTGGTGAGGTTCGCGTCAAGGTATACGCAGTTGGTCTAAATCCCGTTGACTACAAACTCGCGGCATCGGGCTACCCAGGTTGGGACTATCCAATGATCCTCGGCCTCGACGTGGCTGGCGTCATTGACGCTGTCGGCAAGGGCGTCGACGAATGGCAAACAGGAGACCCTGTCTACTATCATGGCGATTTGTCCAAGCCCGGCGGATACAGCCAATACGCCATCGTCACTACACGCACATTGGCCTGGCTGCCAGACGGTCTCTCTTATACGGATGCAGCCGCTCTTCCCTGTGCCGGTTTCGCGGCATATCAGGCGCTGCACAGAAAACTGCATGTGCAGAAAGACAGAACAATTTTGATTCTCGGCGGAGCTGGCGGTGTTGGCGGTTTCGCCATTCAGTTGGCAAAGGTCGCGGGTCTGAAGATCATCACCACATGCTCCAAGCACAACGTCAACTTCGTCAAAAATCTTGGCGCTACTGAAATTATCGACTACCAGACTGAGAACGTGAAGCAGGCAGTTGACGAAATCACTCAGAATCGCGGAGTCGATTACATTCTCGACACTGTGAGCAGTTCAAGCGCCACTGAGGCTCTTGATATGCTTGCATTCAACGGCGCCATTGCTTGTGTTGCAGGTATGGCTGATATCAGCAAAGTCGCAGCCTATGAAAAAGCGTTGTCCATTCACGAAGTTGCTGTTGGCGGTGCGTATGCTGCCAACGACAATCAAGCTCTAGACGATCTTGCGAAGATCGGCATGGAACTTGGCAATCTCGCTGCTAAAGGACTGGTCAAACCAATGGTTGAAGAGGTCGTCAATCTAGAAGATATTCCAGACGCTCTCGTCAGACTTTCGATGCGTCATGTACGCGGCAAAATTGTGGCTAAGGTTCCTCAGCCGCAAGAGAAAGCGTAAATAAGATTTTGTCACCGGGCATTTCCGCCCTGGTTTCAAAGCTAAGTGAGAGAAGCCACCCGCAAA
>JBBQFO010000258.1:0-5353 GCA_038322035.1 Candidatus Obscuribacterales bacterium
ACACCCAGGTATTGCCCGAGTCATTCAGCGCACGCAAAACCGGGCCACGAGTTTGACCAGCGCCGAGTACGAAGCGCTTGTCTGCATAGCTCTGGGGATGACGGATCACGCCATCGCCAAACGCCTTTATCTGACTGAAAAAGCGGTTCAATCAAGATTGAAATCTTTGTACGCAAAACTAGGAATTCCAGGTCGTGGTGAATCGCACGAAAGTGAATTCAATCAACGCTGCCGAGCCTGCTATGTAGCCACTCGGCGTGGGCTGATCAACCAACAAGAGTTGGATGATTGGGAGTCAAAACTTGAAGAAAAGAAACAACAACAACAAGGGGGGACCGCTGCGGTCTAAATCATGAACACACTAAGGAAATGGACACCAATCTCTTGCGCGCTGCTCTCAATAGCGGCATATTCTGTTGCCATTACCGGTAGTGCCAATGCACAAACTGAAAGTAAAATGATGATGATCACAAAAGCGGCACCGCATAAAGTGCTAAGCACAATCCCGGCACCGCAATCCGGGATCAAATTAATCGAGTACATCTCTCAGAGAATGCACACATTGAGAGGTCCAGTGATTGCGGCGAAGACCGCCACGTATTCGTACTCGCCACCACAAGAAAAGAGTCAGGGTCCGACTGACAGAATGTTGGCGCTCAGACCGCCAGTCAGTGGTTACATCGGCGCACGAGAACAGGACAGGGAATCTTCAAGCGACAAAAAATCAAACGAAGAACAAAAATTAAAAAGGAAAGCCGATGACGCTGGTCGCAGCGATAAACCCACACTTGGTGATGATAATTCAAGTGGAAGTTACATAGCCGGCGGCACATTGTCGTACCAGCGCAGACAAATAGCAATGAACAACTCTATGAAGAGCAAAGAAGGAGCGATCGCGGCCAGAAGCGAATCCACGGCAAGCAGTTATGGAAGGATGGCTAACGGACGCTTGGGCAAGTCGCTTGCGGGATTTGGCGGCAGCCTTCAACAACTCGATGAAGGCATGCGACAGGCTGAAGCGGCAAGCAAAGAGATCAGTACGAAAAGCAGAGCAAAAACTGCCCGCCCCGAAGTTAGTTATCAAATTGCCAGCGGCGGCAAAGCGCCGTCTGGTATGTGGGAAGCTCCGGTGCGTGGAGTACTTTTGCAGCAACAGGGACTGAACAACTCAGCGAACGTCAAAGACGCTCGCACGTCTGCCGCGGCTGGTGCTGGCAGCTCAGACATGGCCGCAGCAGAACCGCAGTCACCACCAATGCCTGCTGCGTATTATCGGAATAACTACCGACGGCTCCCCTCAACAAATATGGGACAGCATGCCTATCAGCCTGGTGACAATCAATATTCAAGCGGTATTGCCGGCGGTTCAAATGTGCGCGACTATCGCAATGCGCCATTATCAACGATCGCGTCGGCAGCAGCTCCTTCAGCCGCTCCTCTTCCAGCGCAGCAAGGACAAAGCTTCATGGTGCCACCACCACCGGCTGTCAACGATGGGATCACTCAAAATAGCAACTTGAATGCGTATCCAAAACAAAAATCTGAAATTGCGATGTTGGCACCAAATGTGATCATGGGCATTCCGCTGGTGCGCCTGGGCAGCTCTGCAATCGAAGCAAACAAGGCATTGACATCGATTAAGGGTAACAAGCTAAAACAGCAGTCAATCAGCGGTTGGACAGTGTACGTTTTGCACAAAGCAAATTCAGCCGAACCGGCAATGCAAGTTTATGTGCGACACGGTCTTGTCGAGGCATTGAGGATTTTTGACAATGCTTTCATCGCTCCGGATTTCGGAGTGCAACTGAATGACGATCTCTCAAAAGTAAAAGCAAAATTCGGCGAACCGACATTCATGATTCCTGAGCCAGACTGCCCGTCGGCAAAGAATTACGTTTATCCGATCAGCCAGGTAAGCTTCGAGCTAAGTTGGCCAAGCAACTCACCGACTCCCAAAGTTGCAAGCGTTCTAATTTTCACGGTCAAGTAACTAAAATTATAAGTCAAGTAATTAGTATTTTTCGGTCCACGATCAAACTGCTACCTACTGCAAGTCGTAGGAACATATAATCCGTCAAATCGAGTTGCCGCCTTGAAATTGGTGTGCGAAATCGGTTAGGATCTTGATATAGATAGTCCACTTGCGAGCGCTTCAAAGCCCGTGGTTCAGACATACCAGCCGCTTTATCTGAAATACCGTCCCCAGTCATTGGCTGATTTGGTGGGACAAAAATCTGTCGCGCAGACCTTAACAAACGCTATCGAACATAATCGCATCTCCCATGCATATCTTTTCACGGGTCCAAGAGGAACCGGCAAAACATCATCAGCTCGAATTCTTGCCAAGTCCCTCAACTGCCAAGCTGGTCCAACAGCTGCTCCCTGTTTAGTTTGTTCATCATGTCTTGAAGTCAAAGCGGGAAATTCGCCATCAGTATTCGAACTCGACGCAGCCTCTAATAACAGCGTTGACGATGCTCGTTCGTTGATCGAACGCGCTCCGCTTGTTGCACAAGGCGGAAGATACAAGCTCTACATAATCGACGAATGCCACATGCTCACGAAGGAAGCGTTCAACGCGCTCCTCAAAACAATTGAAGAGCCACCACCGATGGTGGTCTTCATTTTGGCAACAACGGAAGAGCATAAAGTGCCACCAACCATCATCAGTCGCTGCCAGCGATTGATGTTCAAGCTCGTCAACCAGAAAGAATTAACGGCGCACCTGCGTCATATCTCCACTCTCGAAGAAATCAACATTCTCGATGAAGCGCTAGATTTGATCGCCAGACGATCGGGCGGAGGGCTCAGAGACGCGCTTGGTTTGCTGGATCAGGCCAGTTTGCTCTCAACGAAAGAGAAACCAGTTGGCGTCAACGACTTACTTATATTATTGGGTGCTGTTCACGAAGATATCTTGCTGCAGATCAGCGCGGCGGTCCAGAACCGTGATGGACAAGCGGTTCTTTCGGCGGCCAACACCCTCCTGATGGAAGGTCGCGAACCTGCCGTTTTAGTTCTGGAACTTGCCAAGCACTTTCTAAATCTGATGAAAGCTTCTTACGTTAATGAGACAGGCACACTTAATGCCGACAACCTGACTTCGCTCGTACTTGGCTCACCATCCTACTTACAGGCAATCGTTGGTCAAGCAAAAAACTTTGATCGGTCCGAACTTGCGTTAATGGTCGAATATCTGGATAAGCTCGAGCAAACCTGCCGACGCTCTAGCCAGCCGGTTCTCAGTGTTGAGATGGGGCTGTTGGCACTCTGTCACAGACATGACATGACCTTCGTTCGCGATCTCGATGCACGAGTCAAGACCCTGGAAAACGTTATGGCAGATGACATTGCTCGTGGACCAGCGCCTTCAACCGGACCGAAACCGCACCTAGCTCCGCAGCAATCCAGACCAGGATCAGCACCAGCGGCAGCAACGCAACCGGAACACCGTTCTGGTCCGCAACCAGACCATCGTCCGGCAGCTCAGCCCGAGCACCGGACTGCCCCAAGCCACACTCCAGCTCAGGTTCCAGTCGCAGCAACAGCAGCTGAGAGCAGAGCAAGCGCAGAAGCAGCGCCACCAAGGCCGGTGACAGCCAAAGTTGAGCGACCAGCTGAAACTGCACCTCCAGTGGCAGCAAAGGCATCAGCTCCCACTTCATCCCTCGCCTCCAAACTGAACGAAGCTATGGCCTCGGCGGGTTTAGGCTCCGGGCCAACCGCAAGCACATTCAAAAGCATTGCCGGCAACGGAGAACAAGCGAGACCTGCAGCATTTCCGCCACCCGTCTCTAAAGTTCCACCTGAAGCTCCGCCAGACGACAGCTCTTACGACGATGTCGAACCAGACCAACCGGGCAAAATAGCCGCACCAGTATTGCGTCCACCAGTAGTCGAACCAACTCTCGAAGCACTGGAAGCGCAGGGTGATGTTGTTGAGGAGACCGATGATTACGACATCGTGCCACGCTCTACAGCACCAAAGGAGGAGCCGCTACAGTTATCAGCTCCTCCTTTGAACGATGTGCCACCACCTTCCTCGAATGGATCAGCTGAGGAAGATGAGGAAGAAGACGACGATGAGCAGCAGCCCGAACCTCCGATAGAAGCTGATGATGACGATGATGCAGGCATTCCGCCCGCGCCTCTGGTTGTTGAGGAGCCAACGGCTGGCTCTGCGCCGGCACCAGCTGCGGTACCAATTTCCGCACCACCAACAGCCCCTGCACCAGCTGCCGAACTCGTAGACGAGGCCTCGCCTGCTGCGATAAATTCACGAGGCGGCGGAGAAGATATCGACCAGTTCTGGTCCGAAGTCAGAGAAGCTTTGCAAAAGAGACATATTCCAACATCCAGCATCGTCAGTGTTCATGCCTTTCCAGTCAGCTTGGAGGATGCCGATTTTGTCATCGGTGTACGCAGCGAAACATTCCAAAAACAACTCGAAAACAAAATTGAACATCTCAAAGCCGCATGTGCAACCGCAACTGGTCGCACCATCAATGTGCGAATCAAAGTTGTCGCAGATCACTCCCCGAAACCAGCGGTGGGGACAGCACGTGCAAAAGAGACTCGGTCAGCCGATTCTCCGGAGGGAGAGAGTAGGACTCCAAACGCTCCTTCCCCGACAAGACCTGTACCGGCAGTAACTTCGCAGCCACAAGTAGCCGCGCCTGGAGTACAAACGCCGAACGCACCAACGCCGAACACACCAGCGCCTAACGCACCAGCGGACCCGAGCGGCCATGGAGCCGTTCGCACAACGCAAATGAGCGAAATTGAGCAACGCATCGGCGGCAACTTAATTAATGAGGCTTATAAACTTTTTGAAGGTCCCGGCTCGCGTTTAATTGGCTAAAACCAACAGCCACTTTTAACAGGCTGAATGGAGACTCGCGCATTATTCCTAACGTCCGCGGATATCAAAAACGCCGATATTCGGTTCATCTGATTCGGACCATTCGACATCCACAGAATGGACAACGGCGCTCGGCGGACCAACTTTGCACCACTCAATTAATGACTCGACAACGCCGCGGTCGCCAAGGGCGCAAGCTTCGACAGAGCCATCGGCCGTGTTGCGAACCCAACCGCTAAGCCCCAGTGCATCAGCCTTTTCGCGCATGGTCCAGCGATAACCCACGCCTTGCACCCGTCCTTTTATCAGAAGTTTAGCCTTGTTCATATCCCCAATATTGAACTGCTTTGCAGCAAAATCAGCAATAGATCCATGGTGCAAACGATTCAATCCGTGGCATGAAACAGATAAGATATGGAGAGGGCTATACTTTCCATAGCACAATCTTATGTCGGTGATCGAGCCGATGTGGGGACTTTCTCGGACAATGCG
>JBBQFO010000259.1:0-5289 GCA_038322035.1 Candidatus Obscuribacterales bacterium
ATGTCCTTGAGCACTTGTTCTGCAGGCGCTTTGCCCGGTCCTGATGTCTGTCTCATCTTCGCTCCTTGCGGCTACGATGAACCAAAAATCCTCCCTTCGGAAAGTCCTTCAATTTGTCTCAGGAGTGCTGACGGCGAACACACCCCAATTCGCCTGTTACCGCCATGGGCTTGAATCGTTAGTCAACTAAATTGAAATCAGCAGCTTAGACACAGTTGCGGGCTGAGTCCCTTTGAAAGCCAACGGTTCTGAATTGTACCCGCACCTTGCGGCCGTTTCCTGCAATGAAAATTTAGGCAACCTTTCGGCGCTACTGCACTGGAAAGTCGTACCGCTGATTTGGGAATGGTTCGGAGTTCAACTCAAAGTGCCACCATTCCTTTGAATAAGGTTTGAATCCAGCACCAACCATCAACAAGCGCAAATGTTCACGGTTCTCAAGTGCGCTCTCTTTCAGGCCCTGAGTATCCTTGCCTGCTAAAGCATCAAGACAGTCATAGCCCGTCCCAAAATCTAATGTCCCATCTTCAAAACGCTCTCCTTTTGGTTGGGTACAAGCAACCAACTTATCTTCGGAACTGAATGTAATTGCTTCCGTGACGACGATACCAAGGTCTACGGTGCTTCCCCGGGAGTGAGCGGATTTTGTTGCGAGATATCCGAGAGAAAACAATTTTGATTTTTCCGTTCGTGGATAAAATTCCGCTTTCATGCGGTTGTCGGATAGATCCTCGGTCCATTTTAAAAAATCTTGGACTGCAGTTGTTGGTCGATAGCAGTCCCAAACAATCAGGGATTGTTTCGCTTTGGCGAGTGAACTCTGAACAATTTTAAGAGCCAATGCGGCTTGCTTGGTGAGAATACATTGTGCATCTTTGTAGCCCGCAACAGGCCTACCAATGAAGTTATGCGACCCTGCATAACGGATATCCTGTCGGATTGTAGGATCGACGTCGCGCAAATAAACAAACCCATTCGGGAGAGAGCCAGCCTCGACGTTTGGCAAAACTGAGAGAGTTATCAAAGCAATACAAATGGACAATCTGATCATTTTCTTTCGGCCTAGCCCTGGAAGTCGATTTAGCTCTTCACGTAAGCAAATTAGGAAGTACGATGATGCGTGTAGACTGATAGAGCGATTAGATATTCCTCCATTTTCTGGTGGGCACGCATGTCTCGTTTTATGTTGTCATCAATTGCGATCGGGATCGCCATAATCCTCTTAGGTTCAGGTGAAAAAGCTTTCGCGGAGAAGCGAATTGCGCTCGTTATTGGTAACTCAAGTTACGAGAAACTTGCCTCCCTCGATAACCCCAAGAATGACGCCAAGCTGGTGGCTGATACTTTGGTTGATCTTGGCTTCTCGCTTATCGGCAAAAGCGCTCAGTTGAACCTAGACAAGGTGAGCTTTGATAAAGCGGTTCAAAAATTCGGAATGGAATTGCAAGATGCAGACGTAGGTCTTTTCTACTATGCGGGCCACGGCGTCGAAGTTAAAGGAATAAATTACTTGGTGCCAGTTGGTGCAAATCCCGTGCGAGAGGCTGATGTCGACTTTGAGCTAATCAGTGCAAATCTTATTCTCCGACAGATGGAGGCAGCGCAGACGAAGCTCAATCTTGTCATTCTTGACGCTTGCCGAAATAACCCACTCGCAGGACGAGGAATACGCGCGGGCGGGGGTGGATTAGTTGCTTTGCAGAGCGCTCCTGGAACGTTGATCTCATACTCCACGCAGCCCGGAAACGTTGCGTTAGACGGAACGGATGGAAACAGTCCGTACACGACTGCACTGGCGAAAACTATGCGTAAACCCGGACTACGCATTTTTGACGTTTTCAATGAGGTTGGCTTGCTGGTCTTAATTTCAAGCAATGGGGCGCAGCAACCATGGCAGTCCAGTTCACCGATCAAGGCTGATTTTTATTTTTCAGGACAAACCGTATCATCTTTGGCAGCCCCAGCTCCACCTGTCATTTTGCCAGCTCCTGCACCACAAAAATCGACTGCTCCTGTAATCCCACCCAAGACTGCGGCGATCGTCGCGCCACCTACACCTAGTGCTAGCGAATCGAGAAATTGCAGTAATGACGGCGAATACATTGTCACGAATGTTGCATTCTCGGATCCGGTTGGAGGTCTGGTCGTACGAAGTGCTGCAAGAGCAAGTGCCGACAAACTAGGTGTTATACCTTCAGAGGCGACTGGAGTAGTTGCAAACAATTGCGATGGTGGTTGGTGTCGCGTTCGTTACGGTTGCCTCAGCGGTTGGTCATCTTCGAGTTTCTTGGCACCGCGCTCTCGAAACCTCTTCCGCGTTGTTGGTGTCAATGCGTCAGACCGAGATGGATTAAACATGCGGGTAAGCCCTGGATTTTCATCCAGCAAATCCGGCGCTGCACCGTACGATGCAGAAGAGGTTGTCGTTCACTCATGCGAGCGTATTCCAAACGACCAACCTTGGTGCTTAGCCACGTACAAAGGTAGGTCAGGATGGGTTGCTAAGCGCTTTCTATCTAAGACTGGATCCGAATAACTCAGATCTATTCGGCGTGAAGCAGCAGGGGCCGTACAAGAGCGATCATTATCGGTATGAGCGCTACGCAGTCGAAACACAAAAGCCCCGGAGAAAATCCGGGGCTTTTACTATGACCTGCACCGCGAGCCAGTTAGAGCAGCGCATCGCGCGTGATCTCTTCACGGAATTTCGCCGCTGGCGTCCAATCGTTCGCTTGATCGTGCAGCAAACCGTAAGCAGCATGGTCAGGCGCGCGCGCTTTCGAGTCCCCGCTGCGCTGATAGACGTGAATGGGGAGTTGGCCGATAGACTCAGAGATCGCTTGCACAGCGGCGCGAACTGGAGCGCACGTCATGGCGATGCGTGGCGTGACGCGGATGTTTGATGACGTTGGCGACACGCCAAACGCTTCAAATAGAAAATCGTCGGACGAACCAGTGCTAATGGTTGTCTTCGTTTCAAAACCTAGAAGTTTTTGGAATCGTGACCTGAGATTCATCCGGACTCGCAAAGGGGTTTAGCTGTTCGGCTAAACCGCCCGCATTTGTCCGGGGTCGGTCAGTGCCCTTTCTCAAGGGCGGGTGCGAGGCCGTCTCATTGGTTTTCCGAGATCGCCTTGGCACTTCGAGTATCGGAATATTATGACGGAAAAATGAGTCTTGTAACACCCGACTGGGTGTTACGGACTGTTACGTTTTTCAGATAATAAAACGTGTTAAGTTATTGATTTTGTTTGGCTGATAGGATTTGGCTGGGGAACTAACAGTCACATCGACCGCCTTTTCCGCTTATATATCAGTTGCCTAGCCCGATGTGAAAGGCCTTGATACCGTCAAAAATACCGTCATTTTTGATCGCGACCGGGTTCACTGAGCAGGCGCCGGCGCGTGAAGCCCAAGCTCCTTTCCAAACTCAGTTTCTAGCAAAGTTTGGTCCAAAATATCCGTCAGGTCAGGATCGCTGTGCCGCAGTGATTTCTTGAACAATTCCCTAAGCAAAAAACAGGGAAAAATTCTCGACGAACAGGGAATTGTGGATCGAGAACAGGGAAGTTAAGCCGTTTTGCGTGCCGTCCGATTTTCTCCTGTCCTGAATCTAGTTTCCGGTACACAAAGGTGCGGACCGCGGCGGTTGAATTGGCGCGTCGAGCACCCGATGCGCTGTGTTGCGCTCTGCATCCCGACACAGTGGCTACACCGTTATCCATTCCATTCACCGAGACAGGCCTCAAAGTTTATATGCCTGAGCAGGCGGGAGCCTATATCCTCGAGGTTGTTGAGCGTCTCACGGTGGAGGCAAACGGCAGCTTCTTCGACTGGCGCGGCCAGTCCGTGTTTTGGTAGTGCCACGGGCAAGATGCGCCCGAAAATAGATCTGCCGACCAAGCGCTGCGCCTGTTGCGGCCGTCCGTTCGCGTGGCGCAAGAAATGGGCGCGAGAATAGGAGAACGTCAGATACTGCTCACGCCGGTGCCAAGCAGCTGATATCTTCGACGCCGCAGGTTGAAAAACAAGGCCGCAATCGTTATCGAGGTCACGACCTTACGAAGAATACGCATAGGTGACCCACCAACATGAACGCTTATTCGTGCTCGCCATCAGCGCGGCGACCCAAAACGCGTGCAAACACCTTAGGCTTCGCCGTAGCAGCGGTATAAGTTGCGACCGTAATCGCTGCGGCGCCTATCAAAACAGAATGCCCAATAATGCTTGCAGCAAGTATCGTGTAGCTTCCGATTGCGACGCAAAAACTAACTGCCCACATCAACCCCAACGCCTGAAAAACATAATGTCGTATCGCAACATCCGGAATATGACGAAGCGGACTTACTTCAGCATTAAATATGAAGTTCCATCCGTTGACGATGAGCTGTCTCATTTAGCGCTCCTTCTTAGCAGTTGTATCAATATCTTCGTTGTCCGACCAAATGACTAATTTGGGCATCGCCATTGACCGACATCCGCCAAATGAACCCCACTTAAGCCGAAAAATCTGCTCCGATACTAGGCCTCTGGCAAGTGACGACGATGTGCAGCGAGGCGTCTTTTTTTCAATCAATCCGGCAGTTCAAGTGCTTCCACACAAGCCCTCATCGCACCCTTTACCGGAGTACCGCATTCTCCGCCTCAAGCCGGCTCTTCGACCTGAACGGCCAGACCAATATGGCGAGAACGAAAGCCAGCAGGCTGATCATCCCGCTAGCTTAGGCGATTCTGTTATCTCAGCAACGCGGATGGGGTTTTCGGTACACACAGGTGGATTCCTATGCGCCAAATCCGTTCGGGCTGTATCAGATTCATGGCAACGTCTATGAATGGACACAGGATTGCTGGAATAAGCGATACACTGAGGACACACCGTCGGACGGTCGTCCGTGGCTCGAGGGCGATTGTGCGCAGCATATCGTTCGCGGCGGGCGGTGGGACTCGCAGGCATCGACACTACGATCGGGCTATCGCGACAGCATCCTTGGTGAGGGCGCCGGTGGCAGCTACGGCTTCCGCGTAGTACGGACACTCAACAGTGTGAAGTAATTGAGGCTTTGCCTGCCGCAAATCAAATCCGGACATACTGGTGATGCAATCCACCCAGGAACGGGCGACAAAGAATGCGTCCAGCTCCTTGAACAAAGCGTGATGCCGGAGCATCCTTCTCAAGTGACAAATGCGTTCGTACCTCATTGTAGTAATTCATGTACGATTGCAGCACGTGACGAAAATGGCGTTCGCCTAGTACGACGATATAATCGACACATTCCCTACGGATCGAAC
>JBBQFO010000260.1:0-5235 GCA_038322035.1 Candidatus Obscuribacterales bacterium
CGTCTCATACATGACGCATCCGAATGAATAAATATCGGAGCGACGATCGAGCTTGGTGCCGGATGCCTGTTCGGGACTCATGTAGAGTGGACTGCCAAACACTTCACCGGTTTGCGTCAAATTCATGCCTTGAGTGTCGTAACCAGGATCGGCAATTTTGGCAATGCCAAAATCAACAATCTTGACTAGAGGAGGACTTGACGGCCTCTGTACGAGCATGATGTTGCTAGGCTTCAGATCTCTGTGCAGAACGCCGCGAAGATGGGCATGATCGAGGGCATCACAAGCCTGAATGAAGATCTCCAGACCGTCCGCGACCGACAAACCAGCGTTTTTTTCGATTTCTTTTGCCAGCGTGTTGCCTTCAATGTAGTCGAGCACCATATGCGGTTGCCCAGACTCTGTCACACCGAAATCGCGAACTCGAACAATTGACGGATGATCTAGGGCAGTGACTGCCTTAGCTTCCTGCTGAAAACGTCGCACACTTGTCTCGTCCAGGCGATTAGTGTGGAGCATCTTAATAGCCACCGTCTGGTTCAGGGCTAAATGACGAGCCTTATAAATCACACCCATTCCGCCGGAGCCAATCTCCGCCAAAAACTCGTATTGATTTGACAGCTTGCCGTCCACGTCAGAACTGCTGATCAAAACTGTGCCGTCGTTCGGACACACGGCTATTTCGGTTGATAATTTCAAGCCGCAATTCGGACAAACGCGCCTGCCGGCCGGCTGGGCTGGCTCGAGATTTGGGGAAGATTGCAGTGGCTTCTGATTAGGGGTGCTCTGTTCCAACGAGTTAATCTCACAAAAGGTTCCTAACCAGCCCAATATTCCCGTTTTAGGGGGTTTTTACCTTGGATGGTATGACATCGTCACGTTGAGCAATGCAGAAAAGTTTTAGCGCGGACTTGTTATAGAATAGACTTCTCGCCCAATTTTGTGGCTCCGTAGCTCAATGGTGGAGCAAGCGACTCATAATCGCCAGGCTACAGGTTCGAACCCTGTCGGAGCCAATTTTTTACGTCAGATCTAGCTGGTTTACAAGGTAGGCGGGTATTGTAAGCCGATGTCAATGTCCACGGATCAAGCTGCAGTTCTGGGCAATCCTGGCCTGGGCGCAATGCTGAGGCCTTTAGAACTAAACGTTCAATGCCTGACATAGTTGCCAGGAGTTTGGCATTTGTGCTTGTGCGGTGGATCCTCGATTCTCTTTCCCCAAAATGTATATGGTGTTTGCTGTCTGCGCACGGCAGTGATCAACGCTCAAAATGGTAGTCGTAAAAACAGTGGCACCATCTGCGATGCGTGGATGATCGAAGACACTACCCCTTAGATAGCGATGAGCAGGGGCATCTTTCGGAGTGATTAACGTCCAGTTTTCCAGTCGCACAATTTTTTGCATAAGTATTCCTCGTGAAGTAATGGTGCGCAGTGCCTACTCTATATATTTCTGGTTTTGGCTTTTGTCTTGGCGTTTGAGTGTAAGCAATCTCAGCGTCGTCGCTTCCGATTTTCCCCGAAGTGCTGCCAGACGATTTGCTGGTGTAGGTGTATGAAAGGCTTGCCTTCTCCGGTTTTACATTGCTCCCAAATTACCTGGGTGCGTGGAAAGATTGCCTCCACGTAATTGGTCAGCCCAGTGGTGACGGAGTGCTGGCTGTTGGGATTTTCAACCAGCGTTTGCAACAACTCCCTCACTTCTTGCACATCTGCACTCAATTGCCTGGAGGATAAACGTGGCATGATTGTCTCTGCGGCATTGCGGCGAGCATCGCTCAAACTGTCGGCAAGGTTATCGTCTGGCACAAAATCCTGCTTTGCAAAAAACTGATCAGTCATTAGTGTTTCTCCTCAAAGTATGGTCATAACCTGAGTCGGGTGCATAGTCTGGGAGTCAGGCAAGTTCAGCGAATCCCGTTCCTTGTTTTTGAGTTTAGGTAGCCAACTTGACCAAGTCTTGACCACCACCTGCTCGATCCATATATTTTTTGCCACCGCCCATGGAGCACCACCTTCTTGCTACTACTGCTGGACTGGCTGGAATGGCTAAACACCCTGGGGGTGATCCCAGGGTGTGCAGGCGCGGTGACTGAGAGTTAAATTCAAAAGACCTTCAAGTTGGGCAGATATAAATCCTTTTTCTCATATTGCAGGGTGGATATGGTGCGCAGTGCATCCGTTGCATTTATAGTTTTGCCTTTTGAGATGTGCCCGCGGGGAGTGTAGCAGGCAATCTCCGTGCCGTCGCTTCCGATTTCCAGCGAAGTGTAGCTGGACGATTTGCTAAAATCGTGAGCTCGCTGCAACTGTAAGTGAACGAAAGGCGTGCCGTCTTTGTTTTTACCTGACTCCCAGGTTACGTGCGTGCGTGGAAAAAACGCCTCCATGTGGTTGGTCAACCCGGTCATGACTGAGTCCTGCATCTTGGGATTTTCAGCCAGCGTTTGCAACATCCCCCTCACTCCTTGCACATCTCCCTTCTCAATAGCCCGAATCGTGTTCTGTGCGATTAAATTCTCCAAACGGTTCAATGAATATAAGGGATCGCCCACTTTACTTGTGAACACCTCAAGTTTGGAATGTAAGGCGATCTCCTTATTCTCATTTACTTTCGCAATTTGATCTGCCGTTCCCGGCTTCGCTTCCACACATTTGGCGGCGATTGTTTCTGCAACACTGCGAGTAATAGCTTGCGCCATCCGCGCATCGCTCAAGCAAGCGCTGGCGGCACTGGCGGCACCGCTATCGCCTAGCACAAAATCTTGCTTTGCAAAAATCTGGTCAGTCATGGTGATTCTCCTCAGGGTATATAAGGTTATGGTCATAGCCTGAGTGGGGTGCCCAGTCAGTCTGGGAAGTCAGGCAGGTTCAGCGAACCCGTGCTTGTTTGGGAGTTTAGGGAGCTGACCTGACCAAGTCCTGACCAACGTTCCTAAACGCCCGCGACAAAGCGACAAAGCGCAATCGCATACACTATTTCTTGTTTGCAATCGACTGAGGATGCCAGAAAGTGCACGTTTGGACGCATGGTCGATCGATTAAATGGAACGGGACAATCCTAGTCCTTGTGCCACTTTCGCTGGGGCTCGTTACTCTTTTGACTTTGACCTTTTTGCTTCATGAAGCGGAAGTCGAGACTGAACGAGAGACCCGCCTTAGGAACATCAGCTCTCTTTCGAATACGATGTCCACTTTATTGTTTGATGGGTTCCGAACACTGTCATGCTATGCCTTTTTTAAGGACAGCTCCTTTGCCCGGGCATACGACCAAATAGCCCATGAAGCTTTGGGGATACGCGCACAACTGGCTTTGATGGTCAGCGACCAACCAGATCAGATTGAATTACTGCGGCAGGTGGGAGACCTGCAAGTCAAAGTGTTCGCAAATGGAAGCGCTCTGTGTGCGCTTGCTCAGAATTCTGATACCGCATCTGATACCACAGCATTTATGAACCAAGCGGGACTGATGCGGCAGACTCAAGCGATCTTAAATCAGCATGAGCGTCTTATGAATAAATTCAGAAAGATTGAAACACTTTATGCGCATTCTCATTTAGCTGACTCAAGTGCGTGGAGAAATCGAGTGCAAATGCTTTTGGTGTTGGCTGCCGTCGCCAACATTATTCTGAGCTTGGTGTTGACGATCTTTTTCTCGCGCAGCATCAGGCGGCGTCTTGAATCACTTAGAGAGAACGCCGAACGTCTCAGCCAAAACAAACAACTGCTGCCGCGTCTGCAAGGAAAAGACGAAATTGCTCGATTGGATGCGGCTTTTCATTGCATGGCCACAGCTCTGAGCGAGGCGACGCGAAAAGAGCGGGCCATTATCAGCAATGCTCTCGATGTAATCTGCTCAGTCAACGGAGAACGTCAATTTACTTCTGTCAGTGCAGGCGCACAAAAAGTGTGGGGATATGAGCCAGGCGAGTTGGTCGGGCACTCGATCGACACCATAGTCGTTGCCGATGAGGACGCGATCAGTTTGAACACACCTGCAACGACCGCCACTGATCTATCCTTGTCATTTGAGAACAGGATCAAACACAAGAATGGATCCTGCGTCAACATGTTGTGGTCTGCTCACTGGTCAGCGACCGAAAAGACATACTTCTGCGTCGCTCACGATATCACCGACAAAAAGGTGGTGGAGGATTTGCTCAGCGACAGCGAATCGAGACTGCGCACGATTATGGAAAGCATGCCGGTGGCCCTTCTTGTTACCAGCGAAAGCGGTAGCATCTTAGCCGCTAACCAGACCGCTGTGCAACTGTTGCAATATCCTGCTAACGAATGGTTGGAACAGTCGATTAGCAAGGTAATACGACAATGTCAAACAGGTGATGCAGATCTCGCCACACTGCTCGAAAAACTCAAAATCGCTCCTTTGGTTCGACTCGATGCCGTGAAGAGCGATGGCTCGACGGTACCAGTGCAACTCTCGTTGAGTGAGTACAGTTATCTGGGCGCCCGCTACTTCCTCTTTGCCATGCAGGACGTGACGCAGCGCCACAAGATGGAGGTTTTGAAGCAAGGGTTCGTCAACACACTGAGTCACGATCTCAAGGCACCACTTCTTCAAGTGCAATCAACTCTTTCTACTTTGACAGACAGACCCATGCTCAGCGAAAAAGGAAGAGACTGGGTGCGACGGTCAGAGAAAGAGTCTCAACGTTTGGTGGCCCTGGTGAACGAATTAATAGAGGCACAGGAGGTTGAATCTGGACAAATGCAGCTGAGCAAACGGATCAACTCTCTGCTCACAATCGTAGATCGAGCAATTGAGTCTGTGCGCCCTCTGGCGCAAAAGAGCATGGTCAAGATCGAGAACTGCAGCCAAGATTGTTCGCTACTGTGCAATGATGCAAGACTGATTCAAGTTTTGGTCAACCTGCTTTCCAATGCCATCAAGTTCTCTTTTGCCCAGGGCACGATTACCGTAAAGAGCGTAATCATCGGTCCATGGTTAGAGTTGCGCATAATCGATCGAGGCAGAGGTATTCCTCCTTCACACCAGCAATCTGTTTTTGACAGGTTCGTTCAGGTCGACAAATCCGACGCCAAGGTGGGACGTGGCACCGGGCTGGGGTTGACCATCTGCAAATCGATTGTGGAAGCGCATGGGGGAACGATTGGCGTCGAAAGCGAAGAGGGGAAGGGCAGCACCTTCTGGTTGCGTCTGCCCTTCAGTCAAGCTTGAGGTGCCAATCAAGATCCATATGATCAAGCTGAATA
>JBBQFO010000261.1:0-5205 GCA_038322035.1 Candidatus Obscuribacterales bacterium
AAATGTTTGCGGTCAATGTCACCATTCGCATCATGTTGTCTCGGTCGTACTCGGCTACACATTTTCCATATTGCACTTTCGCCACGTCACCAATCAAAGGATGCTGACGCTGTTCCGAGCGCATCGCTGGAAATTGCTTGATATCCTCAATAGACCGAATTTGATCTTGCGGAACTTGCACCTGCACCTGGTAAGACACACCAGTCTTCCGGTCCACCCAGAAATTCTCAAGAATATATCGACTTGAAGACGTCGCAGGCACGAGCGAATTGCCGATTTGCTGCGGATTCAAATTGAACTGCCCAGCTAATTCTCTATCAATATTGATGTCCACTGTGGGATAGTCTTGCGGCTGTCCATATTGCAAATCGCGCAGATAAGGAATCTTTGCCATTTCCTTCTTTACACGCTCGGCAAACATTTTATTTTCTGTCAGATCTGGACCTTTCACAATCACTGCAATCGGTGTTGGTGAGCCAAGGTTCATGATTTGGCTGACAAGGTCTCCCGGCTCGAATGAATAGCCGACGTCAGGCATTTCTTTGGCGAAGCATTTACGCAGCTTGTCTTTAAAGGCCGGTAGATCGATTTTTGCACCTTTGCGTAGCTTGAAGTCCATGACCGCTTCGTGCGGTCCACTTGTCCACAAGAATACAGAGCTGATAACGAACTGCACAGGCTGCTGCCCTGCGTATCCCAAACTGGCGATTAAGTTTCCTGGACCAGCTTCTCGCTTGATGATATCGATGGTCTCTAAAACCTTCCGTTCCGTAACTTCGACGCGGGTGCCGGTCGCGGCTCTGATGCGAATCCGAAATTCATCAGCATCTGCGCCGGGAAACATTTCGCGCCCGATTTGAGTGAAGAGCAAAACACTGAGCGACACAAAAACTATCAAATAACACGGAATGATAATTTGCCGCAGTGGCATTCCAGCTTTCACCAATCCAGCAAATTTCTTCTGGAACTTATGGAATGGTCCCTCTACTTCAGAGTCTCGTTTCGGCTTGACCAGCCACACTGCCATAACAGGAACAAGTGTGCTGGAAAGCAAAAAGGATGAAATCATGGCGAAACCGACCGCCAGAGATAGAGGCACGAACAGTGCACGAGTGATACCAGTCATGAAGAATGACGGTACAAACACGGCCAGAATCGACATCATCGCCAGGAATCGGGGCACCATAGTTTCTACGCCGGCGGCTAAAGTGGCGCGTGTAATCGCCTCACCTTTGGCAAGGTGAACGTGAATGTTCTCGATATTTACCGTCGCTTCGTCAACGAGAATCCCGATAGCAAGAGCCAGTCCGGACAGAGTTTGGATGTTTATGGTCTGACCAGTGATCCACAATGAAAGCGACGCCCCCATCAATGCGCAGGGAATTGTGGTGACAACGATGAGCGTACTGCGCAAATCTCGAAGGAAGAGCAGAATCATCAGGCCCGGCAACATGGCGCCAAGAGCTCCTTCTTGCAAAACATCCGTGATCGAATCAGTCACCTTTTTCGACTGGTCAAACTCATAACTGAGCTTTACATCAGTCGGCAAGATGGATTGCATTCGCGGTAAAGCTGCGCGCAGCGCGTCCACAACTGATACCGTCGAAGCGTCGGCGCGTTTGATCACAGGAACGTATACAGTCCGCTTACCGTTGTACAGCGCGTAGCCTGCCAGGATGTCGCTCGAGTCAGTAATGGTGGCAATGTCTCGCATGAAGACAGTCGGACCAGGTCCCATTTTGATTGGCAAATAGGCGAGCTGCTGGATATCTGGAAGGTCTGTATTAACTGGAGAAATGCGCATCAGGTCTCCCGTTCGCACGTTTCCTGCCGGCGTGATCATGTTTCCGGTGGCCAGGGCGTTGACAATCATGTCACCGGAGATGTTGTACTGGCGCAGCTTCTGAGCATTTACGTTAACTACGATAGTTCTCGCATTTCCTCCCATCGGCGGCGGTGCCGACGCACCAGGAATGGTGCCCAGCTCAGGGCGCACACGCACAAATGCTAAGTCTTGAATTTCATCGATCGTCTTAGTCGGGCTCGACAGAACAAGCTGACCCACCGGCAAACTTCCGGCGTCAAACCTCAGCACAAAAGGCTCTAAAGTTCCAGGCGGCATCAATGTTCTGGCTCTATCGACCATCGCTACGGTCGTTGAAAGAGCCTCAGCCATGTTGGTGCCAGGGTGGAAATAAATTTGAATCAAAGAGATATTTTGAATCGACTTCGACTCAATATGGTCCACACCTGGAATGTAGAGGAAGTGAATTTCGTAGGTAGAGACTAGATACCCTTCCATCTGATCCGGCGCCATACCGCCATATCCCTGTACAACGTAGATCGATGGAATATTCAAGTCAGGAAAAATATCCTGCTTCATCGTGCTCAGTCCCATCATCGCTGCCAGAAACAAACTGATGATGCCAACGAGAATAGTAATCGGTCGACGCATCGAAGCGCCAATAAGCCACATTATTTAGTGCCCTCCGCGCTTGCTACGAGGGTCATGAACGGGCTCAAGTTGCCTTGAGCATACGCGGTGGCAAGAATCGATCTCCAGACGCGCACTTCGGCAACGGCGTCCTCAACTTCGGCACGAGCCAAAATCCGCTCAGCTTCTGCCACTTCCACAATCGTCGAAAGTCCGACTCGATAACGCTCTAATGCTTTAATTTCATTTTCTTTGGCGGCTTTGATCAAAACGGGAGTTTCATCGGCGATGCGCCTGGCGTTATCAAGCAAGATTTTTGCGCGAGCATCCTTTTGAGTTAGCACTTGGATAGCCAAATCGTAACTAGCTCGCTGCGCTTGCTCATTTTGAATAGCCATACGCTTTTGCGCTTTGATTTTAAAATAGTCCATGGCTGGAAAACTGATCGAGAAACCAGCAACCCAGTTTGCCACTTGTGGCACTGCACCATCTGCCACGGGTGACAGGTACTGGTTGCGGATGCCGCTGCCCCGCCCCCACATGGCTGAGTGAAACCAGATGTGCGGATAGTATGTTTTGTTCAAAACTTGCACCTGTGCTCCCGCGGTTTTTACTTCCGCAGTGCGCAAAATTGCGTAAGGATGCAAACCCAAATCGACAACCTGCACGACAAACATTTTAGCCGGTCGCCTGATCCATGGCGAATCGTCAATGCCGATGTAGTTGCCAGCCAATCCCATAGACTCTGATAAATCAACACGTGCCAACTCCGTCTCACGCTCCGCCTCAATCAAATTGATGCGCGCAAAAGACAAATCAGCGTCGGCTCGAGCAGCATCCACACCGGGTCGCAATCCCTTGTCGACCAAGGTATGTACGATCAACGCCCACGCTTCCATACGTTTGACCGTTGCCTTCTGGGCGCGGATTGTTTGCTTTGCCGCGACTGTCTGCAAATACGATTCAGCAGCAGCGGCACCGACATCCAGATCTGTCAAACGCACTTGGGCGTTCGCTGATGAAAAGTCGGTCTTCGCTAGTCCAACGTTAGCGTGTCTTAAGCCAAAGTCGTACAGCTCCCACGAAAAATTTGCCCCTATGTTATTTGCAAATACGCTGCTAAATGATGAACCTCGGCGCTCCGCCCCAGTCTGCATAGGAATCACGTCCAACGTTTGCGGAAACACTGCACCGGCGATGATGTTATTGGTTGTTCTCAATTCTTGAAACAACGTGTCCACCGTCGGCAAGTATGCTGTTCTAGCCAGAGTGATACCAGCTCGCGTTTGCAGTACGCGCGCTTTTGCGTGTCGAATCGTTGGAAAATTTCTAAGCGATGTATCGACGGCAGCAGACAACGAATATAGTTGTTGCAGCGGTGCACGCAAGGCTGGAGAAGCCTCACCAGGTTCTTGACCGGCACCAAAGCAAGCAGTATTGGTGACAAAACAAAACACGGCAAAGCACACCAAAACTGGTAATGCACTCGCCAAGAAAAGCTTCGCCAAAAATGCAAAGGCACGGGGCCTTGACACGTCGTCCTCCTGCCAACCTAGAGAAAGCAGGGAAAGCCTTCTGATGGTGGGATATAAGATACCGAAAAGATAGCCATCGACGTATTAACACGTATCAAGAAATTAGATGCTGCCAAGAGAAAGCTAATTATTTCGCAGTCGTCGCTTTCGCAGGATGTGGAGGATGTAGCGCACTAGAAGCCAACGAATACTCGTCAAGATGTCGCGCGCCACTCTCGATCACAGCGCGCAAAAATTCCTGACCTTGCGCAGACTGGTTCGATGGCAACATCCACAATCCGGCAAAACATTTCGCCGAAATTACCTTGCTCAATTTTTCGGATGATGACAACAAGTCTTTGTAGCTCGATTTTCCTCTCAGCGCATCGAGCAAATTTCTTTCCCACGATTCAGCAGTGAATCTTGAGGCGGAATCATTGAGACACTTTAGAGCCTCAGACTCACGCTTTAATCGGCGCAAACTTGTTGCCTTCAGCGCGACTGCGCAAGCAGAGGTCTCGTCATGCCCCCGATTTAGCTTCAGAAATTGATCAAAATCAGCAGAGGCGAGTTGATTGTCACCATTACAAACATAGGCGACACCTCGGTCGTAGTAATGCTCGGACTTTGTGGGGCTGAGCGCTATCAACTTGGAATATTGTAAAATTGCCTGCGGGAACGTTTTGGTATCAAATATAGTGCCGACGGACGTTCGCCCTTCGGATCTCCGCATGGCTTGAACATCGGCCAGAGCGTCATCAAGATTTCCAAACTTTGCTGATACTTTGGCGTGATTAGAGTAGTAAATATTTCTGTGCCGCTCGTCTGACTGAATCGCTTTGTCGAATGCTTCGTTTGATTCTTTTTCCCGCCCCATCTGCGCCAACACAATCCCTTTTTCATTGTAAGCCTGATGGTTAGTGGAATCCAACGAAATGACTTTATCGTATTGCTTCAACGCATTTTGATAATCGCCTTTCAAAACAAGAATCATGCCGCGGTCGATCAACACGCCAGAATCATCAGGGAGAAGTTTTAGCGCAGTGTCGTTGTACTTAAGTGCGTTGGTAGCATCATTGAATTTGTAAAAGCCGCGCGCCAGGTATTGATAGTTATGACCATCTTTCGGTTGCAGTGAAACCGCCTTGTTTAGGTCATCGAAGCACTGTTTCCTCAATTTAAGATGACTGTAAAAATCGCCTCTGTATCTAAGCGCTTCCGGGTCATTGGGATTCAGTTTCAAGAACTTGTTTAGAT
>JBBQFO010000262.1:0-5200 GCA_038322035.1 Candidatus Obscuribacterales bacterium
TTCGTAACAAGCACGCAGCATCACTTCTTCGCTTCCGAACTGTCGCAACCACTGAACACCTTGCTTTTCCGTACCAGGATCGGCTGCCAGACTCAGGTTCATGCGCGTAAGAGTGGACGGCAATTCTACCGCAACGACCAAACAAAGCACGATCAAGTGACCGATGTGCTCGACTTGATGAGGATCAAAAAACGTCTTTCGGCTGGCAGCCAGCTTGCACACAGTTTTCCCACTGAGCCAAGTACACGGTACGGAAAGCAACGGCGCAAATCCGAGCAAACCAAATCCGAAAAGCAAGCTATACATCGCCGAATGCGGAGTCAGGGGTAAAAACATGAGCGCATAGAGACAGCCAATCCCCATCGCCATTCCACTGATCAGAGCCATAAATCCGTAATGCGGAGACATGTCCCTGCGCCCAGAAAGCCAAGCCATGAAATTGCTCAGCGGAATGAGCATAAAGAGAATGACGTGACTGGCCGATGGGAAAGGATCGAAAAAGTGTTGAGCGCAAAAGTGAGTAGTAAGTTCAAAACCGATTGCAATGAGCGGCAGAATCACACCAAAGAACAAAAACGCTTTGCCGTGCTTGCCCGAACCTTTGTTTGATATAACCGGACGATGTTTTAGAAATTGCTCTATCCGTTTGTGCGATTGCACAGCACTATTGCCGCTTCGATGCGGGCCGTTCGACTTCCTTTCCTGCACCTGGGTCTGGCTTTCGCGGTTTTCAACCATGATCGCTCCTCGAGCTCATTGCCACCTAACCATCCTATCTGACTTCCCTGAATTGATAAGTAGGGATTTCACTGAACTGACTTCTCCACAACGGCAAATCACTGAACTAAGGTTTTCCCTGTATGGACAGATCGCTGTATAAGCTATCCTAGTGAATAGAAATCGCCCGAGGACAATCCATTGTTTGAAATACTTGGCGGAATTATTGTTTTGACAATAATGGTTATTCTTTCAGGCATCAAAGTCGTTAAAGAGCACGACCGGCTCGTCGTCTTCAGAGGCGGGAAGGACGTGCTGGACAAGGGACCTGGTGTTCAGCTCGTGCTGCCGATCATCGAGAAAGCCCAAGTCGTTGATACGCGCATAGTGACGCTGCCATCGCAATTAATCCAGGCGATGACGTCAGACAAAATGTCCGTCAAAGTTTCGGCGTTGTGCATGTATCAAATTGTCGACGCCAAAAAGGCTGTAACGAAAGTGGAAAATGTCTCCAAGGCTGCCACTGAACTTGCTGATATGGCGCTGCGAACCGCAGTCAGCAACCATGATTTGCTTCATTTGATCTCCGATCGAAAACGCATTAACTTCAACCTGAAAAACATTCTCGATCGACAAACGAAAGAGTTCGGCATTCGTATCGTCAAGATTGAATTGAAGGATGTGCGCCTCTCGAAAGACATGCGCAAAGCGCTGGCAAAAAGCACTAAGCCCGGACATCACTCGACCAACGATCATCAGTCGATCGAGCTCAAGCCACACGATACTTATGGCGATTTGATGAAGCAACTCAAGTAAATGCACTATAAGCAACTTGGCGGCAGCGCTTGTGCCTTGCACGAAATTCGCACTCCATTAAACTAACTCAACCTTCTTGCGAGAAATGTGAGACTTTTTGGCGGGCTGAAAACCCGGCCAGCCGGTATCATGTTGCTCTCCACCAAATGACAAGAGATGGCAAGCCTGCTCGAAAAAACTCAGACTGAGTTAGTCGAAAAAACAGAACGAACGAAACCGAGAGCTGATCGAAAGATGCAGTTCAGTTACGCGTTGCTTGCTTTCGCTGTAATCGGTTTAACGGACGTCGCGGCGCGGGCGCTGTATCATCCCGATCCATACCAATCGCCAAACCGCAGCTGGGCTTGGTGGGCTGTGCAGGATTTGCGCGCCCAGAAGAGCGCCGATCTTGCCATCTTCGGATCATCTCTGATGCTCGCCGCTCTCAATGATGGCGACTCAACCTACGTCAATAAACCGTTCGACGCAGTCTCACACCATCGCGCTTTCTATCTCGAACACCTCATGGAAGAGAAGCTGCACAAGCCAGTTTCTACAGCCAGTCTAGCCATCGGTGGACAGATGGCCAGCGACGTTTACGCTCTGGCTACGACGCTGTTTACACGCAATCCTAAACCGTCTGTCATCGTCTGGGGAATAGCTCCTCGAGACTTTCTAGACTCCTCATTTACCAATCCGGACAGCTCTGAAACCGTTCGTTATATGAATAAAGTCTCCGGCTCCACCGACGTGCTCTCGACTAAGCGCCGCATTCTCTGGGATCGAATTCAAAACATCGCCGACGGAAGTTTCTACCTCTACGGAAAGCGCGGAGACCTCGTCGCATCGACAATCCCTTATGCGAAATCAGTTATCCATCAAGTTCGCCCTGATACTGATCTGGAGACGGTACGAACACCATCACCGCTTCTCTCATATGCCATGAAAAACTTGCCTGAAGACAACGGTGTGGATCAATGGCGCGTCACGCCATATTCGCCCAGCAAGGTGTTTTCAGACAACACTGCTGAATATATGATGCGATATCATCCATTCAAGCCAAAGGTTTTGGAAACTCAGTTGAGCTATTTTGAAAAATTTCTTGCCTTTGCCAAGCAAGAAGGAATCGCTGTGACGCTAGTAAACATGCCGCTTACCGCAGACAACTTAAAACTCTTACCACCCGGATCTTACGATGCCTATCTGTCTGGGGTGAATGGTCTTGCCACCAAATATGGAGCGCAAGTCTTGAATTTCAACGACCAGAAAACTTTCCCTCGCAACGAATTCGCCGATACAGTCCACTTAAATGGGCTGGGCGGCAAACATTTCTTCGAGCTCGTGTCGCAACAAATGTCGGCAAAATAGACGCGAATGCAACGTTCCGTAAAGATGCCTGTTCACACTAACCTTGAGAAACCCTGAACAATTCACCTCCTTGGCAGGCAGCGGGTAGGATGAAGTAACCACGGAGGTTTTATGGCTCATTCATTATTGGGATTTCTGACACATTTCTTGCAAGGCGTAGATTCGCAGACGTGCGACACTGCGCACTATGCAGCCATGCGCGCGATCACCAATCAAGATTACGAAATGGCTTTGAAATTACTACTGCCTGATGCTAACGCCGGCGATTTGCACGCAATGACACTGATAGCCGTTATTTACAGAGATGTTTCGAGCTTAAAGTCAGATCACGAAATGGCATTCAAATGGTTACAGGCGGCTTCGAGCAGGGGATACGCGCTGGCGGATTTGAATCTGGGAATCATGTTCCACGATGGCATCGGCGTAGCCCAGAATCTAGAATCTGCTGCAGAATGTTACTACAAAGCAGCTACAACTGGCGGCATGGCTGAAGCGCAACTACGTCTCGCGGCTATGTATTACGATGGAGAGGGCTTAAGCAGAAATACCAAACAGGCTGTCTTCTGGTGGCATAAAGCTGCGGAACAAGGCAACGCTGAAGGACAGTACCGGCTCGGCTCATGCTTTGCAGACGGAATTGAAGCTGAAATAAATTATCTACACGCTCACGACTGGTACAAGAAGGCGGCAGAGCAAGGTCATAAGGAAGCGCAGACGTCACTTGGAGAGCTATATTTTTACGGCCGCGGTGTCAATCGCAGCGAACGCAAAGCAGCAAAATGGTGGCACCGCGCCGCTGAGCAAGGTAGCGAACTGGCCCAGCAAAATCTAGAAATCTTGCAACGCCCCGAAGTACATCCGGCCGAAGAAGCCAAGGCATACACAGCCTACAACGGCTAAAGCTGCTTCTTGGTTTCAAAATATCTGAAAGCTGTGTACAGTGAAAAGCTGACAAACCATGCCTGCAGTCCGCTTATCCCGAAATGCAGAAATTCCAGCGCCGGAATCATTCCGGCTGTTCCGATACCCGCTGCTGAGCCTGCAATGAAGGCAATTACGGCACTGCAGTTGACTTTGGGCAGCTCATTGAACTCATATACGCGACGCAAATTGATTGCATTTTTTGAAAAGCATGGTACGACATATGCTTCCGCCAGCATGATTACCGTTGCGCACGGTAGAACGATTGACGACATTGAGGCAACGTCCTGGAAGGCTCTTGGATAGCCACTCAGCCATGCGGCCAAGAACGCGCCAACCACAGTCAGCGAAGCTACCAGTTTCCTACGCGAAACTTCGTGCAAGTTTTCTACGCCGTTGATACTTCCGTAAAGGCACGAGTCCGCCAACGCAAAATATGTGACGAACAGCACGAGAGCGGCTACGGGTGCTGCCCCCCAAAAGAGTACTGGTTCATAAAAGAAGTAGCTTTTGCAAACTCTGTGATGTGGGTCATTTGAGCAAGAATCCAACCGGTGATCGGAAAAATTACCTGACCAATCACTATTGAAACCACCAGCGGTACCACGACGAATGACTTCCGCACTCTGCCGTATCGCCAGAAATCCGCCTCGTTACCCCATGCGCCGTAGCCCAGAACGAAAGCTGAAATCAACGAAAGCGCTGCACCAAAAGTTTGATGCGGTTGCTCTGAAAACATAGCCGGCGTCAAATTCGGGGAGGCTTTGCAGAAAGTGAATCCGACCCAAGCCACCAGGACTGGCGCAGCAAGGTATCCTGCGAAGTTTGCAATGCCTGAAAATCCAAAAAAGTTATTGAACGCCATCAATATTCCGAACGCAAAAGACAATACGGCAACAGGCACGTCAAGCTGGAACAGCCCCTTCAGTGCATCCGCCATCAGGTACGCCGTCAGTCCATACCATCCCATGGAAAGCACGACGAGACACACCGAGATCATCCGTGAGCCCCACTGACCAAAAATACTTCGACTTAAAAGCGAGTAAGTGAGCCCGGTTTGTGAGCCGAGATAGCATGCTGGTATCGCATACAACAGTAGAACTAAATTGCTCAAGATCAAGCAAATAAGAACCTGCTGGAAGACCAGTCCTTGCTTAACCCACTCGAAACCAACAAGCACCGACGGAAAGCCAGTCACCATCGTAATCCAAAGCAAACCCATCGTGATCGGGCTGCGTCGTTTCGAAAGCGGAACCGCGTCTAGAGCGTGATCCTGACTTTCGGTCACTATTTCGGATGCGGCTGAGGGGCTTTGAGTCACGGTTATGGGCACGCAAGAAAAGTGTCAACCGATTGCCAGAAGGTCAGTCTTTTCGACAAAAGATTCGCGCTCTTTTTA
>JBBQFO010000263.1:0-5138 GCA_038322035.1 Candidatus Obscuribacterales bacterium
AACGGCTGACTGAAAAGCTGGGTATCAGCCAAACAGCGGTTCTTGAGTTAGCCATTTGCGAGAAAGCAAAACACGAACAGGTAAAGACCGACTAATGAATTTGAAGACTTTGCAGTACCGGTTGTATCCAACGCCGTCACAAGAGCGACGGTTCATGCTGTGTCTGAACACTGCACGCGGGTTGGTACAGCCACTACCAAAAACAGGCGCAGTAGTCGGTATAGCGGCGCTAGTCACCACCAGCGACGGCGTGAGGGCAGATAATCCGAAGTGGTATCGCAAAACGCAACGTGATTTGAAAATAGCACAGCGCAGTCTTCAGCGCAAGCAAAAGCGCGGCAAGAACAGGCGTAAAGCGCTGCTAAAAGTGCAACGCATCTATGAACACGTTGTTAATCAGCGGCAAGACTACCTGAACAAACTGGCTTTTCAGCTAGTTCAGGATCACGACCTGATAGCGATCGAAGATCTGCGTATCACCACTATGGTACGCAACCATAAACTGAGCAAAAGCATTTTAGATGCAGGCTGGGGCTACTTCAGAGAACGACTCACGCGCAAGGCTGTAAGTGCTGGTCGTGAAATCGCCTTTGTTGATCCGGCTTATACCTCTAAGTGCTGCTCGACTTGCGGTAATAAGTTTGAGAATTTCAGCCTGAGCGTGCGCTGGGTGGATTGTAAGCATTGTGGGTTGTCTCTCGATAGAGATCACAATGCGGCTATTGCAATCTTAAAACGCGCACAAACCGGATGGGACGCATCCGTAGGACGTAACGTAGAGGCAAGTAGCTCATGCGTGTCCTAGAAGCCGCCCGGATTTTTCCGCTGCGGAGCGTCACTGGATACAGAGAAACTGAGAGGAGAACTGTGTATAGCACAATCGGAATTGACGGCAGAAGATTTGTTAAAACAGGAGCCACTAGATGAAATCAGAAAAATCTCACCTTAAGAGGATGGATAACGTCGGCATCGCGGTAGAATCTCTCGATGAGACCATCGCTTTTTTCACCGAGCTTGGCCTGAGGCTTGAAGGGCGAGCCATGGTCGAAGGAGAATGGGCCGGGCGCGTCACCGGACTGGGCTCACAGCGCGTCGAGATCGCCATGATGGTCACCCCCGACGGCCACAGCCGACTCGAGATTTCGCGATTTCTCACCCCGCCTGTAGTCGCCGATCATCGAAACGCCCCGGTGAACGCTCTCGGATACCTACGCGTCATGTTCACTGTGGACGACCTCGACGAGACGCTCGCCAAGCTCCGCAAACACGGCGCGCAGCTCGTCGGTGAAGTGGTTCAGTACGAGCACTCGTATCGACTTTGCTATATCCGCGGCCCCGAAGGACTTCTCATCGGGCTGGCCCAAGAAACCCCAAATCGGTGAAGTACTGAATCTGGAAGTCGCGTCATCACTTACCATTTGACCACTACCTGAAATTGTTAGCCCAGAAAATGGTATAGTTGGAGTATGTGGACAGCGTGACGACTGAAACCATTCGGCAAACCATTAAAAATATGAATATCTATGTGATACTTATGCGTGGCATCAATGTCGGCGGCAAAAATAAAGTACCAATGGTGGGCTTGAGAAAATGCTTCGAAGAACTCGGCTTTTCCAATGTTTCAACTTATATTGCCAGTGGTAACGTGATTTTAAAATCCGACAAACGCGCTGATGCGATAAAAGCTCAGATCGAAGAGGCTCTGCCTGCCAGCTTCAAACTTGATAACGAGCTTATCAAAGTGTTGGTGCTATCTCGAAATCAGCTCCAAGCCGTCATCGATAACAAGCCTGAAGGATTCGGTGAGCAGCCAGAGAAATATCATAGCGATGCAATCTTTCTGATAGGTATTGATTCCGCACAAGCTATACCTGTATTCGATCCCCGAGAGGGAGTCGATACAGTCTGGCCTGGTGACGGTGTGATCTACTCACAACGTCTCAGCGCTCTACGTACCAAAAGCAGACTTAGTAAAATTGTTGCGACATCGGCCTACAAGTCCATGACCATCCGCAACTGGAACACCACAACCAAATTGCTAGAAACACTGAGAAAAATAGACGCAGATGGAGCAGTATAATTATTACCGTGGCTGCTAGTCAGGAATCAGATTGGTGAAGGCCAGAGCCAGCAAACTGGATTACCCACGAATTGTCGCTGACAGTCTTTACACGCGAATTTGGGGAGTGTCTAAATGCAAAAAGACGAGGTGGAACTCGACGAGGTGTATAGCTTTGTCGATGACAAAAAAACGTCGTCTCTATCCTGACAGCTGTAGACCGTGCCAGCCGCTGCATTGTTGGCTGGAATGTGGTTTGGGAGCGCACTACCTTGGTGATGCAATCCCTACTTGACCATACTCCGCACGCATGGTTCTACTTTAGCGACTAGTTCTCCACCTATGAAACGCTCGTTTACTATCCCGGTCTGCATCAATCCTTGCCCAATAAAAGCCAGACCTATGCGGTTGAGGCCGATAATGCTGAATTGCGTCACTACTTGGCGCGACTCGTGCGTCGTTCCCGTTGATTTTCCCGTTGCATTCACGCTCTTTGGCGAGCCGTCAAACTCTTTGTCTTCGCTTGGAATCGTCGCCAACTCTACAAACGTGCTAATCCGTCCTATCCAGCTCATCCCTTTCAATTTGTGTCCTCTTCATCTTACAGCGGTAATCTTCCAGATTGAGCTATTAGGGATCGCATCATTATCGCGCCCAAAGGGTTCCCTAATAGCTCAATCTACTAGATTATGGCTGTAGACACTCCCTGTTGCTGATAGGTGGATGATTGGCGAGCATCATGTGCGCTGCGCGCACCCACTTACTCAGCAATAGTTTTCCTATTGCTTTCCATAGAATACATTTTCTCAGAGCGCCGAATATCGACGAGATGGTAATTCAGCGACATAGCTCCTTGTCAGCTTGTTGCGATTCTATCGCCTTGAAATTAGGCACTCCCCAAATGCGTGATCAGTATCCACTGGAGAAAGAATGCTGGTATAATTACAAAATGAACATCAGTTCTAATCAGTATTGACGGCAACCTATTGAAAGTCAGGCCGAGAAGTAAAGCCAAAATTTGTCTTCTCGACCTGCCAGGAGAACGATATGACTAATCGACTTCGGGTGATGCTTGAAACTGGACTGAAAGGGAAGAAAGTGGTGGTGGTAGCACCGGATTGGCCCGGTCTGGAGCGCGGTGCGAAGACCGGCGAGGCTGCCATTGAACGATTGCAATCCTATCTTCCGCGCTATATGTATGTGGCAAAGCTGGCTGGGATGGAAAAGGAGTTTGCTGCCAGCACTACCGTTGATCTTGTTGAACAATACACGGGTACGGGATCAACCGACTTCTGGGGCATCTCGTTCGCGTTCTCCAGCATTGATAAGCAAGATATGTCGAGCGCGGAACTGGAACGTGAATTGACCCTCATGCAAGCGTGCTGGACATTTTTCGACGAGGTGCGTTCGCGGGTATCGGCTGAGATGCAAAAGGGGCCACGCGGGGGTGGGCGGGATCGGGATCAAATCGTCCGGCATACATTGGTCAACGAACAGGACTGGGCTTCAGGACTGGGGTTGCCTGCTCCTGACAGTGGAATTTTGACTGACAAGGAACTGAAAGCGCACCGCACCGCCTACTGCAAGGCCATTCGCGCGTTCCATGCCGAAGGCAAAATGGCTAAGAAATGGCCTCTCCGCTACCTGATTCGTCATACTGCATATCACACGATGGATCACGCTTGGGAGATGGAAGACAAAGACCTAACCGGGAAGGCAAAATGAGGTCGTAGTTCAATGCCGCTATCTCAGAGGGCTGCAATTAGTGCTTATAACAAAAGATAGGTGTCATTGATAATTGTACAACCTGCTCACTTTTGGGGCAAGCCAGTGTTTGTGCTTCGGGGTACTGTCTAACTACCCTATCTTTTTCTGTTTAGACACTGCCGAATTTGGGCTTCGCCGTGTGAATATGGCCGTTCTTGATCACATGATCCGATCCGCATCGTGGACAGATTGGCATCCTCTATTCCTCACATCTCGCCTCCCTGCCACTCTACACGACTACCCCTTGAGGACTACCCGGAAAACTGGCAGGTCGCCACCGTTAATTTCAGTGCGACCTTCTTGCCCCTACTCTCGGCGCTCAAGTTCGTCAGGCGTTGTGCGTTGGAAGAACGCAATCCATGGCTTCATCATCGCTTCGGGAATATAGAAACTTGTTTGCGAAGGCTGAGAATTTCTTACCGCAAGCCGATGCATCAACTCATCCGCCGCTACATCGAGAAAGTGTACTTCGCTGCTGGCCCCAAGCTGCTTCGCTCGAGACCGATAGTCTTCGCGTTCCTCTCGTGTCCAGAAGCCGAAATCGAGGATTACATTCGTTCCCAATTCAAGCGATCTACTGGCGATGTTCCAAAGCATCGCTTCAATTAGACCATGCCGAGCATCATGTTCTGGCTCCTCAGCATCTTGACCGAAGAGACGTACGTGCCATTCATCGGTTGTCAGTCGAAGTGCCGATTGCTAACGCTCAAGTTTCTGCGCAAGCGTGGTTTTCCCCGAGCATGGAAGACCAACCATCAAATGCAGAGTCGCCACACTTACCTCCTACAGTTGGTAGGGCTACAATTGTAGCGGTGAATCTGAATAGGATCAGCAAATCAGCGATACTTCAGTTTATGCGTACCACTACCTGTTTATCACTACCAAAATGATCACTACCGTTTTTCCAGAACAATCTGAGAGCAGCTTCTACTCCTCAAAGCTACGCATGAATCGAAGCACTGCCTGCCTCGTCGCGGGAGGCAGGTGAGAGGCTATATCGCAGATAATTGCAATCTCTGGATCGATGTCTAATTTGCGTGCTGTATCGGGAAAACAAATTGCTAAAAGGGTGTTCAAACTCACTCCCGTAGCGGCAGAAAGTTTTTCGAGCAGATCAAGGGTGGGAACGTAGAGCTTGGTCGGGTTCTCATCTACAAAACGTTGTATTGTAGTATGTGAAACCTTTACTTGCGCTGCAAATTCGCGTATTGAGACTTTTCGGCGTTCCATTTCTGCCCTAAGAAATACTCGAAATGCTTTATGATCCATCACGAATGCCTATCTGCGAGGATGACGAGTCCTTTGACGCAAC
>JBBQFO010000264.1:0-5099 GCA_038322035.1 Candidatus Obscuribacterales bacterium
AGTTCTCGTCGTGCCGTTCTCCCCAGCCTACATTGCCTGGATTGATTCTGTACTTCGCGAGCAACTTTGCGCAATCAGGAAAATCTGTAAGGAGTAAATGTCCGTTGTAATGAAAGTCACCAACAATCGGTGTGTCCAAACCTTGTTTTTCCAGCTCTGCAACAATTTTTGGCACCGCGATGGCGGCGTCTTTCGTGTTCACTGTAATGCGCACTATTTCAGATCCCGCCAGTGCCAAGTCTTTGATCTGGTTGGCTGTGGCCATGTAATCTTCGGTCGGTGTGTTCGTCATCGACTGCACGAGCACCGGAGAGCGCCCACCGATAGTGGTGTTGCCTACTTTTACCGGAACTGATTCGCGTCTCTTGACCATTGCCAAACTCCTCGTTTACATCCTAGATTTTAAATGAAAGAGGCTGGGCATTTTCTGATTGTAATGAAGGTTTCCCGTGAATCTGACCCGCTCTTAACGATTGCACTTCTCCCTCAGCATCGGCACCGTTGCTTTTGCCATAAATGCGGCATATTTTCGCGCAAGCTGTAGACTTCGTCGGACTCAGTTGGACTAACGATCAGGTGGTCCACAACTGCGATGCCCATGAGATTTCCTGCGCTGAGCAACTGCTTGGTTGTGTCGACATCTTCTTTGCTGGGCGAGATAGATGATCCAGACGGATGGTTGTGGCAGACGATGATGGCGTAACTGTTGGCAATGATGGCGGCTTTGAATACTTCTCTCGGGTGCACGAGGCTGGATGAAAGTGTGCCGTGAGAGACCTCGTGGATGCCTATCACTTCGTTTCTGGCGTTCAAGTGCAGACTAACGAAGTATTCTTCAGACGCCTGTTTGAGAGGCCTAAGCAGTCTGCCAGCGTCCAGTGGAGACTGAATAGGATAAGGCTCTCGCGCTTTTGTATGTTCGTTGACGAGACAGAGTCGAATCTTTGGTACGCCATAGTCGAGTTTATCTACCAGGCTGCTTTTTCGCGCCATGAGTTTCCTCCTCAGTTTGCAGGGCTATGCAGGCAAGCTTCAGAACACTTTCCGAAATTTGCTTTCTACTGGTTAATACGTCGAAACTTCAAAAAAAGTTCAAAGCTCGAACTTTGATTTGTTCGAGCTTAGACTTTTTGCGTTTTCCAGATGCCGGTTTTGAAGCGCCATATCGCTATCAATCCGATTGCGATGGCCGTGGATGACATGGCGAACCATGTGCCGCTAGGACCCCAGCCGAGCGTCACCGTCAGGTAATACGCCAGTGGCAACCTCACCGCAGTCAGGAAGAAGCAGCTGACCCACATCGGCCAGTTCGTGTAGCCTGCACCTTGCATCGCACCAAACAAAGTAATCCATGCAGCAACGAACGGTTCGCAGATGCCGATTATTTGCAGGTATGAGACGGTGTGGCGAACTACCATTTCATCTGTGCTCATCACTCTTGCGATTGGTTCAGCAAAAATGAACATCAAAATTCCGCACAAGAAGTTGAATCCGCAACCGATAGCAGCCACCTGCCATCCTGCTTTTTCAGCTCTGTCTGGTTGTTTCGCGCCCAAGTTTTGTCCAACGATGGTCGCTATTGCCATGCTCAACGCGTGAATTGGCAAACCTGCCACCATCTCTTCCAATCTCAAACCAATAGCCCATGCGGCTTGACAAGATGTTGGATCTTTCGTCTTGGCAAAGATCAAGAAGAGAACAAAGTTTCCTCCCACCCATGCAACGTCTTGAATACAGGCTGGCAAGCCTATCTTCATGAGACGAACGATCCACTCTTTATCGAACCCGGTACGCCAAATCAGTTTTGGATTTAGGCACTCACCGATATCTGACTTGCTCAAGATGAACAAGGCAACGGCAGTTCCAATTGTTCCTGCCAGCAACCAGGCCATTCCGAATCCTGCGATGCCGAAATGGAACGGTCCAAGACAGAACGTAAAGTCGAGCGCAATCACCAGTGTGACCATCAAAATCCAAATGCACATCGGCGTCTTGGCATTGCCTTTGGCTCGGAAAATGGAGTTTATGATCCACAACATCGTGAACGGAATCTGCGACCAGATGTCCCAGCTCAGGTACTGCCATCCCAGCTCTTCAACTTTCGGTGAAGCACCCAAGGCATGGAAGAACGGCTTGGCGAGGAGATAACCCACTGTTGCCGAACCGACGCCGAAGATGAATCCGAATACCAATGACTGCCTTGACGCTTCGATGGCGCCGGCTAAATCTTTCGCTCCCCAGTAACGGCTGACGATCGCGGTTGCTCCTGCACAAAGTGCGACGGCAAGCATGATCATGAAGAACCAGACCTGTCCGCCAACGCCAATCGCTGCTTGCACATCGGTGCCCAATTTACCGGCCACCCAGACGTCAACAAAACTTGCCGCTGCAATCGTCAACATTTGCACGAGCGAAGGCCAGGACATATGCCAGATGGCTGCCCAAGTCGAGCCAGTGGTGATCACGGAATCCGGATCATCCTGCGCACGAATATCTTCAAGCTCTTGAAGTGCAACCATACCTAAAGCCCGCACGAAATAATTAGATCTCTAGCCTAACCAAATAGATGACAATAGGAAAGGGGATGTCACGAAAAATTGTCATTAAGCGTGTGATGCTAGGATCTATTGGGCTTAAGACATAAGCGTGTGCTCTGTTTTACTGGTTTGGTGCAATTTAGACATTTGAAAATTGTTGGCGATAAATTCAGCCTCGACGTAAGCGAATTCCCGGCCCCTTTTGCCGACGACTTTTGGTCGATGTTGCAGAAGTATCTCGTCTTCGATGAACCGTCGAGTCGCTGCACCCGCTTGAAAAAATCTATTGCGAAGCAATTGAAATCGCCGCGAGCAAAAGAGATTGATTTAAGTGCAGCCAATCAAGACGAACAAGATCGTTTGTTCGACGCAATTTTTGGTGGACGCCCAAGCAGTAACAGCAGTCGGCTTTTGAGCGTTCTATTGGGCTTGGAAGAAATTGCCCGATTTGACGAAATAACTTACGCAAGTTGGGCCATCGAAGCGGGTGAGGAGGTATCCAATCTGCTTCGAACAACAGAGTTTTGGAATGGCTTGGATAAATGGTTTGCTGCTGCCAATTTATCTCAAGGACAAATTCGATGGTTGCATCACTGCGCTCTTGCGACGCCAAATTGGTTCTTGTTGAGGAATTCCGGACCTTGGAGCGGAGTTGCGCTAGCCATTTTTCTGTCGGCAGCTCTCCATCAAATTGAAACACAATTTGCCGCAGAAACCGTATTTGATACCAAAACTTTCGCAACTGCTCATGCTCAATTTAACAAGCTACTAAAATCAATGCGACCTGAATTGCCCGGACACTTCATGCCGCAAGCGATCGTCATTGTGGAAGGGACAACCGAAGAGGTTTTGCTGCCTCGGTTTGGACAAGTGCTGGGCATGAGTTTTCAGGCGGAAGGGATTATGATTGTCCCCGCCGGTGGTGCCAAGCAAGTTGCCAAACGTTATCTCTTTCTTCGTGATTTGGCGGCGCTGCCAATCGTGTGTATTTTAGATCGAGATGCTGAAGAACAAGCTGCAGTCATTGCTGACACGATTCGGGATTGTGACAGGCTCTTCGTTTTGGAAGCTGGAGAAATTGAAGATACGTTCGATTCGAAGTCGTTTGCTCGTCATTTGAATTCCTATTTGGAATCGTTTCACGGTTCAGTTCAATCTGTGACAGAGGGCAACTTCTCCTCAGGAGTAAGTCGAAAAGTCATTCTTAACAAGTTGTGGAAGGCTCGAAAGCTCGGTGATTTCGACAAGATAGCGTTTGCAGAATCAATTACTCACGGTCTTACTACCGCCAGTGATGTGCCTGTGGAATTTGTGCGAATTCTGAAATTTTTGGCAGAGGTGGCTGCAGAAAATGCCTGAAACTGAAGGTTCGAAAAAGACAGAGAAAAAGACAGAGAAAAAGACCGGCGCGGCAAAAATTGCTGCAATAGCGTCAACTGTTTTGTGGATTTTAGGTTTTGCTCTCGCCTTTGTCGTGCCCGCCAACTCACCGTTTGGATGGGTTCCCGATGGAATGCTGCTAGTCGGTTTCTTTCCACTGCTGTACGCCTGGAAACCTGGTTGGCCCTGGGTTGTGTTCGGTGTTCTGAACACGATCGTTGGTTTCTTGCTCCTGGTAGCGTTCTATATACCGGATACCAATTTCACTGCCGACATGATCATGGTTCGCAAGCATTTAGCCGAGCAACATTCTCCGTTCACATGGATGACCATTGGCATTATGTCGACCATATTTGGCATGGTTCGTATGGCGGTGCACTTGTTTCAGTGGATCAAAGCGAAGTCTGATAAGAAGGATGAAAATGCAGCGAACTGATCTTCTTGAGTGAAAGATTAGTAGTTCACGGTGCCTGATTTGGCTTTGCCGTTTGCTACTTGCTGATCTTCCGGCAAAAGTACTCGGGAGAGAAATCGTTCCTCTGTCTCTAACAGGCGCGGTTTTGAGCCGCAAATGTTGGATAGATGCTTAAGTCCTTGCACTTTCTGGTCCATGTAATTGCCTTTCTTGGCGATATAGAACCATTGTTTGACAGCTAAGTTGTGAAGCTGCGGATTCTTTGTTGTTTGCTGCGACAGTTTCTTCTCTAACGCTTCTGCATAGAGGATGCGGCCATCCATATCTGCCGGTGATATTTCGACTGACTTAGCCAGCACTACAACTGCTTTGTCGATTTTGTTGACGCGAATCAGCTGTTCGCCTTCCATGCGAAGTGCACTCGAATTGGAAGTGCTGATATCCAACATCTGATCCGAGGTGACGAGAGATTGTTCGCCGTGAACGATTGGGGTCGTGTCTTGCGAGAAGTCGTTATCTCTTGCAAACGAAGGCTGCGAGAACATTCCCGCCGCTGCGATTGCCACCATGAGGTGATACTTGATCTTCGGGATGTCGCTTCGCATCTGTAGCTCCCTTACCTTGCTAACTCGTTCTATTTGATACTGCCAGCGGTTGTTTGACTCATGTGCAAATCTGCAATCGCCTTGTTGATGTCACTGGCTCCATAAATAGCATTACCAGCGACAAGTACATCAGCGCCTGCATCAACCACAATTCTTCCAGTT
>JBBQFO010000265.1:0-5063 GCA_038322035.1 Candidatus Obscuribacterales bacterium
GCAAACTGGAAAGAACTGCTTGCTGCAATCTACTGTTCATCAGGCATTCAAGTCGAGAATGCAGATCCCAATTTATTCGATCAAATAAATCCGAACCAACAGGATCCAAGCTACACTCAAATTTGGCTTGACTCATTGCTTGCTCCTGCACATCGGGAGAAATTGCTACAGCTCGACGCTGGCGCTACTCTTCAGAACGGCAAATACATGCTGGATCGCAAGCTGGGAGCCGGGGGACAAGGAGCCGCATATCTCGCGCGCAGAGACGACGGCGCCATGGTGGTGTTGAAAGAGTACATTCTGCCGATTTACGTCGATGCAAAAGTAAAGCGCAAATCGCTTGAGAATTTTGAAAATGAAGCACATATGCTTCAGCAACTGGACTCACCTCTGATTGTAAAACTGCTAGGATTTTTCGTTGAAGACCATCGTGGTTACCTGGTTCTTGAACATATCAAGGGAATAAATCTGAGAGAGCATGTGGCACAGAATGGTCCACTTTCGGAAAAGCAAGTGGTCCATTACGGCGTCCTGATGTGCGATGTGCTGGCGCACTTGCATTCCCAGAATCCGCCGATCGTGCATCGAGATTTCACTCCAGACAACATCATTTTGTCCGGCCATGACTCAATCAAAGTAATTGACTTTATGGTGGCACAAACAAGCGATCAAAGCGCAACTGGAACGGTTGTAGGGAAGCACGCATATCTTCCCCCTGAACAATTTAGAGGTAAAGCAACCACACAGAGCGACATCTACGCACTGGGTTGCTCACTGTTCTTCCTGCTGACGGGAGATGAGCCGGAGCCTTTAACGACATCGCATCCAATTTTAACGAGTGACACCGTTAGTGGTGCGCTGGATACGATCGTCGCTAAAGCGACCGAACTAGAAAGCGCAGAGCGTTACAAATCCGCAGCGGAACTGAAGCACGCATTGCTCGCGCTGCGAGAGCCCGCTTAGAAAATCCTGGAATCGGTTGGTCTTTTCGCTTAGTCGATGTAGTCGCGAAGACGTCGTGATCGCTGAGGATGACGCAGTTTACGCAGAGCTTTGGCTTCGATTTGACGAATGCGCTCTCGAGTGACGCCGAACAGTTGTCCGACTTCTTCCAGGGTGCGTTGACGTCCGTCGTCGAGTCCGAATCGCAATCTCAAGACGTCACGTTCTCTGTGACCGAGCGCAGCCATTACCTGAATAATGTCTTCTCGCAAAAGCTGATGCGTGATCGAAGTGGCAGGAGTTTCAGAATCTTGGTCTTCGATGAAGTCGCCCAATCGACTGTCATCTTCCTTGCCTACCGGTGTTTCCAGAGAAACTGGCTCTTGCGCCACCTTCAAAATGTCACGCAACTTGGCGACAGAGATTTCCATCGCTGTGGCGATTTCCTCTTCTGTTGGTTTACGCCCAAAGTTCTGCGCCAATTGACGAGTCACCTTTTTGAGCTTGTTGATCGTTTCAACGACGTGAACAGGAATACGGATAGTTCTCGCCTGGTCAGCGATAGACCGGGTGATCGCCTGCCTAATCCACCACGTTGCGTACGTGCTGAACTTGTATCCTCTCTGGTGGTCGAACTTTTCGGCAGCGCGGATTAAGCCCAAATTGCCTTCCTGAATTAAATCCAGAAAAGCCATACCGCGGTTGGCATACTTCTTAGCGATGGAGACAACCAGTCTCAGGTTAGCTCGAACCAGCTGGCGCTTCGCAATTGCTCCTTCAGAGCCACCTTGCTCGATGCGTCGAGCCAATTCAATTTCCTGGTCAGCCTTGAGCAATGGAATCGAACCGATTTCTCTCAAGTACAAGCGAATCGGATCGTCGTCACCAGCGCCCTTAACGACATCTTCGAGCTTGGTGCTGGCCAGCTCCACTTCCTCTTCGTCTTCAATAGCGCCGCGATAAATATCTTCGGCTTCCGGCTCTTCGTCATCATCTTCTTTTTCTTTGGCGCCATTTTTGGCGCCATCTTTGGCGCCGTCTTTCGACACCGCGGGCGATGCCGCGCCCTTCTTGCCGGCTTTCTTATCGTCCACTTTAGCCAAAAGTTGCTTGAGGCGAATAATTACCGCCCCAGGAATTTCATCTTTGCCTTTTAATTTTTGGACGCTCTGACCGAACTCTGGGTCGTTGCTCCAGGTGGACTGACATTTAGGGCACTCATCCAGATGCTGGCAAACTGCTGTGGTCGATTCAGGCTGCTGCTCATCCATAAGGGATGTCAGCATTGGTACGACTTCACTACACTTCATCGATTCACCTCAAACGGAGTTCCTTCTTCTATTTTATTCCACTATTTTGAAGGTTTTCTCAATGTGAGATGATACCCCAAAACATTCAGCAGGTTAAAGGGTGGTCAAGGAGAGCGAAATTAAGTTCGGGAGCGGCTTGGTCGGCACCATAAATGGTGGCGGAAACCGTGGACCGGTAATCGTTTCGCACGGAGCAGGGCGCGGTTTGGACGCCCCCATTCTCGTCAAAACGGCCGAGCAGCTGGGCGATTTGGGGTTTCGAGTTCTACGCTTCAACTTTAGCTACATGGGAATTCGCCCGGCGCCGTCTGCCGGCGGAAAGAAAGAACAGCCCGAGTTAGCCAGCGCTGTCGAGTATATGCGACAATTCGGGCATCCCATTTTGGTTGGAAAGTCTTTCGGGGCCAGGGTTGGCTCATTTGTGGCGGCGGGAAAAGACGACATTCGCGCTCTGGTTTTCTACGGTTTGCCAATTTGCGGCATGGGCAAAAATCCCAAACCACGCGATTGGTCACACTTGGGAAGAATCAAAGCGCCGATATTATTTATCACGGGCCACAACGACAAATTGTGTCCGCTGACTCAACTAGCCGAAGAGCAGCAGCACATAACCTCTACTTTCGCATCACAGGTGGTGTCAGGAGACCACTCGTTCAAGCCGAAGAGTGAGGACGCAGCAATCAAGCTGTGCGTCGATTGGATTAACGCGCTGCCTCAGAATTAGATTACCTACCGGGAAGCTTGCGTTGTCGGCTTGGTATGACTGAAAAGCGATTGATTTTTCGTGTGATTGAAGAACGACCCAGGAATGTTCGCACCGGCAACATCTTCGTCCACGTTCATGCGCTTCATATTTGGCGAAATATATTTCTGTTTCTTCTCGTGGGTGAGTTTCCACCAGTGAAATTCAGGCACGGAATTATTGAATTGCGTGACCAACTTCCAGGTATCTTTGGTTCGCGGGTCCATGGCCAAGACGTGCTGTTCATCAGTAACGAGCAGCACATTCTTGCTGTGGCGGCTCATGCCGGGCAGGTCCATCGCAACAGACGCCTGCTTCCCGTTGATTGTAATTTTCACGGTTGGACTGAACGCCTGGTCTGACGCGCCAACCACAACGGCCTTCCCGTTCACTTTGAAGGCGCTGTAGAGATCGGGCGCAGTGTAATAGTTGCCACCCAAAGCCGTAAACTCGAGGCAGGTCATATCAGTAAAGGCTTTGAGGACGGTATTCTTCACGTATAAGTCAGTGACATTAACGGCAGCTGCCTTGGGAAGCTGATTTCCGCCATTGAAAAAGTCTGCGTCTTTCAGAGAATCGACTTTGATGCCGCCCGCCAATTGAGTAACACTGCCGGTCAAAGGCACAACCTTATCTACGTGGTCGGTCATCGCTGGCAGGGACTTCAACGTTTCAGCTGGTGGCAGCTCGTTCTCCGTCGCCTGTCCTTTTAACGGGTTCTTCCTGGTCAAATCAGGCTTACCGACCATCGACAGGAGCCCGCTCTGGTCTATTGATGCCTTCAGATATGGACTGGTGGGGTCGTACTTCTTGAACAGTTCGGCAGCCTGGGCATAGAGCGTAGCCGACTGAGCATTCTGCCTGAGCAGGCGACGGGTCTGAGCCTCAGCGTACTTCGCCTGAGCCTGGAATCGCCCATTGTTAGCCATTCCGAAGCCGGCCTCGGCAATCCTGAACTGCTCGGCTGCACCGTATAAATTGTTCACCGCAAGCGCCGAAACGCCCTGTTTGTAATACTGTGACGCCTGCCATTCCCGCAAGTTCGTAAACAGCGGCGCGGCGACTTCAGCCTTTCCTTCTAATTTCATCCGAGACGGCTGCATGGGCGTGTTGTCAAGCTGCGCCTTCTGCGGCTGCAGTAAGGAAATGTCGTTGCTCTCAACTGAAAACGCCGCAGGCGCGCAAAAAATCGAAGCTCCCAGGAGAGCCGTAAGCGCACGTGCTGCTGGCAAATTGCCAGAGGACCTAAGTCGCATCTGAAAAACCTGAAGGTTTCGGACCAGGATTCACACTAATTATCATGCCCGTCTCCATCGCATTGTAATCAGAAACGGCATTAAAATGCTCGCCCCAAATTAGTTATTAAACCGCGCGGCTGCACGATTCCATGACAAGGAAGCCGATTACAAACACCCTCTTGGAAACAGCCGGGAAATTTAGTTCTCGTTGCTTACTAGCAAAGCGCCGATCACCAATCAATGCGATTTTGCGAAGTCACTGTTCAGCGCACAGAGCGCTTCAACACTGACGCCACCACTGGTGGTGATGCTGAATTTTCTATGGTAGAGTATCCGCAACTTATAGTCTGCAGACTGGATCGATCAGACAGGTGATCGCTGATAAGATTGAGAGCGTAACCTTCTAACCCAGGCAAACCTTATGAAACTAGAGTGGCTCATTTCAATATCGTTGATGGCTTCCATGACATCGGCACTGGCAGCGAACCCCGAGTGGGATCAGGCGACCCGATTGTACAATTCCGGAGATTACAGGGCCGCACTATCGGCGTTTCGAAAAATCTCAGAAAAAAATCCTTCCGAACCAACTGCGCACTATATGTTGGCTCAGTGTTACAAAAACAGTGGCAACACGAAGCAAGCGATTACAGAGCTTGAATGGATTTCGAACTCCACAAGCGATCAAAGGGTAAAAGGTCCAGCAGATTCTTTGCTAGCGCAAATCAGATCTGGTGCTGGTGCCGGAGCTGCTACTCATGGTGCTGGTCACTCGACTGCTGGTCTTCCGCCTGGAACGTATACCGTTATGCCTGTAGCACATGGACCAATCCG
>JBBQFO010000266.1:0-5032 GCA_038322035.1 Candidatus Obscuribacterales bacterium
TTTATCACGCACTAAAGGCAGTGCTCCATAAAAAAGGACTGAGCACCGGGGTTGGTGACGAAGGTGGTTTCGCACCATCCTTAAAAACGAATGAAGAAGCACTGGAATTGATCATGGTGGCAATTGAAAAGGCTGGATTCAAGCCAGGCACGCAGATCGGACTCGCTCTCGACCCTGCCTCAACCGAATTCTTCGAGGATGGCAAATACAAACTGGCCACTGAAAACTTGGTTCTATCTAGTAAGGATATGGTCAAGTACTACGAGAAACTGGCGGATAAGTACCCAATCGTCAGCATAGAAGATGGACTCGCAGAAGATGACTGGGACGGCTGGAAGCTCCTTACTGACACTATAGGTTCTCGCGTTCAATTGGTAGGCGATGATCTATTCGTCACCAATACAACGCGATTACAACGTGGTATCGATAGTGGTGTTGCTAATTCGATCTTGATCAAGCCAAATCAAATCGGAACGCTGACTGAAACCCTTGAAGCGATCAGCCTGGCTAAAGAAAACGGGTATTCAAGTATGCTCAGTCACCGCTCTGGTGAAACCGAGGACGCCACCATCGCTGACCTCGCTGTTGCCACCAATTGCGGTCAAATAAAGACTGGCGCGCCCTGCCGTGCTGAGAGAACTGCTAAATACAATCAACTGCTGCGCATCGAACGCGATCTTGGACGCTCTGCCATTTACCGTGGTGCCGACTCATTCGCCCAACAGAGAAAAGCTGCTAAGCAACCGGTTTCAGGCAAGAAATAAGCGGCTTCGGCAATCGCCTCAGGCGATCGATATTGATCTGAATGCTCCCACTGGCTCTGCTCGGTGGGAGCATTGCCTATCTGCCGCCATCCACCATATATAGAGTCGTTGCCTGTTAATAGATCTTGTCGCACCACATCTGGTGTGCCACCACTGTGCCACCATTTCTTGAGCCGCACCAATGAGTGATACCACTTACTTGGCGAAAGCGATATCTGAACCTGGTGCCTTTTGCAGTACGGAGGTGGTTCGGTAGCGACCGACAAACTGTCCATCTACATACTGGTCGATATAGCTCTTGGCGGCAATTGACTGTCTGGTGGTTTGACTGAACTGGTCGCGGGAGCGTGCGGCCCATGATTGATCAAGATCTTTGGAGACGAAGTAGTTGGTGCGGTCTACTCGTGCTTCGATGCTGCTGAAGGCAGTCACTGACGATGTGCTCTCAGTCCATCCTGGCTGGGTCCAGACGGCGGTGACACGGCCGTCTGCTTGTCTGGCGAAGGTGACGTCGCTGAGCATCACCTGCCCGGTTGGTATGGCTGGAACTCCAGAGTCGACTACAGTGGTTACGCAGTGCCATTGCCCTTGATAACCTGATGGGTAAGAGTTTGGCATCAGTTTTTCGACGGCACCAGATATGGAGTCATTTGATGGTGCTGGATTTGGTGCCATATTTGGTGTCGCGTTTGGTGCGGTTTGCGGTTCAGCCTGGTGCTCGAGATATCCGTGAAGAACGTTAGCTTGAGCCGGCATCAGAGCCATACTTGCCAGCAAAGTGGCACTCAATATAGTGATCTTCTTCATGTGATTCCGGGGGCTCATTGCTACAACCGTCGCTCTCTGTATTCATATTGTTCCCTTGAAATCAAACAATTTATCCGGTCGTAAAACTAGATCACAATTCTTAATTATTGGTATTGACATCACTGGATTGTTGAGCAACTTCATCCGCTTCCTTTATATAAGTAGGCGAAGCTTCCGCGCCCCCAAGTTGTCTTGGTAACATCTAGGTCTTGTCATAGTTTGATTTCAGGGGCGCAGCCCTTGAGCAGGGGGATTTTTAGTGAGTAATACAACAATGCCGGCATCCGAAATTAAAGACATCAATTTGGCTGGGCTGGGCAAGCAAAGAATTGAATGGGCCGAAGGTGACATGCCTGTTCTTAGAATGATTCGTGAAAGATTCCGCAAAGAACAACCGTTCAAGGGGTTGAGATTGGCCGTCTGTGCGCACATCACAAGCGAAACTGCCAACCTGGCCACCACTCTTGCTGCCGGCGGCGCCGACTGCTTGTTGATCGCCTCCAATCCTTTGTCGACACAAGACGATGTAGCCGCAGCGCTGGTCAAGGAGCACAACCTTTCCGTCTACGCTATCAAAGGCGAAGAGGTATCCACATACAGCAAGCATGTACGCATCGCCCTCGACCACAAACCTCACATCATCATCGACGACGGTTCGGATTTGGTGGCAACCTTGTTGCAAGAAAGACAAGGTCAAATTAAAGACATCATCGGCACCACCGAGGAAACCACCACTGGTATCACTCGTTTGATTGCCATGGAGAAGGACAATCAGCTTACCTTCCCGGCCATCGCCGTTAACGATGCGCAAACCAAGCACATGTTTGACAACCGTTACGGTACCGGTCAATCAACTCTTGATGGTGTCATCCGTGCCACCAATAGATTGGTGGCAGGACGCAACGTCGTCGTTCTAGGTTATGGATGGTGCGGCAAGGGCTGCGCTATGAGAGCGCGTGGAATGGGCGCAAACGTGATCGTCACAGAAGTAGATCCATTGCGTGCTATCGAAGCTGTTATGGACGGTTTCCGCGTTATGCCAATCGACGAAGCTGCAGCACTGGGTGATATGTTCATCACCGTGACTGGCAATCGCCACGTCATCGACGGACCTCACTTCGCAAAAATGAGAGACGGCGCTATTGTTTGCAACTCAGGTCACTTCGATTTGGAACTGAATCTGGTGGCACTAGAAAAGCAAGCAATTAGCAAGCGCGAAGTTCGTCCATTGATGGAAGAATTCGTTTTGGCCAACGGCAACCGAGTCTATGTGCTCGCTCAAGGACGCCTGGTCAACCTATCTTGCGCAGAAGGTCATCCAGCCAGCGTTATGGATATGAGCTTCGCAAACCAGGCGCTTGCGGTTGAATATCTCGTTAAGCACAAAGGCAAACTGAAAGCTGGCGTAAACCAATTGCCAGCTGAAGTCGATCAAGAAATTGCCACTTTGAAGTTGAAATCTCTGGGCATGCAAATTGACAAGCTGACTCCAGAGATGAACGAGTACATGAACTCCTGGAAATCCGGAACCTAGTATTCGGCGCTGACTTATGTCCGCATTCAGGTGCGGACATTTGTTGGAGCAAGACGCGGATGCCAATTGTAAGAACTCAAATAAAAAAGGATGCGGGATTTATTCCGCATCCTTCTTATATCTTCGAATCGGTTCTTTAGTTGATCTTTTGGAACATGTAGCCGATGCCACGCGCTGTCAAGATTAAATCTGGATTGGATGAATCCTCTTCCAGTTTCGATCTCAAGCGACTGATGTGAACGTCCACAACTCTCGTGTCGATTCTGTGGTCTGGAGGATATGCCCAAACTTGCTGCAAGATTTCTCCGCGTGAGTAGGGCTTACCTGAGTTCGTCACTAGCAGTTCAAGCAGGCTAAATTCCATACCGGTTAAACGAATTCGTTCGTTCTTTCGTGTCACTTGTCGTTTGTTTAAATCAATTTTCAGATTGCCAATTGTAATGACGTTGGTGCTCTTGCTCTGACCGGCTTCCTGGTGTCTTTCAACGGTGCGGCGCAATACAGCCTTGATTCGGGCTTCAAGCTCGCTTGGGCTGAACGGCTTGACGACATAGTCATCGGCGCCGATTTCTAATCCCTGAATACGGTTCGAAACGTCTGCAACTGCCGTCAACATAATGATCGGTGTGTCGGAAGTCTTTCTGATTTCTCGGCAAACTTCGTAACCGTCCATTCGGGGCAACATGACGTCGAGGATTACGAGGTCTGGCTGGAATGCATTGAATTGCTCCAGCGCTTCCTGTCCGTCTGCTGCCGTGGCTACGTTATAGCCTGCTAATTTCAATCGCGTTTCGAGAATTCTTCTGATCGAAGCTTCATCGTCGACAACAAGAACTTTCTCTTGCTCGTTACTGTTTTCAACCACTATTTGTGTCTCTCGCTTGGTAATGGATGCCGTTTTGCTGAACTTCGTTCAATTTAGATTTGACTGATTTTGTTTGTCAGGCAGTTTCGCTCAGCACTGACGTAAGTGTGTCTACGTCGTAGCAGAACTGAGTATATACCATTCTCATTAATGGAACTTGGACTGCAAGTGCCATATGGAATCTGAATTTCACCTGACATTTTAAATTTCTTGGTTAATTCGATCTGATAACCACCGAAAAAACCAATCTGAGAAGCGAATTCGTCACTTGACATGGTTCTCAATTTTCATCTGACACCATCGGCGGTTGTCAATCATTTTGATTGTAAGCCACTTGTAAGCATTGAGGCCTGATTGTAATCCACTGTCCATGCCGGTTTCGGCAGGTGAAGAAAATTAGTGTCCGAAAAAATAATGAGTAAGTTTAAGTTGGTGTCTGGCAATGAAAAAAGATTCGTGCAGACAGTGGAAAGTCATGTTAAGCTTCTGAACGAGCCGGTAAATCGGCTACTTACGGATGTGGCTCTCAACGTACATGGTGGCAAGAATGAGAGCTAGAAGAGGGAGAGTTGAATGAATAAGCCCCAATTGTGCTTGTCCTTGAGCGTATCGCTAACGCTGATGCAGGCAAACTTACTAGCGGCACACTCCGCACCTGATGCCAGCATCTGGCAGAAGATGTCTGGAGTCAATGCACAACAAGCGAATGGCGTGAAACTCAAGAAGTCAACTAGTCCAGTGAGACCTGCTCACTTTACTTCTTCGACCTCGGCCGGACACGCGATGCTCTTCTTAGGCAGCAAAGCCAAGGGTGGAGCGACGATCGGGGCGGCACCAGCGGCAGCTCTGACTATCCATCCTGCCATGGCAAACTTTTTGCCGGAGCCAGTACCAGCAGCCTCCGCACCAGTGGCAGTGACTGCACCCGAAGCAGCAGCACCAGTTGCAGTTGCTCCAGTTGAATCAAATGAACTAGCTCCAGTGCTGTCGGCAATGGCTGCACCAGGAAGTTCGAAGCAATTGCTAGCGCAGTTGGCACCAGATCAAATCATCGCGCAAGCA
>JBBQFO010000267.1:0-5011 GCA_038322035.1 Candidatus Obscuribacterales bacterium
AAAGAAGGCGCGTATAGCGGCGGCAATCGTCTCAAGCGGGTCGGGGGATAAGCCCAAGCTAGCCATGACCTGCTCGCCCAGGAGGTTGCGCCCGTGGTCGACACAAGCCAAAAACAGCTCCTGCTTGCTGGGGAAGTATCTGTACAAGGTACCCTTCGCCACGCCAAGCTCATCGGCTACTTCCTGCAGATCGGCATTCTGGTAACCGTCTGAGGCAAAAATTTTGGTGGCCACCTCAAGAATTTCTTCCTGCCGTCGTGCCGCCAGTGAATCATCCTTCGGTCTGCCAGGTGCCCTTTTGGGAGTTATCAATTCTGCTTGATTCTTCAATTTCTACTCTTCTGTTTATTAACTCATTTAAATGACTGACGAGTCAGTCATTTAAATGATAGCAGGTACCTTGGCAAGTTTGCTGGAAATTTTGTCATCCAGCTAAACGAGTTTTTCACTGCCAACAATTCTTACTAGTGATTGAACAACACAGGTAATATCGCAAGCAAAGCAATCACCGAAAAATCCACTCGTGCGGTGACTAAATTCGCGCACCACTGGCGATGCGGAGTGGCGCAATTGGCCACCCCATGTTAGACTACCGAAATCTACTTAAAGCAAGCTGGGGCTTGTGCTAACCAATGAGAAGACATACTCAGCGACGTTTCGCAGAGGAGGCGGCTCGATTCATGGCGGAAGGCTCTGAAGACGAGTACCTTCACGCAAAGGAACGCGCCATGATGATGCTTGGACTTTCAGACCAAACTCGTCTTCCTTCGAACAAGAAAATCCGGGGGTGGGTTCGCCGCATCACAGAAGAAGAAATAGGTGCCGCCGAACTTAGTAGACGCGTCAAAGCGATGCGCGAAATCGCGCTAGCAGCTATGTCGATTATCGAAGTCTACGACCCGTTTTTAATCGGCAGCACACTCTCAGGTCAAATTCGTTTATCCTCCGACATCGATATGCATGCCTACAGCGACCACTACGAAGAGATTAAAGATTTGCTTCAAGAGTGGGGATATGAAGATATTGAAGCCGAATTAGTGGAAAACAGAAAAGGTTCGTTCGTCCATCTCAAATGGATCGAGCAGAACTATCCAATTGAAATCACCATCTACCGGTGGAGCGACCGTGATGTCGTGCAAATGTCGTCAGTCACAGGCAGACCAATGAAACGAGCAGACATATTCGCCGTGCGTAATTTGTTGACACGTTGATCCGCTCAGTGGGTTAGAATAGGACCTCGCGCAGATTAGAGGACCTTTTATGCACTCGAAACTCTCTCATATTCTTTCAGCGGCGACCTTCACAACTTTAGTTCTCGCTACACAGCCAGGTTCAGCTGATCAGTATGCCGAGGGAGCAGCTGCGTATTCAGCTGGAGACTTCGCTGGCGCAAAGACTCATCTCCTTAAAGCGGCGCAGGCAAAACCAAAATCATGGCAAACGCACTATCAACTGGCGAACACTTATGTGCAGTTGAAAGATTCTGCCGCGGCTAAAGCCAGTTATCTAAAATGTCTTGCCAGTCGCCCTCCCGCAGATATTAAGGCTCACTGCACCACCGCCCTGTCTTACATTGCGTCTAATCCAAAACTGACTGCACCAGTGGCGGTTGCAGCTCCCCGCCCCGTTCAAGTGGTGACGCCCAAGCAGCCTGTTGATACAACAGATAGCACCGCTGGTGGTGATTCGGGGGAACCGGCTGTCAGTGCGGACCTAGCCATGAGACGGGCACGAATCATTCAAGACGGTGAAACAGAAGTGGCTCGCATGAAAGCACAAGAAAAAGAAAGACAAGCTGATGCGGAATCAAATGCAAATCAGCGGTACATCTATCCCGACGGCACGGTAAAGACCTCGATGTCGAGCGAAGAGTTAGCTCAAATGCAGCGCGAAGTCGAACAAAAAGCCACCGCAATTCGAGACCGCGCAAAAAGAAAAGCATCAGATTTAAAATAAACTCGATCAAGCTTTAACGATTCGGTCGTAAGCACCTTTGACAGTCTCGTAGGGTACAGATTCGCCAGTCACAGCACTCAAATGCAGGCTCGTGCACATTAGCATGTGGCTCAGACCGTTGATCGATATGCTGCCCCTTTCGCTTAGTTGTTTCAAGAATGGAGTCACCTCGGGCGTATAATTTGCATCAAATGCGATACCATTGCGATTGAACCGATCGGCCGCAGCGATTGGAGATCTGTTGTCAGATTTGCCGAGCCCAGTTCCGTTGTATAAATAGTCGTATTCTCGAAAGTCTCGGTCCCCCTGAGCGGAAATGATTTCCACCTCGATCGAACTATTTCTACGCCTTAAAATCGCAGCAAGAGCCACAGCTTCGCTGACGTTCAAATCGACCAGTGCAATTTTGCCCAGGACATCCACTAATCGCGCAGAGACGGCACTGCTGACACCGCCACAGCCGAAGAAAACCATCTTTTTCCTTTCGAAATTGACGCCACAGTGTTCAGTCGCCCCAGCGACGAATGCGGCACCATCGAAATTGTCACCGATAATCTCGGTGTTTTGCTTGACGACAACATTAATAGCGCCGCAATCACTGGCCCTGTCAGCGACTTTATCGATCAGGGAGTGGAGGGATCTTTTGAAGGGATCGGATACCATGATTGAGCGAAAGTTCTGATGTCGACGAAGCAATTGAAGCAATTCAGCCAGGGTGCTTTTGACAGGGGTCGAGTTGTCGTCTTTCAATTCGAACGGAACAAGCCGAGAGGGAAGCCCCTCAAGCTTTTCGAGCGCTTCATAGAGTTCGAAAGTTTTCGAAGAGCGCAAATAACCTGAGAGAATCACATGAAACGGAGCAGATTCAGCCCGCAACTTAGCCAAAGACGGTTCAAAATTGAGTGAATCATTAAACGCCAATTGAGATTTCCACCGAAAACGAGACTTTATCCGACCTGATCTAATTCTGCCACCAAAATTGGTGCAAGTCCCAAACACCGTACCAGAAAGCACATAGCGGAAAAAAGTGCTTCAAAGCGGGTCCAATTATTACCGCTTGCTCGGGTAATCTGACAGAAACGATCAGTTTGGGGTACATTAGTTATGTGGGGTGCTTTTGTTCCGCGTTGTGCTCCTGGGAATCCAACTTACCAACAATTTTCTCGGTGATGGGCTTGTCGACTCGACGGTTCCAGGCACCTCTAGTGAGGGCGTGCAGATGAAATTTGTGGACCAATTTTTAGAAAAATTCAAGAAGGTCGATGACTCCGAACGCGACCGTCTAAGGACAGTGCGAAGCCACTTGCCTGAAGCTGATCCTGACATGGAACCGATTGTTTCGGAAAATACGAGCATGGGATCGTTAGCTCCGCGGACTCGTTCTGGACCATCCAAAAGCATTACGCGTTTGCGCGCTTTCGTCAAACAAAAGAGCGTAGAAGAATTGGCTGCCGAAGATGAACAACGCCGCAAGAAGCAAGAAGAATTCACCAGCACTGCTTTAAACGATATGGAACAGCACGGCTAAGACTGGCGCAAACTGCCGCCGCTAGCTAAAGAGCTAGTGGACGTGGATATTTGCCGTCTTGCGGTACTCTTCCATCTTTTGCCAATCCTCAGTCACTTCAGGCTTGGACTTCATAATCTCGTTCCAGGTTATGTGTGGGCGACCCGTGTCAATTTGCACCATCGTGATGCAATCGTCGACAGGGCAAACGGTTGAGCAGAGAGCGCAACCGACGCAGTCAACTTCACGCACCACCGGCCAGAGTCTTTCATTCGCTTCCTTGGTCAGCTTTGCGTCCTTCAAGTCGATGCACTGGTGAGCAGCGTCGTTGCAGGCGATAAAGCACAAGTTACATTGAATGCATTTGTCGTGATTGATTTTGGCAACCGATTGGAAGCCGAGATCGAAATCTCCGAAGCTGGAGATGCGAGGCAATGATGCGCCGATGAAGTCGTTGCATGTCTTGAAGCCTTTATCGTCCATCCAGTTCGACATGCCTTCGATCATATCTTCGACGATGCGGAACCCCCAGTGCATGACGGCAGTGCAAACTTGCACGCTGGTCGAGCCCAAAAGCATGAATTCAACTGCGTCCTGCCAGGTTTCGATACCGCCCATGCCGGAGATAGCCAGGTTGGCTTTTTGAACTTCAGGGTCTGATGCGACAGCGCTGAGCAGGTGAAGAGCGATTGGTTTGACGGCAGGTCCGGCATAACCACCGTGTCCGCCCTTCCCACCTACGTTTGGTCGTAATTCGAATGTATCGAGATCGACACCCATGATGCTGTTGATCGTGTTAATCAGAGAGATGGCATTTGCACCCCCTCGCACAGCTGCCCGTGCCGGTTGCACGATGTCGGTGATGTTGGGAGTGAGCTTGACGATCACGGGTTTGGTGGCAGCTTCCATCACCCATTCGGTCACCATGCAGGTATATTCAGGAACCTGCCCCATGGCAGAGCCCATGCCGCGTTCAGACATGCCGTGGGGACAACCGAAGTTCAATTCGAATCCATCGCAGCCAGTCTCTTCAGCGCGCTTGATCGTTTCTTGCCAGGTTTCTTTTTTGGACTCTACCATGACCGAGACGATAACGGCATGGTTAGGGAAATTGCGCTTCACTTCAGCAATTTCTTTCAAGTTCAAATCGATCGGTCTGTCGCTAATCAGTTCGACGTTATTCAGACCAATGATCTTCTGACCTTTGTAATCGATAGTGCCGTAGCGATTGCATACATTCAAAACCGGCGCGCCGATTGTCTTCCAGACGGCACCACCCCAGCCTTGCTCAAACGCTTTTTGCACTTGATACGCTGAGTTTGCCGGTGGCGCAGAAGCCAGCCAAAAAGGATTGGGAGATTTGATACCACGAAAATCGATTTCTAGATTTGCCATCTTGCTTTCCTTAGACTTGAACTCTTAACGCGCTGGATTTCGCCAGTTTGATACTTTCCGATTGAACTTAATGAACGTGCGCTGCTGCAACTTCCTTGCAGCAGCCAGTCTTCGCATGTTCGGTTTGATCTTCCAACTCGCCAATGAACTGAC
>JBBQFO010000268.1:0-4984 GCA_038322035.1 Candidatus Obscuribacterales bacterium
TTTCTTTGGGGAACAGAAAGTACTCACGAGTACAGGGAGACGTTCGATGGCCACCAAAGCACGCAAGCAGGAAATCGTTTCCGAATTGCATCAATTTTTTGATAATGGCAAGGTCGCCGTCGTTGCCGACGTGAGTGGACTGACGGTCGCCGAACTGACACAACTTCGTCGCAAATTGGATAAAGACAATGCCAAATGCCGAGTTGCTAAGAACACTCTGGTCAAGATTGCTACGAATTCGAAAGACTTCGAAGCCATCAAAACACTGGCCAAAGGACCTTCAGCCATTATCATCGGTTACGATGACCCAGCCCAGCCCGCAAAAACCACCGTTGATTTCTTCAAAGCTCTGAAAAAGGGCAAAATCCGCGGCGGAGTTCTAGAAGGCAAAGCCATGACCTCAGAAGAGGTCAAAGGTCTTGCCGAACTTCCTTCGAAAGATGTCCTGCTATCCGGCATTATGGCTGGCTTGGACTCTGGCGCAAGAGGAATTGCTGGATTACTTGAATCAATCATTCGCGATATCGCTCTCCTTGCTGAGGAAGTGGCGAAGAAGAATGACCCTGGCGCACCAGCTCCTGCTGAACAAGTAGAAGTTGCCGCCGAAGAAGCTCCACAAGCAGCTGCTGAAGCCGCTCCTGAAGCTGCTGCCGAAGCTGCACCTGCCGCTGAAGCTGCTGCTCCTGAAGCTGCCGCACCAGAAGCTGCTGTTGAAGCCGCACCGGAAGCTGCTGCTGAAGCCGCTCCCGAAGCCCCTGAAGCTTAGTCCGAAGGATCCCCGTTGCAGCTTGCTGCATTCGACACGTATTTTTGATTTGAACAAAGGAGTTTAATCATGGCTACTGCTGTTAACGTCGATGAATTGCTCGAACAGATCGGCAATTTGACACTTCTTCAAGCTGCAGACTTGAAAAAGAAAATGGAAGACAAATTCGGCGTAACTGCCGCTGCACCAATGGCTTTCGCTGCTGCTCCAGTTGGCGCTGCTGCTGTTGAAGAGAAGACTGAATTCGACGTAGTCTTGACTTCAGTTGGCGACAAGAAGATTGAAGTTCTGAAAGTCGTTCGCGAAGTAACTGGACTTGGCTTGAAAGAAGCTAAGGACCTTGTTGATTCCGCACCTAAAGCCGTAAAGGAAAAGGTAAAGAAGGAAGAAGCAGACCAGATGAAGGTCAAACTCGAAGCAGCTGGCGCAAAGGTAGAAATCAAGTAAGCCAAGCAGCGGATGCTCGCTGAATAAGGTATTCTCTGATTAGGTTCACGAGAAGCGCCTGACTAAGGAGCGCAGAGTATGAAATGTCCTGGTTGCGGACTTTATCACCCGCCTCAGTATGAGAATTGCGTCTCATGCGGTGTCAACCTTAAGAACCAGGAACCAACCAATCCAGATGTGGCGGGACCGTCAGTAGTTACTACTGAACGACCCGCCACTCGTGATAATGAGAGTTCATCGCGTCGTGGCAGACGTTCATCCAATCGCAATGGAGAGCGAGCGGAACTGGAACAAGAATTAGCCTTTCGCGATGATGAGCGAGCTGCCGATCCGAATCGATCTCGGGAAGAAGAAGCTTCTGAAAACGAGTTCGACATGTCTGAACGCCCACCTGATTCTGTGCGGCGATCGAAGCATGTGAAGGGTGGATATAAGAGCGGTGCGTCGACGTCTGCAGGCATTCTTTTGGCACTGACTGTGGTACTTATTTCCGCCGGAGCAGTCTTCTTCTTCGTGACGAAACAGCCTGACGATCAGCGTTTGCTCGAGCAAGGTCAGAAGGAATTGCAAAACGGACAGTACGCTTTTGCAGTCACCACATTGAATCAAGCGTTGACCTTGCGCAAGAAAGATGGAAAGGTCTATCTCGCTCTGGCCAGAGCTTATGTTGGAGTCGACCAAGTCGAGAAGGCCTGGGACTGCATAAGTCAGGCACAGCAACTGGGTCTTGGAGTGGTCGCAGAGCCTGCCTTAGCTTCTGACTTAGCAAATTACTATCGCCAACGCGGAAAATATGAAAGAGCGATCGAGTTGTTGCGTCCACTGGCTAAAGCTGGAGTTGCAGGTAAAAAGGCTGAATTGGCTGATCTTGACGCACTCTGGGGCGATGAAGCGTTGCGTTCAGGCAAAGTCGATCAAGCTTTGAAGTGTTGGGAAGAAGTTAGAGCGTTGCGTGAAGGATCTCGTTATAGCGAGGCTGATGCTCGATTGGCAACAATCTATCAGAAGATCGCAAATGCAGCGGCAAATGATAACGATGATGCAAAAGCTCTCGTCTATTTAACCAAATTGAATAACATCGCTCAGAATTCTCGCAACTTCGAAATGGCATCAGACATTTATGTGCGCACTGGCGAGTTGGAGTTGGCTATCGATCAACTTCGAAGAGCTGTCAAGCTGAGTGCGCGAAATCCCGTGCTCGAGAAAAAGTTGTCTCTGCTTCTGTCTAAGCGCGGCAAAGAACTTCTCGATCAAGGAAACAGTGATGCCGGTTACGGTTATCTGCAACAAGCGAAAGAAATGAACGGTGACAGCAAAGTGCCGGAAATCGCTTTGCGCAATGTTGAAACTAGTTTCGAAGGTGGTTCTCACTTACCGAAGATTAACGGCGAAGTTTGGAATTCATCAGAAAAGGCCGTCAACTCTCTCAACCTTAAAGTCGAGCTTTATGACAATGCCAGTTCTCGGGTTGTTTGGTTCAAAGATCAAAAACTAGTCGATCAATTTGTTCCACCACTTGGTGCCAAGGACACGAAGCCATTTGAATTCCTGGCTGGCGATCCAGTCAAGAACAATGGCACTTCTGAATTTAGAATCTACTTGGACGGCACGCTCTACAAGTCTTATCCGATTGGTAAAAAAGACCGCACGGCAAAGTCTGATGACGTTGACTCGAGAACTTCTCTGCGTACCTTGAAACCAATTCCTGACGATAAAGTAAAACCAAAACCTAAGCCGGTTTTCGCTCACCCTGACGTGCCAAAAGTAGATACGACAACAACAATTGCCCCGTCACCAAATCCGGTGCCAACTGTTGATCCGACACCGCCTGTAATTAAAGGTACAAGCTCGGAAGAAAAGACGATGAAGGACTTGGAGCCTTAGCTCATTCAGGTTCGCAGTTCACGCTTTTTAGACGCTGATCGATTTCTTGTTCGATTTCATCGGCGCTGATTTTGTTGGCCAACATTGTTTCTTCGCAGAGCTGGCGCCATTTTGCACCAGTCAATCCAATTCGAACTATGACTTCGAAAATTTGATCGCGCGTTAACGAACCGTCGGTAGTAATAACTTCCTGTGCTCTTATGTCGACGGAAGGCAACGGTTTTTTCTTTTCATTCTCGCCAGCGGACTTTTTGTATTGATCGATCGCCTTTTCGATTTCTGCGCGCACTCGCTCCATAAAGTCATGCTGCGCATCTTCAAATGAGTCTTGATGTTCGACGGTTCGCGCCGTCATGCAAAATGCCACGTCGACATCGTACATGCCACCTAGATTCGCACACAGGTTCAAGGCAAGGTGAGCAGCCAGTCGCGGAGCGTCCTCGCGCTGGCGCGCCTTGTCAAATGGCAACCACCAGTTGTCGTCCAACGCCTTTACGTCGTACAAGTAAAGACACTTGCTTGTGCACATGTCACACGCCGCCATCGGACCCATATCACGGCTTAGCAGTTTGACCAGGCGCTTTTTCCAGGCTTTCAACACTGAAATGTCGAGCGAGCGGTTGTAGTCTCCAGGAATGAACCCTGGGGCGATCAAGCCAAACCAATCCGCTTGAGCTTCTTCGCGCTCTTCATCACTCCACGCGTAATCCAGTGCTTTCTGGTTGAAATATTTCTCTGTGGCAAGGCTGAGCGAGCACCAAACTGTCTTGATCATCGCCGCTTGTGGCGCCAGCGACTGCACCTCATTCACTATCGCGGAGCGTGCATGTACCAGCTGAGTTGGGTCCAGCATGGTTTTCAGGAAGTATGAGACGAACGTCCGATAGAATCGCTTGTCGCTGACGATTTTGCTCGCCAGTTCATAGATTCCAGGGTCGAACGCCTCTGGATAGTACTTGTAGCCGGCACAAGAATGCACGTTCTCACTCATAACACTATTTTAGCTTTGCAGGGGGTGGTTTTGGGCCTAATGCTGCGAAATGGTGAGCCGACATCTGTTTGCCTTGACATTGTCGTAAGAGCAGTGAATAAAATCGTAGTTGGATCGGTTGATCATCGGGATCTTCAAAGGCACCAATGGCAGTGTCAGTTTTTGTAACTTCTATGAGCAGCTCGACAGTTTGATTTAAGTAGCCAATCGGCGCCATAAAATCAATAGATGCTAATCGTGCCCTTAGTATCCAGGGGCGGTTTCTAGAAAATAATGTGGGACAAAGCCGGAAAGGTTAGTATCCTTGCCTTTTACCGTGCCAGAATACATTTTTTAGGGGTCAAACGGTTAGTCATATGAATTCCAAAATTTTCCCATTCTTTCTTGCAGTAGGTTGCACCTTTATGGTTACTTCATCCAGTTTACCTGCGCAAGCGGCAGCGCTCGAATTCCCCGCCGCGAGTCCGACAAGCACATTGAAACAGCGTGTTGGTTTGACAGACATTGAAGTTGTTTATTCACGTCCAGGTGTCAAGAATCGTGAAATATTCGGAAATGTAGTTCCGTATGGAAAGGTCTGGCGCACGGGCGCTAACGCCGCTACCAAGCTTGTTTTCAGCACTCCAGTCAAACTGAATGGCACAGAGGTTCCAGCTGGAACTTATGCGCTGATGACAATTCCAGGCAAAGACGAATGGACAATAATCATCAACAAGGGCTCTGAGCAATGGGGCGCTTACAAGTATGACGAAAAGAATGATGTGGCTCGATTCAAAGCTAAACCAGTCAAAATGAGCTGGAAAGTGGAGAATTTCACCATTGAATTCAATCCAATCAAAGAAGACTCTGCAGATATGAGCTTGGCTTGGTCTGACACCAAAGTGCCGATTGAAGTG
>JBBQFO010000269.1:0-4953 GCA_038322035.1 Candidatus Obscuribacterales bacterium
CGCTGATGCACCGGAATGCAGTGTCGACGGCCCGGCTGTTCAAAACTGCCGCAATTGTTTTGGGTGAAATTTGTGCAGCTTGGTCGGCAAATACTACATTGAGGTGATTTTCAACGACGACGGCACCAAACGAGGAAATGAAACTATCAGGCATAACTGCGGCAATCAAACGTCGATTTTGTTCTTTCGCCGTCGTGCGTTGTACGAGCACACAAGACAAATGCCGCAACAGGTGCTTCTGCCTATCAGTGACTTGAATGAATGGGACGTGGCTTCGGCGTTGCGCGCTGTAGCTGAACCCATCCCCAGTGATGGACTCAGCCCAAATTAATGGAAAGACATTCTTACCCTTTCCGGATGTTCTGAGTTGTGATTTATGGCGGTTCCAAACAAGCGGACCGGTGCTAACTGAGTAGCCGAAGTCGTGTAGCCGGCAAGACATCATGCAGAGTTTTGCGAAGAAATCGGCTTGCTCTGGGTAACGTGGCAGCAACCAAGGATGGCTGCCTTTTGCCAAGTCAATCTGACCCACATCCAACGCATTGACCGTATCTTGGGTGTGCGGGGACAGGCATGAAACCTGCACCGGTGATAAGGCGGCACCCTTGTGGTAAACCGCTAAGAGCGTTTCCTGTAGCACATCGTCAAAGACACCTTCCCGCTGATGGACAAAGTCCAAATACTGAGGGGGCGCCATTTCCACAAGTAAGGAGCGCAACGCTTTGAAATATTGCCCTCCGAGAAAAGACGTGGGTGTCACATAGGCGATAACGCCGTTTGGCTTCGCAAGCCTCACGGCTAGGTCGGTGAACAAACCGTAAAGGTTGGCATGGCCGTAAAGAGAACGTGAGTAGGACTTGCGCTGCTCCGGCGCTAGCGTAATACGCCCATACGGTGGATTGCCAATCACCAAATCGAACCCACCCAATGTGGTTAGCGCAAGCGAATCGCCAACAGAAATTAAATTGGGCATCCGAGTTTTTGCTTCAACACACAGTGGAAGAAGAGCTGTTTCCAGCAGAACATGAGACATCCAAGCGGCGAATGGGTCAATTTCGACCCCACGCAACCTGTTTGCTATGTTCGCCAACTTAAACTTTGCCGAACCCCCACTACATGCCTGTAGCATTCGCAACGCTATGGGAGCCATGAAAACGCCTCCCCCACACGCTGGGTCGATTGCCTTTCCTTTTGACCAATCGAAACCCGTCTTTGCAACTGTGTCCAATAGCCTGTGGACATAGGGCAACGGGGTGTAAAAGGCTCCAAATTTTGCTCGCACATCACCTGGTAGCATTGCTGTATAAACCGTGCCGAGCAAGTAGCAAGCTTTTTCCACGTTGAAGCTGGCGGCAATCTCTCCAAGCTCCAACGCCAACCTAATGACCTTGGGGTCGTCGGGAGGTGCGCAGTTGGGGGCACTACTGATAGCCCAATTACATCCTATTTCACGGCAGCGGGCATTCCAGTGGGAAGTCAAAACAGAAATGCAAAACCCACGAGCAATTTCCCATCGAACTTTCGACGGAAATTTTGCAGCTAGGCCACGCGCCATCGCCTTGCCGGTCGCAAACTGGCTGTCGGCGCTGGGTACCGTAGCAAGCTGAGACCCCGTAGTCTTCTTCAGATTTGTACTCATGCGGCAGTATATTTAGGTTTGCGCATGCAACGCAAAAATAGTGCCCTCGAGCCCTTGTCAAGCGGGCAGGACAGTTGTTTTTTTGCGACTATGCGGACCTGGACCGCGCGATGGTGCCACGTCAAAGTTTCCAAGTTGAGCCCATATTGGCTTGCCTTTAGTGCAGTGGCTGCAGCCACTATCCCTTGCGAAAGTCTGCCAATGGTTTAAGGATGGCGAGGTACGACACAGTCTCGTCCTACGTCGCATCCTGCACGCGAATCAAACCTATTGAACCGCGACAACCTTAGGCAACTTCTTTTGGCGCTGTGCAGCTGTGCGCAACTTCTTACCGAGTCCTTCCATTCTGACGAAACGCGCCTCCGGCGGCATCCATAAATCCACATCGTTTGTCTTTTTAACGCGTACCAACGGATTCTTGAGTACCTCCCATTCATATTTGAATGTCGCCATCACGGCCGCCCTTGGCATCTGGGCCTCCAACAGCATTGGTGTGGGTGTGCGCAATGCAAACCATTCAGCCTGTTCACGGTTCGTGGTCCACGAAATGCCATTGGTGCGATGGCGTGCGAACCGCCCGCAACCACGGTAAACGATGAAATTATCCGGCAGCGACTCAAATCGCGCCAAGCCAATGTCATCCATCAGGACGCGTTTATCGGCCTCTAAGAACATTTTTGCAAGTTCACCTCTGTTCAGTTTTGACAATGCATCTGTGAGGATAGAACCGCGCCGTCCTACCGTCCAAGCCAGAGAAAGTACGGCCGACCATACTCCACCTGTTATTTTGCCGACTTGCTTAAGTTCCCAGAATTCGCGCACCAATCTAAGCTGATTTGCATACTCAAAAGAGTCGAAAAGCGAGGAAGCTTCTAGCTCGTTTCCAGCGCACGCCTTATGGAAAGCGTCAATATATTCCTGACCACGAATGGCTAACCAATACGGTGGAACTACCTTGGGCGACTTTCTGACCATACTCACCTCGGTTGTTGAAATGAAAAAACACTTTTCATCGCTCTCGCTCCATCATGCTCTAACCGTTGCAGCTCTCTGGGAGACAGCTGCGCCTACGTTCCTGCGTTGCGAGTCACCTGTTTTTTGTGATTCTCCGGGTCCTCGAATAGCCGCGCGACGGTCACTTCCAAAGCGCAGACAAGTTTATCGATAATTTTGACGGAAACGTCACGCTTCATCGATTCAATCTGGCCTACATAACCTCGGTCAATGCAAGCTAGATTGGCCAACTCTTCTTTCGTCAATCCCCGCTCGGCCCTGAGCATGCGCAAGTTGACTGCCAACAGTTCACGTGCTGATTTTTGCTTTGATGGTTTCGTAGCTTTATTCATGACGGCGTTGTGCCTTCAGAGTTGTGTTGATAATACAGAGTGTAGACCATAGTACGATAAATGTTGACAAGTGTCTACATATATGAGATAATATAGGTGTCGTGTCAAAAAAGAGGAAAGGCCTCACAACGCGACAACAACAAGAAGGAATAAAACGATGTATGCAGAAATAATGCAAGTTTCAATCGCAGCCAGCATGATGGTCCAAACTGGACTGATGTTACGGAATGCAATGCGCGCGGAACAGTCACAGAGTACCGGTGCACCGAAGGTCGCGCCAGAGCTCAAAATTGAATCGTCGCACGCCAAGGAGAATACCCCTCCGTCCGCGAATGCGGGAGCAGCTCATGAAACAAAAGGTACGGAGCCAGTGGCGGACGACGTAAGCCAAGTCGGATAGTCGAACCGCAGTTTTAGCATTGGCATTCACGCCCAACGCGGAATGTCTTGAATTGAGAAGAACAACCAAGGGCGAATGATTTCGCCCTTTTTAGTTTATCCGACCACAAAAGCCAGTCGGAAAAACACATGAGTGAACGAAGGAGGTAAGTTTTGGACGAGACAGATTATGAGCGTGAAATTTTTCAGACAGCCATTCACGAGGCTGGCCATGTACTTGCCGCTTGGACACAGGGGCTGGATGTGGAGTGCGCAGCGCTGAGCTTCGACGACGATACTGACGGACGGACGCTGATTGTTCCTGGTGCTCGGCTAACAGATAGTGACGGGATAGTTGAACTTTTGGATAGGTGCCGTAGTGTAGAAAAACGCATTCGAATTTCATTCGCGGGTCCAATTGCTGAAGGACGGTTCGCTGGTCACCTCTTAAACTCGAAAGCGGCACACAATGACTTTCAACGCGGCGTGCTGCTGCTGCGTGAGCTCGCTGACTCTCAAGCCGAGCGGGAGGCTATCGGTAACTACTTGCACATGCAGACGGAAAAGCTGGTGCGGCGACATTGGAAACAACTAAATCAACTCGCCACTGAGCTAGTGACTCACGGCGAAATTTGCTCAGAGCAAATCGAAGCGGTGCTGGGTCCACGCCGACTAGAATTTGAAAGCCGTTCTTCGTTCAGCGAACTACATCACGTGCAAAATCATTGGCAACAATGAAAGGGCATGTAATGCCCTTCCCGGTTTCAGGCAACGCTTAGGCGTTGCAGTTTTTGAGCAAGTGACAACTCGTCTAAGTGGACATACCTATCTAGCGAACTGCTATGTTTGTGCCCGGAAAATTTCATCAGTTCCGAAGATGAAAGACCCAAATCGCCAAGGCGGGACAAAGCTTCGTGCCTTAAATCATGAAGGTGCAAATCCTCAATGGCAGCTTTCGCCTTTATCCGCTTCCAACCGGTTTCTACGCTTGCCGGGTTTAAGTCAAAGACGCTTCCGGATATTTTCTTGACCTTGCCAGAATTCATCTCCCTTAACAGCGTGGCACCGGCAGGTGAAATTGGTACACGACGGAAGATGCGGGTTTTGTTTCCAGAGATGGGAATATCTACAGTCATCGTGTCAATATTTACCCGCTGCCACTGCATCAGCAGGGCTTCCTGAAGGCGCATGGCGCTGGCAACCAGCCAGCGAATCAAGTGCTCGTAGCCGCCATCGCCATATTGGGATGCAGCCCTAAGAAGCCGCGTTTCTTCATCCTTCAAAGTGTCGAAGCGGCGTTCGCGTTCTTCGCCTTTGGAGGGTAAGAATTTGCCACGATTGGCCAATGGATTGTCGAGGGAGTCGAGGCTATTTACCTCTCGATACCAGTTGAAGACCGACGAAATTTTCATCAAGTCCTTGCGCACGGTTTCGCTCGAAATCTTGCGTCCGGGATTGCGGATGTTGTCGGTGTCCAACCTGCGCAGCTTAAATTCGCGCAAATGCTTGATGTTGAGTGCGGCAAGACTGTAGCCCGAAATCCGGTCGTTAATCAGTGCGCTGACGTGGTTGTGCTCATTGACCTGAGTC
>JBBQFO010000270.1:0-4746 GCA_038322035.1 Candidatus Obscuribacterales bacterium
GCTAAGGTAGAACGTTGCGCTCTTCAGAACGCAGCTTCAATCGCTGGAATGTTCTTGACCACCGAAGCGCTCGTTGTAGACGTTCCTGAAGAAAAGAAATCAATGGGAATGCCACAAGGCGCCGGCATGGGTGACTTCTAAATCGCCCAGCGATAAGAAACAAATTGGAACGGGGGACTGCAAAGTCCCCCGTTTTCTATTGGGTGGTTGGAGGGGAGAGTGCTTCCTTCCAGCGAAAAGAGCGGGCGCGGCAGTCAGCGCCAATGACGCATCGGTGTTGATCTTCCGTAGTCCTTACGAGCCGGTGATTAAATTGATGCATTTTTTTGTGCATCAATTTAATCACCCGCTTGTAGTAAGGGCAGGTTACCAAACCGGCTCGACATCCTTGGTATGATCGAACAAACTGCTAACCACCCAAACCGGCAAATGCACCGACCGAACCAACAAATGCACCACCCAAATCAGCAAATGCACCGACCGAACTCAAAGTCCCTACTTCCCACCTTGCTGGCGTTTGCGGTGCTACTCACCCAACCTCTAACTTCCGACGCGCAAATGACCGCCAGGCAAATGGCGCGAGTGCAGGAAGACAATCGCCTCTACAACCAAATGACGAAAGTCTCGGACTGGTTCGCACAGTACTGCACGTGGAATCATCGATTTCCCGAGGGCGCCGATCAAGTCACTTTCGCGAAGCAGCAATTGAATCAACTTGTGCCAAACATTCCGTATGACTCAGGCTCGCTTCAACTAGCGCAAGGTCTCGACGCTGAAGCTGATTATGCCAACCCTGAAACTTCGCCGTTAGATTCACCACAACCCACACAGGTCGCGGCAAGTATGGACCGAATCCAGGTTCACTCAAATGATTTGAGTCTGACAAACAACGACATTCAACAATATAAAACCCAGCCGCCGCAAGAATGGACTGCAGCGCCTGGTACCATCACTGCAATTAGCAATCAAACAACGACTTACATTGTTTGGGGTGCTGGACGAGATGGACTACCCATAAGGGATCCAGACACAGGCAATGTGCGAATCATCATCGGGCATTATGGTTTGTTGTTCGATCATGAGGAGTAAATTCCAGATTCTGTTCGGTGCCTTCGTAATATTAACGGTGTTAACTGCTTCACCGCATATGGTGCATAGTCAAACGACGAATTTCAAGCCGTTCTCCGTCAAGTCCGCAACTCCTGATGTCGCTCTGACGAAATTGTTTCACGAAAATCCCCGCTGGTGCGGTGCAGATGGCGCATGCTCTGTGTCTTTGGATGAGGGGTCAACGGTATGGCTGTTTGGCGATACGTTTGTCAGGAAAGACAAATTGATATTGCTAAACGTAAAACACGATCCGAAAACTGACAGCGCAAGTTCGTTCGCATTTATAAACAACACAGCAGCAGTGTTGAAACTAACCAACGGATCCATGAAATTTCATTGGCGCGAGTCCCAGAACGCACCCGCCGCACTCATGTCTCCGAAAACACCATCCATGTCCTACTACTGGCCAGGGGATGGCTTTGTGCTGGACGAAAAGTTATTCATCGCGAACAAAGTTATTGTGCCTAGCGTAGCCAAAAAAGCCGGCGATTTCGGATTCGAGTGGAAATCCGATGACCTAACAGTAGTATCTAATCCTGGTCAACTACCAACGGCATGGCAATGGAATACGGTTGCGCTGCCCGAGCATAACAAAACTGCGCTGATGGGAACAGCGTGTTTGCTGAAAGACGATTACGCCTACTTCTATATGAGTCTGCAAAAATTTGCTGTGGGCACGAATGTTCACCCCACCGGTGTGTCGCGAATTCCGAAAAACGCACTTCTGTCGATGGATATGTCCAAGTTCGAATTCTGGAATGGACAAAAGTGGGTGTCAGATATCGCCCAGTCTAGCGTAATCATCGAAGATGGCGCATCCGAAATGACAGTCACGGAACTCAACGGCGAACCATATTTGGTGGCAACGTACATGGCGCCAATGTCCGCGGATATCTGCATGCGCTTCTCCAAAAAGCCAGAAGGACCATGGAGCGATCCAATCAAAATCTTCGAATGCCCAGAGCACCAAATAAAAGTCCTGGGTCGTCGAACAGCAGTCTACAGCGCCAAAGCTCACCCCGAGCTATCGCGTCACAAGGACGAAATTGTCGTGACTTATTGCTCGAATCCAGGCGAGATGAAACACTATCTGAGCCGCCCTGATTTGTACTATCCGCGTGTCATAAGAGTTGTGTTGAGAAGTGCCGGGATTTAGGACATTCCGATTGTGAAGTAGAAGGTTGAGCCGCGTCCAAGCTCGGACGTGGCCCAAATTGTGCCGCCGTGGACTTCGGTGATCTTCTTGCAAACTGCCAATCCCATGCCGATTCCGGATCCGGTACTATCAAGACGCTGAAACATTTTGAAGATGCGATTTACATCCATCATATCGAAGCCTTTTCCGTTGTCGCTTACGGAAAATACCCACTCATCTCCGCGTTTTTTTGCTGAGCAATAGATCAATGGTGCTTCATTAGACGAGTACTGCAATGCGTTTTCGATCAGTTGCTGGAATAAGTACTCGATTTGCGCTTCGTTCGCGCTGATTTGCGGCAGGTCGCCGGGTGAGATTTGTGCGCGCTTCGCATGGATGACCGGCTCTAGTTTGACGCAAACCTTGCGCAAAATTTCTGCACAATCACAGACTGTTTTTCGCATATCTTTTTCGTCGATCCTTGCAAAAATCCAAAGACCGTCAAGCATATTTTGAACCAGCGATGCATTTGAAACTGCAACCTCAATGAATTCGTCGGCATCACCTGCCATACGTTCGCTGTATCTGGCTTTGAGCAGGCGCAGGTTGCTGGACATCCGCGCGAGCGGTGCTTGAAGTTCGTGCGATAACGAATACGACAACTGCTTGAGCTCAGCGTGTGCTTTCTTTAAATCGTCTGTGCGAATCAGTACTTGACGCTCAAGAAGCTCTGCCGCGCGCTTCTGGTCGTCGATATCGGTGCAGGTACCGAACCATTTTATGACGTTATGATGTTCGCCTTGAGTCGAAATAGCGCGCGTCAAATGCCAGCGAAAAGATCCATCCACTTTGCGCAGCCTGAATTCGGTTTCATAAGTCTCGCCCGTTTGAATGCAATTAAGCCAGATTTCCGATGCACGCGGCAGGTCGTCAGGATGTACGCAACTGGCCCAACCCCATCCGCTTGATTCATCCGCAGACAAACCCGAGTTTTTGTCAAATGTTGGGGCCGGGAAAATTTTAGGCGGCCTCCTTTTCTTTTTCTAGTCCATCAACGAAATTTATTCCTGCGATCACTTCAGCGAGATGCTCTTGGCCATTTAGTTTCCGCCAGCGTTGTTGAGCACTCAGGCAGAGTTTGAAAACCATGGTGAGCATAGTTTCTCTGGATAGCGAGCCACGGGTTTTCGCTGTTCTAAGCCGTACCGTGGCAAATGTTGATTCGATTGGGTTTGTCGTACGAATGTGGACCCAGTGCTCGGCCGGGAAGTCGTAGAAGGTCAGCAGTACGTCTCGATCCTTCTCTAAACAGCTGGTCGCTTTTGGGTACTTGGCACCATAGGCCTTGAGAAAGTAGTCAAAAGATTTCTCGGACTCTGCCTTGGTTTCGGCCATCCAGATTTGATGTATGTCCTGCTTAGCTTTCTTCTGAAGTCCCTTGGGCAGCTTGTCCAAGACGTTGGCTGTCTTATGAACCCAGCATCTTTGCCGGCGAGTTTCGCCATAAGCCTGTGGCAGCGCCTTCCAGAAGCCCAGAGCACCATCTCCGATTGCAAGCTTTGGTCCATGCGCGAGCCCACGACGTTTTAAGTCGAGCAGCAATGCAAGCCAGGACTGCTCGCTTTCTCGATATCCATCGGTGATAGCAATAAGCTCTTTGGTGCCATCCTCAGTGGCTCCTATCACTACCAGGATGCACTGGTTGTCTTTCTCCAGGCGTGCTCCGAAATGAACGCCGTCAACCCAGAAATAGACGTACCTCTTGCCTTTCAGAGATCTTTGCTCCCATTTATTCAATTCTTCTTGCCAGACTTCCTTCAGTCGACTGATCGTTGAAGAGGACAAACCAGCAGCATCCTTGCCGACCAAAGCTGCCAAAGCTTCAGAAAAATCACCTGTCGAAATGCCTTTGAGATACAGCCAAGGTATAAGCTCAGTTATAGTCTTCGTCTTGCGCAAATACGGCGGCAAGATCGCTGATGTGAAATGAATTTTGTTGCCAGCTTTCTTTGACCCACGATCTTTCGTTCTCGGCACTTGAACCGGCACTGAACCAAGCGATGTCAAAATCTCTCGTTCTGGCATTGATCCATTGCGCACTATCCGGTGCCGACCTTCCTCATCAACCAAATTCGCATGCTGAGCCATGAAATAATCAAATTCTGATTCCACGGCTTCCGCTATTAATTTCCGCGCCCCCTTCCGCAGAATCTCAGTCAGAGAATCTTGAAACATCTCCTCTGGCTTCTTTAGCTCAATTACTGTATCTTTCTTCATCAGGCGTATCTCCTTTTTTGTTGCAAATTAAGGATACGCCGCCTCTTTAAAAAATTCGCTGGCCCCAACTTTCAGTTATAACTCGGTCCAGCGAGTATTCATTCGCTGATTCAAAGGGATAGTTACCAACGAGATTAATGTGATCATGCCCAAGGAAACCTATGTGTGGGCGGATTTCAGGCGATAGCACATTGTCCCGGCGTTCATATTCTTCAATCGCGATA
>JBBQFO010000271.1:0-4678 GCA_038322035.1 Candidatus Obscuribacterales bacterium
CCGGATATCGAACTGCCGGTGAGCAGAAAAAATCTCTCTATCTGCGTTCAAAATGCCACCAGTGATCCTCAGTTCGGTTGGAAAGTGGCTCAGGCACTTCGTAAACTTGGATATGTCTGTAATCTCGGCAAAGACGAAAAGTCACCAATCTACAAAAATACGAGAATCATCGCGCAAAACGGAAGCACTGCTGATGCGCAAATGTTGCAGAAGGATCTCGGCGAGGTCGGGCAAATCATGAACGCCTCAATCGGTAACCTGACCACATCTATTACGATTATCGCTCTTAACGACATCAACTTGGACAAAATCGCTTTATCGAGCCAAGACGCTCCTTATCTGGCCCCTCCGCCGCGTCCACAATCGATGATGACGACCGTTGCTCATACTCACACGAGACATAGAGGGCGCAACGCGATGAACACTTCCGACCTTGAATCGACGGATCTTTCACCGATGCCAGTCGACGATAAGCAGACACTGGATGTGGTGCCTCATGAATCAGCGCCAGCGCCGGAGCCGGTCGAAACATTGGCGCCAAAAACTGGTGATGCTGCAGAAGCTCGACAGTCTGCTGAGCAGCAACCTAAGCCATACACTGCGCCGGCACCTACTACTGTTGTCACCCCTCAGGCGAACCCGACTACAACTCCAGCACCGACTCCAGCACCAACTCCGACACCATCCGCGACCCCTGAACCAGAGAAGTCTCCTGAATAAGCAAGTCAGACAGGTAATCCTTTTAGCATCAATACCATTGGTTCTTGGTCCACAATGTCAGGCTGGAACCGGTGGCATTTTTTCTTCATCAACTGTTCCACGGCGTAAGATTCAAACGATTCTGCCGATAGAAAGTCCAACATCGTTGCCGACCAAAAGTAATTTCAGACCCGCGTCGATAACAATTCCGCAGACCCCTGGAACCGTGTTTTTCGACGCGAAGAAATCTTCCAAGCCTGATGGCGCTTTGAACGCGGATACCCAGCTGCACGAGTTACAGCAAACCCTGAGTGGATCGTCTGATTCATCAGTAAATGCAACAGGTGGAACACCCGTCACGACGGTCCTAGAAGCAACGACACCGGGATCCGGCGCGTCCAAAACCCCAAACCTCGGATCGACGACATCATCCTCAGATCCGCAACTACGCGGATTGTCAGGCTCAGCTTCTGTCCACTCAAACCAGGGCACAGGCAGTGTCGAGTCATTTTTCCAGATCAACAACAACCTTAATTCACCTAAGCCGAAAAAACCTGCCGCTGGTTCTCCTTTTCGGTTCCTCTGGCACGTTATGGACAATGCCGGCGTGCCGATGTTTTTTGGAAAGAATGACGATGACCTGGATCCCAGCCTGCGTCAGGCATATTCGAGTCATGGCTATCCACGCGCAACAACGATTGAGACCAAACCCGTCAGGACCACTGACCAGAGTAAAGGTGCCACCGAGGGTAGTGCTGTAATTGCACAACCACAAGGACCACACAAGATCCCAGAGAGCGAGCTTGAAGGCACTGATTCTTGGGTGAAAGACAATGACCAAATGCCCTAGCCGAATCTGGCTCAAGGCGATCGGGATGTGCGCACTTCTCTTACTAAACAATTCTGCGCTGGCGCAGGATGAGCCGCCTGCCGCAAACAGAACTTTGTCCCTTAACGCATCTTTCGATCGCGCCTTGGCCAACAATAAAGAAGCGATCGCTGCGAAAACAAACGTCGACTTTTCTAGAGCTGCGATCAAAGTGGCGGGCGCATTACCAAATCCCAGATTCAATTTGCAATACGGATGGGGACCAGCTTTCGAAGTGATTATCGCGGGAAATCCCCAACAGTTTGGATTTCAGCATCAGATCCGCACTGCCGGTACGCGCACAAAGTTGATCAACTATGCGCGCGCCAGTTATCGGGTCACCGAGTTGCAAATGGCGGCGACGATGTTCGATATTCACAATCGAGTCCGTCGGAACTATGCGGAATTGGCTGCTGCTGAGGCTTATGCCGATTTGATCGAATCAGAAAGAAAAGTGGCATTGGAGCTGTTGCAAACAACTCAGAAGCGCTTTGACGAAAAAAAGGTAACGCAGTCAGATGTCTTTCAGGCACAACTCGGTGTTTTGCAATTCGAGACGCAGCGGCTTCAAGCGCAAGCGAGGTTGCAATCCGCTTCTGCGGCGCTGGCTTTGATCGTAGGTGAAGTTCCCTCCCGCATTGAAATAATCGATGTGGATGTGAACGGATTGTTCAAACTTTCTGCTGAGCGCACCGATCTTGTTCCTTCTCCGGATAAGAACTTACCTGCTCTAAGCGAGTTGCTGCCAGCCGCATTGACTGAGCGTCCCGATTTGAAGGTGGCTATTCAACAGAAGTTTGCCGACCGACGGGCGCTGTCGGTGGCGCGTTCGCAACGCATTCCGGATTTGTTTTTGGAACTGGGCTATCAATTTACTACGTTCAGAAAGAATCAGCCTTATGGACTTTTTCCAGGCCGAGTGCCGACTTCGTCAGGGTGCTATATCAATGCGTCGTTTGAAGTCCCTGTTTTTTACCAGCATCAAGGTGAAACATCACAGGCGAAAGAGATCTTCTCACAAGACCAGGAGCAAATCGAGCAGCTGCAATTTCAGGTTGCCTCGGATGTTGTCACTGCTTACGAATCTGTGACTGTGACGCGGGCAACGATCAAGAAATATCAGCGGGATTTACTGCCGGCGGCAGCGAAAGTGTCGCAGCTGGCTCGACGAAATTATGAGCTGGGAAAATCGGATCTCTCTACAGCCATTCTTGCTAAGCAGCAATATCAACAAATTTTGACTTCGTACTTCGATGCGGTGGTGAACTATCAGACAGCCTGGGCTGATCTCGAGAAGGCGATGGGTGTTCCACTGAAACTATGATGAGGACTGTTTCTAGACCGCTGTACCCTGGTTTGCTGAGTAACCATTTTCGGCAGCATCTCCTTTTTTCTCTTTTGCTCGGGTTATCCACGTCAGGTGGTGTTGTTGACGCGGCACCTGATTCATCGTCTGTCCATGGCTATCCGCAAACTCTGACGTCGGAGCCCCCGGCTCGTCTGCAAAGTCCTCGCCGCACCGAATATAGTGCCCGGCGCAAGCTGACACTTCAGGAATGCTTCGATCGAGCCGATGCCAACAACAAAGAAATTCTTATTGCTGCTTCGAAGCTCTCGATTGCTCAATCTGCAATTGTGATTGCAAAAGCGATTCCCAATCCCGTCTACAACATGACTTACGGCTGGGGCCCGGCGTGGGACTACATCGTAGCCGGAAACAACCAGCAGGTCGGTCTCACCGAAGAGATCCAGGTGGGGGGGAGGCGCACCAAGAAGGTTGGCGTTGCGGCGTCAGCTTATCTACAAACCGCGTTGCAAGTTGAGGCGACTCGATTCGACATACACAATCGTGTTCGGCGGGTCTATGCAAATCTTGCTGCCTCAACATCTTTCGAACGTCTGTTGCGCTCTCAGCGAAATATCGCCAACGAGCTAGTCAAAGTCGCCGATCCTGGAGCTGATCCCAACGCGCCAAAAGTTTTGCAAGCGAAATTGATCGTCATGCAATTTGAGTCCCAGCACAACGGAGCCAAAAGCAAGCTCGTGCAAGATTCTGCGCAATTGGCACTGCTGCTTGGCGAAACGCCGCAGCGCGAGGAAGTAATAGAAATCGAAGATAACGATGTCTTTGCTCTCAGCGCCGAGAAAAATAAAATCGTTCCTTCGCCAGAGCGTGGATTGCCAGCCTTAGACAAGCTTTTGCCTGCAGCGTGGACTTCGCGTTCAGACTTGAAAGCCGCTATTCAACAAGCATACAGCAACAGGAAAGCGCTGACGCTAGCTAAGACTCAACGAATTCCAGACCCGCAGATTGGTGCAAACTTTCTGTTCACTGCATATAACCGGCAACAGTTGCAAGATTTCGATCCCTCCGGCGCGAGATTGCCCGGCAATCCTCTCGACCGTGTTCCGCAACAGCCCGCTTTTTTGCTCACGTTGTCCGAAGAAACTCCGCTCTATTACCAATATCAGGGGCAAATCGAGCAAGCGAAACTAATATGGGAGCACCAACTAAAGCAAAACGATGCTCAGAGAGCTCAAATTGCCAGCGATATTGTGGTGGCATATGTGAATTTGCTTGTGGCTCGACAGAGCATTGAGAAGTTTCAATTAGAGCTGCTTCCGCAGTCTTTCAAGGTGGCTAAATTGACTCAGCAGGGGTACAAGTCCGGCACCTCAGACTTTGGAACGGCAGTGCTCGCTCAGCACCAATATCAACACGTACGCGCCACTTATTTCAACAGTGTCGTGGGTTACCAGAATGCCTGGGCAGATCTGGAAAAAGCTGTAGGTGTGCCGCTTAAGCTATGAATTTTGCAAGCATGAGAACTAAAGCCGGACAGACAATCATTGCTTGCCTGTCTCTTGCCTGGAGTCAGATTGTGCCACCAAATGCGCAGGCGCAAGACAACCCGATCGCCTCGCCATCGGATCCTTCAATGGTTCAAAAGATCCCCATTTCCAAGACTTACAATCTATCGTCTTGTTTCAATATTGCGGACCAGAACAATAAGGACATTGCAGTTGCCAAACACAATTTGGAAATTTCCAGGGCGGGAATCAAAATCGCGGCAGCAATTCCCAACCCCCAACTTCAGGTCCAAACAGGGT
>JBBQFO010000272.1:0-4659 GCA_038322035.1 Candidatus Obscuribacterales bacterium
CAGAACCGAGGCGGTGGACAAGACTTATATCAAAACGACGGCAGCGGTGCTCAGAACCGAGGCGGCGGACAAGACTTATATCAAAACGACGGCAGCCAAGGACAGTATCGGAACGGCGGTCAAGACCTATACCAAAGTGACGGCAGCCGAGGTCAGGTACGCAACGACACGCCATACAATGGCACCGGCGACGATGGCACATCATTTTATCCGGGAGCGGGCAGCGCTCAAGACCAGCTGCACGTAGGAGACAATCGTCCACGCCGAGTGATCATCAACAACGTCTATACTGAAAATGCCTACTTCAACCAGGGTAGCGGCTTTCAACCTAGTCCAGGCTGTCGAATAATGCAGGGTGACCCGTCCCAATCCGGCGACGACAACTACTACAACTGCAAGCCTAGAAACAGAAACAATGGCCGCATTATCCCGATGAGTGATAACGGAGATGGCTCTTATCAAACATCCGGCGATCCATCCTACCAAGGCGGTAATGGAAGCACTGATTACTTTACCTACAACGGCCAGCCACGTGGTAATCAGCCTGGAGACTATTATTCGAACGCTAGAAGCCAGCAAGGAAATTATGTCGATGGCCGGCCATCAACATATAGAAATCCTTCAGGCAATGGCAGCGATGACGAGTTCGCGTATTAGTTAGCTGCGGTTAGTTACGTTATGGGGTTGGGTTCGGACGACCGGACATGTCTTCAAAACCGGCGACGAGCGGTAAGGCCTTGTTGTCGGGTCCCAACACAGGCTGACCTTTCTGGTCGCTCTTATTACCAATCAAATATCTGAACTTAAAAGGCACCGGCCCGCTCGGCCCACTCTCTTCTGCGGAATGGATGGCAACGACTCCACGAACATCCATTGGGATCAATCCTCTCGGATTTGGATCGCTGCTCAATACTTCTTCAATGCGAATTGCCGAGAATTGACGTGAATCAGTCAAGCTTTTGGCTTGCGCCGCCAGCTCGTCTTGCGTGGCAGCCAACATGCCCGCCTTGGAAAGCACTTGCACCACATTTGGTGCCAACTCTTTTTCGATCAGAGCGAGCGTTGATTCTTTATAGGTGATGTAATTCGTATCGAGCAAATGGGCCGTGACAGTACGGGCAAAATTCTCATAGCTGACCTTCGCATCCTTGGACAGCGACTTGTTTGGGTTCGGTCTGGTAATGATCAACAGTCCGTTCATAATGACGCTGAAGACAAGCAGAACATGCACTCCATACTGACGAACTAATTGATCAACACTTGATTTTCTTACTCGCCAATACATTATTGCAACTCCACTTTTCCTAGCACCCAATCGTTATTCGATTTGTAAAAAGTCAGCAGCGCACCACATTCTGATTCGCTATGCTGTTGGGCGACATTAGCTGCTCCTGACCTTTCCAGCGTTTGGGTTCCTGTGACTTTGACGATCGCGTCGGAGTCTGTTTTCTTGACCACTTCTGCCTTAGTCATCTTTGCTTGCGAGTGCAATTCTTGCCCGGGCCAATCCCAAGTGAATACTTGTGTGCCCCATGCTTGAGCGAGGCTTTGTAAGCGTAAATTACTTACGTATTGCAGCGAAAAGAAAACGACAATGAGTAATCCACAGAAGCCGACGAACCATTTATTCGGATGGAATAGTTTTTCCATTTTTATTCACAACCGATTGGTTTCTACAAGCTTACTTTGAACGGGTAGACTTTCCATAGGATAAACACTAGTATTTGGCCTTAACTTTCATGCTGAACGCCCAGGTAATACACGGCCTGACGACAGGCGTCTGTTTCAGTCAATTTCGGATTCTTGAGCTGCACTTCCTTAATCATACCCTCGCGTTTTGGAATGTCTGTAATCGGCTCAGACGTACAGATCCAATAGTCCATAGGACTTGGTACCAGTCTGATTGTACCGTGTACAGCGCCGACGATGAGGAGGCACTGGCTGTCTCTTCTCTTCTCTTCATCTTTGGAAAAATTTTCAATTGAAACTACTTCTGCATCAGTAAGTCGCAGTGTCTCTTTCAAGAGTTTAAGGTCACTTGGATCTTGCCTGAGAATCAATTTCATGTGTGAGTTCTTCACGACCGAATCGGCTTGCTCTGATTGCCTGAAGAAGTCTTTCAATTGCTGCGTGATCGAAACAAGCATCATACCGTAGTGGCGGGCTCTTCTTGAAAGGTCATCCAGCAATCGAGCTCCGGCTTTAAAGCGCATCAATGTCGCGGCTTCGTCAATGATCGCAGCGAATCTGATATTGAAGGCCTTGCAGTGAGCAGCGCGACGCCTGATGAACTCAGCTAAAATGAAGACGGCGATCCGCTCCAGTCGTGGTTCATTCACTTCTCTGGTGTCGAAAACGATCAATAACTTTTCAGCATCAATGTTAGTGTGCCCGTCAACTAAGCCGCCGAAGGCACCACTTTTGGTGTACAACGAAAGTCCACGAGCAAACATCTGCAGACGGTCACGCTGCAAAGGATCGACTTCATCTGCAGCAGCCTGGGCTGTGACTCGAGCCAAGTCAGACATAATCGGCACAGTGCCGCGGAAATGTGCATCCATGTAGGCAACGCGGATCAAACCATCCAGAAGCGACTTCTCTTCCACGTTCAACTCTTCACGCCCTTCCGGAGCGAGCATCAGGTCCAAAAGTGAAAGCAAAGAACTGATCTTGTCAGCGGAAGGCTCACCGGCTCTGCGCTTCTCAATGCCAGCCTCGTCCATCTGATCTTCAGGACTGAGGTCAAACGGATTGATCATGTTGCCCGAGTTAGGGCCAAGGTCAATGTAATCGCTCAAGTCACTGCCAAGAATCTTGGTGATGAATCGATAGGCACCTTTTTTGTCTACGGTTTTGTCTATCAGAACGAAGCGTGTGCCGAGCGGCAGCAGTCTCAAGATCAGCATGGACACAGCGAAAGATTTCCCGGCTCCGGTCGTTCCTACAACGAACATGTTATTAGCGTCTTTGCCGGCACCTCTGAAAAATGGATTGAGCAAGACCGGTTCGCGCGAGGCGATGGCAAATCCGAACGGCACACCGTCAGGAGTGCCGCAACTTGCTGTGAAAAACGGCCAGAAGGTGCCGACGATAGGTGACATGACGCGATGGACTATGGCGAGCTTATCCACACCGGATGCCAGCGTTGATTGCCAGGCATCTAGCTGCAAAAGTTGAGCCCGATCGAGAATAGCACCACGGTTTTTAAAGACGCGCCGAATTTCGTCTGTGTTCTGCGCTAAACGTTCAGGCGATTCTGCGCTTGTCGTAATGTACATACTAATATCGAAAGCTTTATTCGAACTGCGCAAAAATTCTTGAATAGCGGAAGCGGCTCGCCTTGTGGATTCCAAACCCTCAAGGTCTGGAGTAGCCAACTGCGTACTGGTGACAACACCAAGTCGGTAATTCATCTTCAAAGTGTTTCGCACTTTGTCTTGATCGCAAGTGTGAATGAACATCGACAGAGAATATTCAACGCTGAGCGTGAGCAGGTCAACAAGCCAGCCCATCCAAGTTTCGTGTGGAGGCTGCTGCATGTATTGCGTACCGATGAATCGACCATCAAGCCAGAGATGTTCATCAGCAACTTTCATGGCCGAACCGGCAAGACACGACGCTTCCGAGATGCCGGCTCGTGTTGGTGGTGCTTCTGGTTCGCGTTGGGCCAAACTTGGATTCAAATCCTGATAAATCAAATTGCGCACTTCACGGCGACTCAAGGTGACTGGACGCAAGTTGGAAGCGCGCAATTGCTCGAGACAAGTCTTGGTCAGACGGTTGAGAGTTTCGAGATATTCCTCATGTTTTTGAATCGAGCGCCTGCCATGCCAGGGCTTACCTGAGGATGTTTTGCAATCTGGTGGCTGATAACTGACGACGACATAGAAGTCTCGCTGCGGCACAAAGTGCACGTCTTGTACGCGCCTAAACCATTTGTCTGTGTAATCTGCATACCACTTAAGATAATCGTTTTCCGTTTTGATCAAAATCTGATAACGCGATAGATACTCGTCAACTGGCAAGTTGCGCGCTTTGATGATTACTTGAATATCCGAATCGCATGAGTTGGCAAAATGGGCGAAGTTACGCGCCATCATTTCTCGATCAGCCTCGTCGAACAGTAAGGCATTGATACCCTTGCAGATGATGTAACGTCTCATGCTGCCATCGGCGAGAACAACTAATCCTTCGTCTTGATCATCACCAGGAATTGAGTGCACGAAACAAACATCCTGCCAGCTTGTTTCACCGCGTTTATCCTTGGGCGGCTCACCGCCTGGATCTTCTTCGCCGTCGCCGTTGCCATTGCTGCCACCACCGGTGCTGCCAAAGGGCAATAGCTCACGCACCATCGGTGGCAGTGAATTGTAAAAACCACCGAGAACATTTTGAATGGAAGGTTCGGACGTCAAAGGGATGGTGCGCCCGGATGAGCCATTCCCATCTGATTTCGCTTTCGGTTTGCCTTTAGCAGGGCGCGAAGGTACAGCTCTTCTGTTTGCTGTTCTTCGTGTACCCTCTGCCATTTTCTTGTTACCCTTGTTCGAATCTTAAGAGCTAAGTTGCTCTGTTATCAGTCGTTTAACGAGGCGCTGCTTGATCTTGAGCCTCAACATAGTACTGTTCGCTCTTCTTCTTACTCTCAATTATATTGGG
>JBBQFO010000273.1:0-4454 GCA_038322035.1 Candidatus Obscuribacterales bacterium
TGGAACTTGCTACTTCTGTTGGCAAGCCGTTAATGACTAGATGCATAGCTGACCTCTCTTTTCACTTCTCGAGAAACGAACAGGTGAGCGAAGCGTCGATCTACGGTTTTAGTTTGCATCCACTCTGCCACCAAAGAGACGAGCATTGGCGTTATTAGAAATCCATGCCGGTAGAGCCCATTGATTTCAATATTATTCTCGCTATGCCGCACGAGTGGCTGGTTATTAGGCATTGCCGGTCGGCAGTTGACACGGGTTTCGGTAATGGATGCTTGGGCAAATGCCGGATCAAGGCTGTATGCGGCGGATAAAAGCTCGAGCGTGGATAAGACTGTGATCGGTCGATAGTCTTCGCATTCAACGGATGTCGCACCAATTAAGAATCTGTTGCCTGGTCTGGGTACGACGTAGATGGCGTAGCGCGGATGCAGCATTCTCACCGGTCTGGTTAGCACCACTTCTGGTGCGTGCACTTCAATCATCTCACCGCGAACCCCTCTCAGTTCCTTGAGCTGGTCCTTTGCTCCAAGCCCTCGGCAATCGACTACGAAGTCATAGTTATGCCTCTTATCCTGGGCACAGATCTCACTGCCATTTATCGAGTCAACTTCGGTGTTGGAGTTCCAATTACACCCCTTTTCGATTAGAGCCGCAGCCAGTCCGTTCAACAATTGTCGATTATCAATTTGTCCTTCATTGCTTGCGTAAAGACCTCGATCGAATCGACCGGCAAGCGATGGTTCTAACTGCAAAAGATCATCGGCATCCAACCAAATCAGCTGGGCCGGCTGACTGGCATGCTTCGTGCTTACTCGAGCATAAAGTTGCTTGAGCAGTGCATCATCGCCGGGGTGCGAAACAACAACAGTGCCTGCGTTCTGTAGAAACACTGTGGTTGGCAGATCGGCCACGATTTCTGACCAGAGCCCAGGCGCATCTTCACCAAGGGCGCAAATAATCGGGTCACTTGAATCTAGTTCGCAATACGGAGCAAGCATTCCCGCTCCGGTAAAGGCGCAACTGGCCTCACCTTCAACGGCATCGCGATCGAACAGAGTCACATGAAAATTGTTTTTCAGCAATCGCAGGGCCAGGGTTCTGCCAAACAACCCGGCGCCTACTATCCCTATCTCAACCTTTCTTTCAGCCATCATTGCTTGTCGCACCCGGTAAGTTGCGCAACTCTTGAGTCAAATTCATCGAGCAGAATTTCGGTCCGCACATCGAACAGAAGTGCGCATCTTTGGCCGCTTCCGCCGGCAGAGACTCGTCGTGAAAGTCTCTGGCCGTGTCGGGATCAAGTGAGAGGTTGAACTGGTCATACCAACGAAATTCGAATCGCGCTTTTGAGAGTGCGTCATCTCTTCTGCGTGCAGCCGGATGTCCCTTGGCCAAATCAGCGGCATGGGCAGCGATTTTATAAGCGATTACGCCCGCTTTGACGTCCTCTTTGTTCGGCAGACCAAGATGTTCTTTGGGCGTGACATAACAAAGCATTGCTGTTCCATACCAACCGATCATGGCGGCGCCGATGGCGCTGGTGATGTGGTCGTAGCCTGGTGCAATGTCCGTCGTCAATGGTCCAAGGGTGTAGAAAGGAGCTTCGTGACAAATGGCCATTTGTCGCTCGACGTTTTCTTTGATTAAGTGCATGGGAATGTGTCCAGGTCCCTCGATCATCACCTGTACATCATGCTTCCAAGCTATCTTGGTCAGTTCACCTAAAGTGTCCAGTTCGGCGAACTGAGCGTCGTCATTGGCGTCTGCAATCGATCCAGGCCGCAGTCCATCACCAAGTGAGAAGCTTACGTCATAAGCTTTGGCGATTTCACATATCTCTTCGAAGTGAGTGTAGATGAAGTTTTCGGTGTGATGAGTCAGGCACCACTTTGCCATAATCGATCCGCCACGTGAGACTATTCCGGTCAGTCTCTGGTTGGTCAAGTGAATGTAGCGAAGCAACACGCCAGCGTGGATGGTGAAGTAGTCTACTCCTTGCTCAGCTTGCTCGATTAACGTTTCTCGGAAGATCTCCCAAGTCAGGTTTTCGGGCACATTGTCGACTTTTGCCAGCGCTTGATATATTGGCACCGTACCGATTGGCACCGGTGAGTTGCGCAGAATATAGTCGCGAGTGACGTGTATGTTATCGCCAGTCGACAAGTCCATCACATTGTCGGCGCCCCATTTTATCGCCCAACAAAGCTTTTGCACTTCGTCGTTTATGTCGGATGAGACAGCCGAGTTGCCAATGTTGGCGTTGATCTTGACCAGGAAGTTTCTGCCGATAATCATCGGTTCGACTTCCGGATGATTGATGTTTGCCGGAATGATCGCCCGTCCAGCAGCCACTTCCTGTCGGATAAATTCTGCTGTGATTGTTGTCTCCATCTTTGCACCAAACGAATTTCCTTGCAGTCTTGTGCTGCGTTCGTTTGACTCGATGCTTTGCCTATTGTCGCGAAGTTGGTTTTCACGAATAGCGATGAACTCCATTTCTTTAGTGATGATGCCGCGCTTGGCGTAGTGCATCTGAGTCACATTACCGCCGCTTGTCGCGCGCAGCGGTGTGCGGATCAGTCCGCTTCGTTGATGATGCGAAGATTCGATAGAATCCAAAAACTGCGGTGTGTTGATTTGTCCCTGGTAAGACTCGGTATCACCACGTTCCTGAATCCATGCATCACGGACGGATGGCAGCCCTGCATGTATGTCTATGACGTGCTCGTTGTCGGTGTATGGACCCGATGTGTCGTAGGCAAGAAAAGTATCTGCCTTCTCATCAGTCAGAACGATACTTCGCATCGGCACCTTTACATCAGGGTAGGTGCTGCTTTGCACGTACGTCTTAGTGGACGCTGGAAATGTTTCGATCTGTTTTGGCGGTGTAATTTTAACGACAGTTTGCACGAAATGCCCCCTCTATTTGCTGGAGGGAGCACTTACCAAGACTTTCATCTCAAGCTCCCTACGCCGGTTCTAACCAGGTCAGGTTCCAAGGGTTGAACAAATGTTCTCTCAGCCGAATGCGGCACCCCTGCTTTTGAGGAAAGACTAACACAATTTTTGGGGAATGAAATCCCTTTGATTTCGCAATGTAATTTTGCACATCTATTAATGCGCTTAAGCAATAAAACGTATTATGTAAGTTCCATTTGATTTCGGTTTGAGTCGACTGCGATTACTTTCGGCTCGGGTGTCTAGCACCAGATGTGGTGGCAAGCCTGATCCAGTCATGACTTTTCAGATCTATCAATTACTAAAGACCAAGCTCTATTACTGAGTGCACTTAGTTCAAATAGTGCGATTAATGCACTTAATGCAAATAGTGCTATAATCGCGTATAGGCAAAAGGGGAAGGTGTCTTATGGCAAAAATACTGGATCATCCTGTCGTTCCATCCGACTTCGAGGTCTCGCAAGCGCGCAAATCCTTCGAGGCATTGAAACAGGATTCTTCAAATACGCACTTTATTCTCGGAAGCCAGACGGGTCAGAAAGTACCTTTGACCGAGAATGCCTTTGACTATTTACTGGCTGTTCTTCATGAACTATCAAAGGGACATGCTCTGCTGATAGTACCTATTCAAGCCGAGTTGAGTACTTACGAAGCAGCTGAATTATTGGGAGTGTCCAGACCATTCTTGATTCGGTTGTTGGATAAAGAGGAACTTCCATATCGCGTCGTGGGACGACATCGCAGAATACCAGCGAAAGAACTACTCGCTTATAAAGAAAGCACACACAAACGAAGGTCAAAGGCAGTAGCAGAGATGAGTTCCGAAGATGACGAACTGTATGGACTTGGAGACTAACATTGGAAAAGCCGTCCGGTTATACAGTGTTGCTGGACTCATCCGTTTTGTTTCCAATTTTCACGAGCAACCTCTTGTTGTTTCTTGCTGAACGTCAAATTTTTCGGGTGAGATGGTCGCCAGATATTCATCGCGAATGGATCAATAGTCGGATGGTCAGATATCCAGACGGTAATCGACAGGCACTTGAAAGACGAAGAGATCGCATGGATCAAGAATTTGAAGAGGCATTGGTGACGGGTTATGAACCGCTCATAGACACACTCCTACTTCCAGATCCTAACGATCGACATGTGTTGGCTGCCGCGCTTAAGTGTGAAGCGGAGGTTATCGTTACTGAAAATTTGCGGCACTTCCCGGCAGATGCACTTTCACCTTTTGGTTTAGTTGCTCAGAGCGCCGACGATTTCATTGCCGTTCAAAATGGAGTCACCGCAGAAAGTGGAAAGCAAGTTGCTACCGCTCTGTGTGGTCATAGGCGGAGTCTGACCAGGAGCCGATTGTTAACGGCGGTTTGAAATCGCAACTTTTGGGGCGGCGAGTTTAGTTTGCACAGCGTTTTATATACAAACGATATCCAGCTTGCAGTACGTTCTCTTAATCAGTTTATCTAGGCTGTTGAATCGGTCCGAGCAACCTG
>JBBQFO010000274.1:0-4235 GCA_038322035.1 Candidatus Obscuribacterales bacterium
AGCTGCGTGCAAGGAGCAAGGACTGATCAGCCCGTCGCTCGCTTAGGCTAGTACTTTAGCAGCATTAAAATGAGCGTGGTGCTAAGCTCTGTGCCTGACAACCGCGCCAGTCCATAATGTTATGTTCGAAAAGCGGCAAAACCACTGGGATCTCGCGGTGTGATCCTGTATCTTTACTGTTTCTGTCCTGATCTGGGAGCCAACAGCGAGAAGAAATGATTAACACAATTAACGAAACTGAACCATCGAGTCAAGTTGCGATCACTAAAGTTTCAGAAGATAAAAACGTCGTTGAGTATCGCTTGCCAAATGGTCTCAAGGTATTGCTTCTCGAAAACCATACGGCGCCCGTTATCACGCTGCTGGTGTTGTACAAAGTCAGCAGTCGAAACGAAGGAGTTGGCTACACAGGGTCAACGCACTTCCTCGAACATATGTTGTTCAAAGGCACCAAAAAGCATAACCCTGACAAAGGGAATGGCATCGACGATCTGCTCACACAAATCGGTGCTTATTGGAATGCCACCACCTGGTTCGATCGCACTAGTTATTTCGAAGTGGTGCCGGCTGAATATTTGGAGCTGTGCGTAGAGCTAGAAGCCGATCGTATGCGGAATTTGTTGCTGCGTCAGATCGATCATGATTCAGAAATGTCCGTTGTTCGAAACGAATTAGAACGCGGAGAAAACTATCCTGAAGAAGCGTTGGAAAAAGATTTGTATGCGCTGGCCTTCAGAGAACACCCTTATCATCATCCGACAATCGGTTGGCGCACTGACGTAGAAGGTGTGTCGATGGATCGATTGCGCGAGTTCTACAACACATTCTATTGGCCCAATAATGCCACAGTCGTTCTTGTCGGTGATTTCAAATCCGAGGAAGCCCTTTCGATCGTCTCTAAACACTACGGAAAAATTCCGGCTGCACCGCATCCGATTCCTGAAGTTTATACAACTGAACCAGCACAAGAAGGTGAGCGCAGATTTGAAATCAATCGCGCCGGAGACCTTGCGCGAATTCTGATCGGTCACCATGTTCCGGAAGCCACTCATAAAGACAACCATGCTATAGCTGCACTGCGACATATTCTTGGAAGCACTTATGAGCGTTCGAGCTGCCTGTACAAGATTCTCATCGACACTAGTCTTGCTGCAGAAACGTTCGCCCGTCATGACGATTTGCGCGATCCAGGACTGTTCATCATCGGTGCAACAGTCACTGAAGATGTGGAAGTTAAGCAGATCGAAGATGCAATTTATGCTGAACTAGAAAGACTTAGTCGTGAGCCAGTTTCCGAAGAAGAATTGAATCGCGCCAAGAGTTCCAATCGCAAGGGCACCATTCTCGCGAAAGCTGACCCGAGCAGCTTAGCTTTTATGCTTGGAGAAGCAGAGTCCAAAGCAGATTGGCACTGGCTCATGGAATACGACGACAAGTTCGATGAGGTGACCCCAGAAGATGTTCGACGCGTGGTGGCAACTTACTTCACCAAGAGCAATCGCACAGTCGGAACATTCATTCCAAAAGAAATCGAAATGAACCCTGAGCAAGCCCAAGCGGCTATGGACGCGGCCGTGGCTGAAGCCGCTGCTGAACACGATGGTGATTTGAAGCATGATCTCGCTGAGTTGATGGCAGACAAACCAGTTGTTGCCAAAGCGAAAGTGAAGAAGCCCAAAATTCACACCTCGTCGTTTGCGTCGAGACTTGTTAAAAAGGTCTTGCCGAACGGGTTGACGGTGCTGTTGATGCAAAATCCAGGCACTCAGTCAGTTGGTATCTGTGGAATTCTCAAAGCCGGAAAGTATTTCACAACCGAAGGTAATAAGAACAGCAATCTCGCTGAGTTAGTTGCAGACTTGTTGCCCAAAGGTTCAGTCAAATACAGCAAGATGCAGATTGCGCAAGCTTTGGAGAACATGGGCATTGCCGGCGGACTGGAATTCTCTGTAGATAATTACAGACTGAGTTTCGGCACGCACGTTGTCTCTGATGACTTACCGATGTATCTTGATTTGCTGGCTGATTTGATCCGCAACCCTGAGCTGTCTTCTGAAGAATTGGCCAAGACTAAGATCGAATGGCGTTCGCGATTCACAGAAGCTATGAACAACACGCGAAGCATGGCGTGGAACAAACTTCGCCGCACCATATTCGATGCCGAGCATCCATTCTACGAAAAGACATTCGAAGAGCAGATGCTTGATCTCGAAGAAGTGTCGTTGGAGACAGTGCACGAGACACACAAGAGATTGTTCACTCCGAAAGGCATGATCATCACAGTGGTCGGTGACACAGATCTCGATGAAGCATTCCAACATATCGCCGATAAGTTCGGTGATTGGGAAGGTGGAGAACCACATACTGTGAAAATTCCTCAAGCGACTCTGCCTAAGAAATCTTCGCGCATCGATGTGCCATTGCCAGAGAAGAAGAGCACGGATATCGTCATCGCTCATCCCACTGATTTGCAAAGAACCGGCAAGGACTTCTATGCTGCCAAGTTAGCGAATGCCGCCCTGGGTCAGGACACAATCACGTCTAGATTGGGCAATGTCGTTCGCGATCGCGCTGGTTTGACTTACGGAATCTACTCTGCTTTCTCTGATACCGCTTTTGGTAGTGCACCGTGGTCGGTGAGCTTGTCGGTGAATCCAAAGAACGTAGAGAAATCACTGGATTTGGTATCACAAGTTTTATCGGACTATATTGAAAACGGAATTTCCACAGAAGAATTGTCGAAAGAAACTGGTCGAGCAGTTGGCGCATTCACGGTTGGTTTGGCATCGTCTCTCGGCGTCGCTCGGGCTTTGACCGAGTTCGAATTCTTGAACCTCGGACCAGCCGAACTGGATAACATGTCGAAGAACTATGCAGCTGTTACCAAGGCTCAGGTGGATGCGGCAATGAAGAAGTACTTCCATCCAAGTAAAGCAGTCACTGTTGTCAGCGGCACTTTTGATAAATAGTTGACCGTTTAAGACACCGCCCATGGCACCATGCCGTCCGGATATATGGTATGTGCAAGTGGTATCTAATCCGGTACTATGATTTGACGCACTAGAAAGCGAGTTGTTATGTCCGCAGTCAGAAAGCCCTCTTTATCAGACCCTTTGAGTCTGGATGGATTAGAGCCGCTGTTGGATCAAATATTCGCGGTGCAGTATGAATTTGCGCCCGATTACCGCACAGTTCAGCGCACCAATGACTTGCAGCCGGCAGGTGCTGCACCACTAATCACGCAGTTGGCGAATGCGTTGCCATCGAACGTTCAATCATCAGATGCGCAATCGGCGAATGAGCATGTTGATTTTTATTCTGCTGAAGTTGGTGGTGTCGATCACACTCGCAATCAGCTATTAACCAGGCAGCTAACTGCATTGAAAGAAGAATTGAAATCTTTCCAGTTTGATTGTCGTCATCTGCAACTTGAATTAGCCACTAAAGAAGATCAGTTGCATTACATGCCTGAACTTTTTAGCAAAGTGCTTTCGCTCGCATCAATCGAAGCGGAAAACGCTGCGTTGAAGATCGAAAATGCGGCCCTTTTGAAGACTATCGAGCAGCTCAAGCCTAAAACCCATCAACCTTCCATGGGTCGGCGAATTCTTAATCGTTTTTTCGGCACCTGATTGCTATTCCGACCTCGCCTGTTGTCAATGAGAGCTTTCCAATATAGGCGCGAGGGTGCCGTAGTACAATTCACAGCCGCACACCACTCATGGGCTGTATATGCGCGCTGCGCTGCTCTCTAGCTTAATATGGACATCAATTTTGTTCTGCCAGGGAGCGCAGGCTGGGTCTCAACTGGATTCCGCCACCCTCAAGCAGCTGACGATGCTTGAAAATAAGTTTTTTGGTCATAGCTACAACAATGAGACCGACGACGACCGAACTCAGCGCATTGAGAAACTAATTTACGGCACCGCCAGCGAGGGAGCTGCAGCGCAGCGAATCAAGAAGCTCGTGTCAGTCACATATTTGGATACTCGGCCCGACCCAGTTGAGACTCCGACAGCACCAGCGGCTTCTGCGCCCACGCCCAACCCAGTTCCAGCTGCAAGACCTTCGGTACCGGCGCCCGCACCGATTCCTCTAGCAAAGAAAGAAGCACTGCCTCCGCTAGTGCTAAAAACTGTCGCGCCGTCTCAGCAGATTGCCGATGACTCTTATGAAGTACCGGCAAGCAAGCCCGGTGCCGATGACTATCCTCACGTGACGTCGTTAGAGAAGGC
>JBBQFO010000275.1:0-4211 GCA_038322035.1 Candidatus Obscuribacterales bacterium
TGAAGAAGGAACCATAATAATTTTTCAACTGGAAGCAGCATTTGGAAAATACACAGTTTTGTACCAGAAATGGAAATGGGAAGGTGTTACGGCGGAAAGTGTGATTTTTGATGACCAGGACATCGTCACTCTGAGTGACGACGAAATAATCATGGAAGTAAAAAATTCCCCATTGTTAAAACCGGGTGAAGAAGTCACTTTTAAAAGATCAGAAGCAGGATTTACTTTTGTGAATTTCAATTTTGTTTCGGGGTAAGCCCCCAAACAATCATGCTGTTAATTTTGTGGCTAATGCGTCGTCCCTGCAAAAGCCCGAAGACCCGCGCCATTGCTAAGGTTTAGCTAAATATTGGTAGCGTAATACTCGCGAGCACCACGCAAGCAACACAGGGGCAAGACTTGTCTTTTGCTTGGCAGAGCCAAAAGTCAAGACTTGACCTCCACGTTGCAACCTGAAGCAGCTTCGGGCGACGCGCTGGCCGTGTGCTTGGCACTGTATGCGTTGAACAAGACCGGAAAAGAGGATGTGGTGGTCGCGCTTGTAAAGGTGCCCGCCACCAAGACTAATAGATTGCAAAAAAAGGGGTAGCAAATGGAAAACACTGGAAGCCAACTGGGCGCGTTCGTGAAGGCACTCGCCTTCGCCGCAGACAAACACCGGGACCAGCGACGCAAGGGCGCGGATGCGTCGCCTTACATCAACCACCCAATCGCGCTGGCCAACGTACTGGCCAACGAAGGCGGCGTTGAAGATGCAACGGTTCTTTGCGCTGCCGTGCTGCACGACACCATTGAGGACACCAAGACGACAGCCGACGAGATTCAGTCGCTGTTTGGATCGAGGGTGGCAGCGGTAGTTCTTGAGGTTACAGACGACAAATCCCTTGACAAGCAGGTGCGCAAGCAGCGGCAGGTCGAGCGCGCGCCGCATTTATCGCCCGAGGCCAAGCTCGTCAAGTTGGCCGACAAGATCAGTAATCTGCGGGACATTCTGGCCTCGCCGCCAGCGGACTGGTCGGTAGAACGCAAACAAGACTATTTCGACTGGTCAGCCAATGTGGTCGCTGGTGTTCGTGGCGTCCATCCTGGCCTGGGAGCCGTGTTCGATGGACTTCTCGCACGCCGTGCCGAACTCCGCTGATATCAATGATCAAAGGGGCCAGGATGGAATGGCACTTACTTAACGCCGGATAGCGTCTGAATATGTGAATAAAAGCAGGCTGGTTCGATGGATGATAAGTTGGAGTTGCGAAACACCCATCCATCACCCAAGGAGCCAGCCCCAATGCATGCTAACCACAACCTCGGCGCATCGCAACAACGGCTTGTCAAAAAGCATACCCGTAACAGCGACGCGAATGCGTTTTTCAACCTTCTCACCAGCGAGCACCTGCTCGATACCGTCGAATCGCTGCTGCCGCAGCATCGGGAACGCCAGTTTCTGTTTCGTCATAATTAAGTCTAGAACTCACCCACCCACTAAATCGGTGGATCTATGGGCGCGCGCCAAGCATTTTCTTACGAATAACGCGCGATTTTTCCGGTTAAAGTCTAGAACTGGCTACCGCTTTGACACGAAAAGCGAATTCACATCTTAATTATGTCTAGAACTGCAGCGGCAAACGCTAGCTGCAACGACTAACGACCGTTAAAGTAAAGTGGCCCTTTCAATCGTTAGCTTGCCGACCTCGTCTAATTTGGAAAAACCACTTGGACTTAGTAGCAGCCTATGTTGACACACAGAGCTTCCTAAGTGGCCAATCACGCATTTTTGCGTAATTGCGTAATTATCCGGACTCCGGCATCGTCGACCAGTCACGTCGGTGATCACCGACCATTCCGCACTCTTCGTGCTGGTGTTGACCAATTGGAGCTTAGCTCCAGCCCTTACGGCAGTAGCATCGCGACGATTGTGCGAGAATTTGAACGACAGGTACCGGGAAGGAAATTGGCTCGCTATCGGCCAGTCTAGGAAATAATGCGCATTCATTTGTTATCAGACCTGCATCTCGAATTTGCACCTTTTGACGCTCCGGTGACAGACGCTGATCTTGTCATCTTGGTGGGCGATATTGCACAGGGTATCGACGGCATAGTCTGGGCGAAACAACAATTCAAAGTCCCAGCCATCTACGTCGCCGGCAATCACGAGTATTATGGTGATCACGATGGGCCGACCATCGGTGAAGTGCATGCCGCGCTCAGGTTGGAAGCGCAGGGCAGCAACGTGCATTTTCTAGAAAACGAATCCTATTCCGTTGGCAAGGTCCGATTCTTGTGCGCGACCCTTTGGACGGATTTCAAGATTTACGGTGATGCCAAGCGGGGCATGGTAAGTGCCCGCATGGGGCTTACCGACTTCAATGGCGCAATCAAGACCAACGACGGATTTTTTCGCCCAAGCGACGCGCTGGCGATACACGAAAACAGCGTAGCCTGGTTGCAAAACGAACTCGCGCAAACTTGGGATGGCGTGACCGTCGTCGTGACACATTTCTTGCCATCAGCGAAGAGCGTGGCCAAGCGTTGGGTGGGTGATCCAGCCAACACGGGCTTCGCTAGTGAACTGGATCACCTAATCGAGAAAGCAAATTTCTGGTTTCATGGCCACACCCATGACTCTTGCGATTATCAACTTGGCCAGTGTCGCGTTGTCTGTAACCCGAGAGGATACTCATCGAGAAAGAAGCCCCTCAGTCCAGAAAACATGCAATTCAATCCTTCGCTAGTGATACATGTTTAGACTCTGGTGGCGGCCAAGCTTCGCGACAACGAATCAGTTTTTGTGTGAGAGTTCGAGTGACTGCAATGGAGAAAATTCTACGATCGTTTTCGGCCAGGAGCGGTCAGATGCGTTTCCTGGAAGCGGTCATTGGAGTCGGCCCCGCGGCGCGGAAATTTTGGCCGCTTGCAGGGTAGGAAGGCAATTGCTAGACTCAGTTTCTGAATCCCTAGCTAACCTTTTGACGGGTAACTATGACTGCCGGAAAACGTGAAAGTGTTATGGCTGTACATATACACGGGGTATCCCTTTAGCTCCACAGGCGTCAGCTCCCTGACCTTTTTGGCGGTTTAACAATTTTTGCGTAGGTCATCGGCTTCGTGATGACCGCTTGCTGAAGCAACCGATAAAACAGCAAGCCCCTTGAGCGTGACGTTCGGCGATTGAACCGAAATACATATTCGTCGAGGTAATAGTCCAAGTGTTTAGGCTGTACCGCACCATGGTGCGTTCCCATTATCCAGCGTTGCAGCAACGAGGCAACTCGATGAACGCCTGGCATTGAATCGTGGGCGGGTGTGTCTGAGCCCAGGTGAACCGTTTGACGGTGTTTGTATCCACTTTCTTCGAGGTCTCTATAGGCAGGCGACCCATCACTGTGGATGAGTGCCCCGGGACTCACCGATGCCTTGATGAAGGGCATCAAATTCTCATAATCGCCTCGTTCAATTTGACGAATCCGAATTCTGCCAAAGCCTTTGGGGTGCAGCATTTCAACGGCTATGACAACCAGAGCCTTTGTTGTATTGCTCTTGCGGCCAACTGCACTGATTGGATTCAGTCTGTCTGAGAGCGCCAGGTAGGTTTCATCGACCTCAACCTCTCCGTGTAGCAATTCCCTGTCAGGACGAACCATTGCCCGGCGCAGCCTATGCAGCATCGCCCAAGCGGTCTCATAACTCCCAAGTCCAAGGACCCGTTGCAGCCCCAACGCACTGACACCATGCTTTTGACTGGTGATGTACCAAATGGCGGCGAACCAGACACGAAGCTCGGTGCGCGTCTTATCGAAAATAGTCCCCGCAGTTGCCGTCGTCTGATGTCTGCACGCCGGGCAAATCAATCTGCCACGACTCATCCTCACAACCTTGGTTATCACCCCGCACTTTGGGCAAATCAGACCATTACCCCATCGGAGCTTCTCCAAGTAATCCCGGCACGCCTGCTCAGAGTGAAACCAGTCAAGAAACTGAACCCAAGTCGTTGGGTAATCTGTGCCGCCTACCGGGGTTGCCTCGGGGGTATCCATTTGGCGATTTTGCCATCTGTGGAGCTAAAGGGATACCCCGTATGAAAATACAGTAATTTGTTGAGATCCCCGATTAAATACTTGCGAAGTTACATTAGGTTTGTGGCTTATGTGATTAATTATCAACGGAGTTTTCCACAGACAAAATCTTTCTAGAAATATGCGCTAAGTACCTGACAA
>JBBQFO010000276.1:0-4188 GCA_038322035.1 Candidatus Obscuribacterales bacterium
CAATCGTGTCGCATGTATAATTGCAACTTGTTCAATTAGGAGCGACGACGTGTCTAAGAATGTTGTACTTACTGGAGTCGGTCACGATCGAGTCGGCATTGTCGCCGAACTTGCAGAAATACTTTTTGAGATGGGTTGCAATCTTTTGGACTCCAGCATGACTCTTCTTCGAGGAGAGTTCGCCATTATCCTGATGATCCGTCAGCCAGACGATCAAAGTTTGGAGCAACTGAAGAAGAAGATTTCCGAGGTTGAAAACAGGCTTGGACTAACGATACACGTACGCGAATTGGCTGAAGACGAAGCTGAAGAAAGTGACGATGCATGCGATCCTTACATAATCTCGGTCTATGGTGCTGATAAGCCGGGCATCGTATCTGGTATCACTAGAGTGCTTGCGGACTTGGGTGCGAATGTTACTGACGTTGAGACCAAGCATACCGGTGAACGCGATGGAGCAACGGTTTTCTTAATGGTTTTGGAAGTTGCTTTACCTGAAACAGTTACTGATAGTAAGTTGAGGTCGACTCTGGATGAAGCTTCTAAGAGGTTGAACGTAAACGTTTCCGTTCAGTCGCTGGATGTGGTGCAACTCTAAATGGCGATCCTACCGATACTGCAATATCCTGACGAGAGGCTGAAGCAAACTTCGGCTCCTATCGTTGCCATTGATGAAACAATGACGCGCTTAATCGACGACCTCTTAGAGACGCTTTATAATTCTCCAGGCTGCGTTGGCATCGCTTCGCCGCAAGTTGGCGCGTTACATCGCATGGTGATCATCGATGCATCGCGTAATGCCAAAGCCGGTGACAACCACGGTCGTATGATTTTGCTCAATCCAGAAATCCTTTCGTCCGAAGGTGAGGTTATGGCCCGTGAAGGGTGTCTGAGCTTGCCGCATTTGACTGCCAACGTCAAAAGAGCGCAACACATTAAAGTCAAAGCGCAAAACGAGAAAGGTGAGTGGTGGGAGTTTGATACGTCGAACTTCGAGGCTCGCGTCGTCTTGCACGAAATGGATCATCTTGATGGACTGCTATTTCTGGACCGCGTCGCTTCTCTTAAGACGGATGTCTTCAGGAGAAAGCGGTACACAGTGCCCGATCAACCGACTTCTCAAACTCAGGACCCGGATTCTCGCAGTCAGGAACCGGCTCCCAAAACCCAGGAACCTGCTTCCCACTCCTAGCAATGGCTCGCAATCGTCAGGCTGGCGTCTGCACTCGAAGGTCGATTTTGTGACCGTCCGAGTCTTCCGGTGGAGCAAGATCCTTGTTGAGATCTTCAATGACAGCGTATCGTTTTGCGGTATCGAGAGCGGTGGCATGAGCAATGATCGTATCTAGTTCGGCGGATATCTCTTCTCTGCTGGTGACCGGATGAGAACAGGTAATAGGTTCTGGATCCTCGCCGAGTAGCAGGTACACTAGTGTCGCTCCTAGGGCATAGATATCGCTTTGAGGTACTGGGCGTCCTCTAAATTGTTCTGGTGGCAAGTAGGCGTGTTTGCCCACCACTGTGCCTGTGGCAGTCGATTCTGTCTGTTGAGCCACGTTAAAATCCACAAGCTTCAAGATACCGTCTTTGCCGAGGATAAGATTATCCGGAGTGAAATCTCTATGAACCACCGGTGGTGACAGGTTGTGTAGATAGGTGAGGATAGAACACATTTGTGCAGCTAATCCGCGCACCCGTTCTTCACTCATGCGTCCTTCCTCTTCGACGATTCGACGCAGCGACAGTCCGTCGATGCGTTCAAGGACTAGGTATCCCCGGTGGTCTTCGACGAAGAATTCGATCAATCTAACAACGCGATGATTGTCCAGGCGTTTGAGCATGGCGGCTTCATGCTGCATGCTCTCGAGTGCCTGGCGACGCACATTGACGTCGACGTAAACAGGAAGAATGAATTCTTTAAGCACCACTTCGCAGTTGTCGCTGACACGCTTTGCCAGGTAAGCGGTGCCTTGACCGCCGACACCAAGTTGTCCACTTATAGAATATTGGCCTTCGCGCAACAGGGCTCCTTCGGAGATAGGAGTCAATCGCTCACGTTTCGGTGGAGCTGTGAGAGCCTGGAGCCACAGTTCTGTATAGCTGTCATCTTGCGCCGGAGTCAGCACATCTACCAACTGCGAATCGCGAGGCACATCAACTCCCCAGAACTGAATTGCTTTCAACAGGTTGTGTCTCTCTTCGATTGTCGCTATACTTCCAAGCTTTAGCTTAATAGGATAATTTTCGATTCCCTCAACGCCACCAAATCCGGTGGTCACTTCTTTGAATCGAATAATTGAGTCTCCCGGTGAAGTTTTGTTGGGCGGCCAGGAGAGATCAATTCGTTCTACTTTGTACCAGGGCAACATCAGCCCGTTTGAATAGTTCCAACGATGCCATTCGAGGCAAACGCCAGCTTTGCTAAACGAGACGTGCGTTGGGTGTGACAGATATCGAGCCAGAGCGACCATCATGGCCGCGAAAAAGGCCAGGAACAAGCCCGGTAGTATGAAGTCATCCCTGTGAGTTGCTGATGTCGTTCCCAGACCCGAGAGCATCGTGCCAGCTGATGTACCTGGCGCTAAAAACTCGCCGATTTTGGTGACGATAAGTTGCGGTCCACTAAATCCAAAAAACAAAACAACCAGTCCTAGTGTGAAGAATGCCTTAGCGTTGCTGAAAGCTGAAAACCGGTATTTAACCCATTTTTCTAAGCTTGCGTACGGACGGTAGGGAATTACCAATTCACCATCAGCTGTGAAGTCTTTAGGGGATTGCGGGGCTGGTAATTTGTCTTTTGCCATTTCTTTGCTCACGCGGATGGAAGGGCTTGCTGTTTTTGACGCGATTGCTTGATCATGATTTCGCCAAGCGATTGAGCCAGAATTGTTGCTGATTGCGGTCTGTCCGTTGATTCCATCTCTGTGCATGCGGCCACGAGCGCATCGAGATCGTCAGAGATTTCAGTAACTAACTGCTTTGGATGCGATGACATCAGCGCTTCTGGATCCTTACCTGTCAACAGAAAATACATGGTGCCGCCCAATGCATAAATATCACTTCCCAGGTTCGCTTTGCCGCGCAACTGCTCTGGAGCTATGTACGCTTGTTTGCCAACCATTGTGCCTGTGGCATTGCCAACGAACTCGTTAGCTGCACCAAAGTCAATAAGAGTGATGGTGTCATCTTCTTTGCGCACTAAATTATCGGGTGTCAGATCCCTGTGGATGACTGGTGGATTTTGTGAATGTAGATAAGTGAGTATTGAAGCTACTTGTTTGGCCCAGTGCAGCACAGATTCCTCGGACTGAGCACCGTTCTGTTTAACCAGTTGTCTTAGATCTTGACCGCGTATATATTCCAGCACCATGTAGCTGCGATTGTCTTCTGCAAAATGATCGAATACTTTTGCGATCTGTGGATGGTCCAACTTGATCAGCAGCCTCGCTTCGCGTTCAAAAAGTTCAGCAGCTTTCTTGTGCGTTTGTTCATCAGCATTTGCCGGGACAACGGCTTCTTTGACGACGACCATTTCCTTTTCATTTTCTTGAGCTAAATAAATTGCAGAGAGTCCACCAAATGCTAACTGTCTAACAATTTTGATTCGTCCGTCCTGTAGTTTTCGATCAGGCTCTAAGGGCACGAAAGAAGTGGCGCTGAATCTGCGACTTAGCTCCTCTTCCCACATCTGTGTGTAACTGAAATCGATACCGCGACTCTGATTTTGTAAACCATTTTGAAATTCGACAAGTTCTGGAGTCCTTTTGCAATTCTGCCCCCACACTTCGATGGCGAGCAAAAATTGCTCCAACTCGGACTTCGCCACTTTGGAAACATCCAGGGTGATGTGCCCGCCAGAACGGAAAAATAGACTCAACAACCCGCATACTGCAAGGTTTTTTGCCTGCGGTTTGGATGTGTCGAGCTGCACTTGAGCAGCAACCAAATCGTTCCAGTGTCGTTCCCGCCTGAATCTCAGTTTAGGCATCATGAACAGAGGAAATGACAGACCTTCTTTGCTGACCACGACGCGGTCGTCTTCACACACGGCGGCCATCAAAATCGCGAGCACGGGGATGGCGCCTAAGACAAGAAGTACGCCGGCAAGTGGTAAGGCTGCTACGCTAAGTTGACCCCAGCTGGTGATTACCATCGTCAGGAAGAGACCAAAGATAAATGGCACGATGA
>JBBQFO010000277.1:0-3907 GCA_038322035.1 Candidatus Obscuribacterales bacterium
CAGCAAAAGAACCGGTCTCTTTCCGACAGTCTCCAATCTCCATTGTCCATAGACGTCCGACAAGATATTGCTTGCCGAAAAGATCAAGAAACACAAACGTCTCGGTTTCCATCATGATGCTCCGTCACTAGTGGGCGGCGCCGTTTTTGTCCGAGATAGTCTGATCCTTTTGGGTAGGCGCTCCTCTTCTAGCTGCCGCCCGAGCGTGTCTTCGCTGGCATCAGCTTGCCGACCATAGTGGCCGGGGAATAGACGAACAACGTTTACGAGAGTAGCAAGGTCAGACTTGCCACCACAGCGGGTGCAGGTCAAAAAAATGTAAATGCTTACGACAGCGACAGCTAATTAGGCACACCAGCAGCGGTGCGAGGCGCCGGGGTTTTTACGTATTTGTCAAACCAAGTAAGCATCTCGTAAACAAGTTGCTGATTCGATTCCAGAGCAGTGTACCAATGCGGCTCGTGCGGCAACATGACTAGACGCACTGTGCCACCATTGCCACGAACTGCTTCATAAAGCATCGTTGCCTGTAGTGGTGTGGTACCAGGATTCGCATCTTCCGCCCCATGCACAATAAGCAGTGGTGTCTTCAATTTATTAGCAACAAAAAATGGTGACACTTTTAAATAGACATCGGGCGCTTCCCAAACAGACCGCCGCTCATTCTGAAATCCAAAAGACGTAAGCGTCTTGTTGTAGGAGCCACTTGTGGCAACGCCCGCTCTGAAAAGATCGGAATGTGCGATCAGATTCGCAGTCATCAAGGCACCATGGCTGTGGCCGGTCACTCCGATGCGCTCGGGATCGGCGACACCAATGCGAACGGCTTCATCGACTGCGGCCTTTGCATCGGCGACGAGCTGGTCCAAATAGGTATCGTATGCTTTTTTCGGATCACCCACGATAGGAAAAGATGTGTTGTCGATAATCGCGTAGCCAGCCAGTAACAAGAGTTTGTAATTACGGAGGCTCGTGAAAGTTGCTTGCGAACCTGCGACCTGACCGGCAACCGAAGCATCGGCATAGTCGAGAGGATACGCGTAAAGAATCGTGGGAACTCGAGTGCCTTCCTTGTATCCCGGCGGAGTGTACAGCGTAAAGGAAAGGTCGAGTCCGTCGGCGCGCTTATACTTGACCAGACGCTTTTTAATGGCGCGCACCTCGGGCGCTGGGTCAGGAAGATGAGTCAGGGCAACGCTGGTTGAAGAAACGGTGGCTTCGCCCGCTGACGCATCTAGAGATTTTCCCAGCGTGCGCACGTACACATTTGGCGGGTCAGTCGGAGATTGGTGCCATGTCAGAAAAGTTTGTCCGTCTTCATTAGTGAATGCGAGAAAACGCTCGAGTGAAGCCTTATCGCTGCGAAATAGGCGTTGCGATTTTTGAGTTTTTACATCGAGACGATCGAGGAACGGACGATCACCGTCAACAGAAGCACCAGTTCCAGAAAGAAAAATCGCATCACCATTCTGACGAATCACAAAGGAGCCGTTGGCGAGCCGACGGTGCACCGGATTGCCAGGGTTTGCGTACTTCTCATCAGTGGAGAGATCCCAGAGCAATTGCGGCTTTCCTTGTCGATCGTCGACGTCGACGATAAATGTCCGCTTCCAATGTCTGTTTTGATCGTGCTCTTGCAATAGAGCAAAACCCGGCTGTTCGCCCCAATCGAACCCATCATAACGCTGTTCCGTTCGAGTGATCTCAAGCGGGGTAGAATCAAATGGTGCCTTTAAAAGCATGACTTTATCGCGCGCAGGAACCTTAGTATTCCAGTCGCCGCCGTCCAGGGCTTCAGCCCAAACCAAAGTAGCGGGCTCGGTGGCACGCCAGGAAAAATCGCGTGGGCCAGTGGGAACGCCATGCACAGGAACACGATCGGCAAGCGGCAATGAAGCAACAGTTTTCTTAAGAACCTGCGAGGGAGTTGTTACGTCCCAGATTTCGACATCATGAGGGAAACGATCGTAAGTGGTGATGTACGAATAAGGCTTGTGGATTGCGTAGACAAGAACGTGCTTGCCGTCTGGCGCAGCGTCGAGTGTTTCGTAATTTCCAGGCGCACCGATGTTGGTAATCTTTCCTGTCGCCGCGTCGACTAAAGCCAACTGAGAAGCAGCGTAGTAGTCGAAGAGATCTTCGTCGTGCTTATTGCGCAACGTGTCGCGAGTTTCATAAGTGCTGCTTTGCCCTTTCTCACCCTTTGACTCCTGGATGCTTGGACCGACCGGGGTGTGCGATTCCGGCGGTGGCTCACCCATCCCCTGAGGCACAAGTTTGACCAGCAGGTTTTTCTGGTCCGGCATCCATTGCATCTCGTTGTCGAGCATAGGGTTCACGTGGGCGCCTGGCACTTGGTGCACTGCGCCAGTCTGGGCGTCGGCAATCCACAGCTCGACCGAATCGGCTGTGATGTTCACAAATGCGAATTGCTTTCCGTCAGCAGACCAAACAGGATTGCCTGGGCATCCGCCCTTGGGAAGAGCTATGTGGACATGCGCACCATCTGCGGTGCGAATCACCTCGAAATTGCTGGCGCAAGGGGTGATTCCGTAGCCGCCTGGACTGTCGTGCTTGCTGTGGTTTTTGGGTTCCACACGCACGCCGGCGAGGCGTAAGAACGGAGTCGCCACGCGTGAAATCGAAGGGTAATCTTGCCAGTTCACCAACAGAACAGAATCATTTGTAGGGCTTACCTTTGGCACGGGAGGCGAAGGCGCAAGCATGACATCAAGAATGTTTTTTGGGGGCTGATTATATCCAGAGGCTCTTTCAGCAGGTTTCACAGTTGATTGCGCGGCGGTTGATTGCGCGGCGGTTGATTGCGCGGCGTTCGCCAACGCTGCCTTAGATTGTGCCTTTACGGGTGTGTATACAGCTGCGGCAACAAGCGCGCCGGCGAGGTGAATGCTTACTGACTTCCAAATCGACATACTTTTTTTGCCTCGATAATCAACTGACAACATACGTGTACGCACGCTGGCAAACAATGCTTGCAGATTATCGCACGCGAGCTGCGCTTGGGCGGACACAAATGAGTAGTCCTAATGCGTGTTTTTTCCGCAGCATAGGTTAATTAGAAAAACAGATAGACTAAAATCGGCTCCTCGGTTTATTGAGTATTTCGGCGTTGACTTTAGTCTCAATTTCCTGAGCGGTAACTTCCGGGCAACCAAGCCTTTTTCGAAGCGCATTCATTTTGTCGACGGCTTGATCTGCGCTGTGTCCAAACGTGGCTTCAAACTTGTGATCTTTGTCATCTGTGAGTTCGGCAAACCCGGTTGTTAGGGATGTGGTTGTGAAATGACCTTTCATGTGGCGACCGTCTTCGCATTTCACATGGATGTATCCACGCTGTCCCGCTCCGCCGCCTTTTAGCGGAACGTGAGTGACTTGAGCCACGCCGTGACATCTGCAACCATTTGCGCTGTTGAAGTCCACAGACGCTCTTCCTAGCAAGGGATTGTCCTGGATCAGTCCGTAAAAGAATTCGCAGTCAGACGCGTTTTGCGCTGAGAAATAATACCGCAGTTTCCAAAATGAAGGGCCGTGTTTCAGCCAAAACCAGTGCTTCTTCACCTTTTCCGGTGGAGCTGTTTCCAGATCAGACTCGTCATATATGTCTGTCTTGGCACTATCTGCGGTGCCGTTAGGTTTAGCTACCACTGGTTCCGCGAACGCTGCTGTCGTTTGGCATGCGAAAATCAACAACGAAGCACCGACGAGGACCATGACTGACTTGGATTTACTGAGCATTGATAATCCGCGGTCCTTGAGCACGAATAAATCACTCCTGTACAAATCACCAGCCGACGAACGCAAGCAATCGGTGCGGCGCTAAAGGAACGGATTTACTGTTTACGACAATTAGTTTTTCAAGTTGGACCAATGTTAGTTTATCACGTCA
>JBBQFO010000278.1:0-3793 GCA_038322035.1 Candidatus Obscuribacterales bacterium
TATTGCCACCACGCAGATGGAACCAACCGACGCGCGTCGCATGTTTCCTTGTTTTGATGAGCCCAGCTACAAAGCAACATATAGAGTAACTGCTGCAATCGATCCTAGTTTCGTCGCAATTTCCAACAGCGCCGTGGCCGAAGACAAAATAGATCCTTCATTGCACAAGCGAGTGATGAAGTTTGAAGCAACCCCGATCATGTCTAGTTATTTGCTGGCTCTAATTGTGGGACCATTCAAATCGACTCCTGTAGCTGTTTCTGAAGGAGTACCGGTCAAAGTCTGGTGCGTGGCCGAGCGTACAAAGTTGGGCTTGTATGCCCAACTCGTCGCAGAAAAATTACTGCCTTACTACAATAAATATTTCGGCGTTCCATATCCGGCCCAAAAACTCGACTTAATCGCGATTCCAGACTTTGAAGCAGGCGCAATGGAAAACTTAGGTGCGATCACCTTTCGCGAAAGTGCCCTACTGATTGATGATAAGACGGCGTCGACAAGTTCTCGCATGGAAGTTTCGTCCATCGTCGCTCACGAGATGGCCCACATGTGGTTCGGCGATCTAGTGACTATGAAGTGGTGGGATGACCTTTGGCTCAACGAAGCTTTCGCCACATGGATGGCCACAAAAGCTGTCGATGTTTTGCGTCCAGATTGGCACGAATGGGATAACTTCGCGGACTCTCGGTCACACGCTCTTGAGAGCGATTCTTTGATCTCGACCAGACCGATTCACTTCACTGTCGACAATCCGATGCAAGCACTCGAAATGTTCGATGAGATCACCTATACAAAAGGCGCTTCGATCTTGAGAATGCTAGAGCGCTTTGTTGGCGAAGACACCTTCCAGAAGGGAATTCAGGATTACATCAAAGCTCACCAATTTAATAACGCCACCACAGAAGAATTGTGGAGCGCCATCGGTGCGGCGTCGAAATTGGACGTATCGGCAATGATGAAGAATTGGGTTCTCAAACCTGGCTATCCGCTAGTAAACATTCAGAAGTCAGCTCGAGGACTCGATCTCGTGCAGTATCGATTCATCCTGATACCACCATCTGAAGACCAGACTCCGGCCAAAACAATCTGGCATGCACCTGTTGCATTCCGTCATCCACAAGAACAGGAGTCAGAAAAATTCTTGTTCGAAGATCAAAACGCTACTTTGACTAAACCTATGGAACCGCCGTTCACAGCTAACGCGCATGGCGACGGATACTTCAGAGTTCAATACACAGATGAGCAGATCAAGCAGTTGGCTGCGTCGATAGAAAAATTCGATGTGCAAGAGCGTTTAAGTCTACTTACTGACCAATGGGCTCTTTGTTATAACAACAAAGTTTCCATCGAATCTTTCTTGAACCTGACCAGAAGTTATTCAGAAGAACTCGATCCGACCGTAATTAGAGCCATGGTTGACAAAATCAATGGACTGTACAAGTTCATTACTCCAGCAGAGCGCCCCGCTTTCGCAGCTTTTGTCAGAGGATCACTGGTTCGTCAGAAACAGGAATTCGGCTGGCAACCTCACAACGGCGAATCCGACTTAACTGCTCTCGCCCGAATCAACGTTCTCAAAACACTCGGCACTATTGGACAAGATCAATCAGTGATCACCAGAGCACGACAATTGTTTGCGCAGTATGTGAAGAGCCCATCAGCGCTTGATCCTAACATCGCCGACGCAGTCACTACCATCGTCGCGTACAACGGTAATCTAGCTGACTACAAACAAATTTCGAAGCTCTGGCAAGCGGCTCAAACGCCAGAAATTGAAAAACGCAACCTTAGCTGTTTGGCTCTGTTCAAGCAGCCTGAACTAGCCGATCAAACACTGGCTATGTCGATCACAGACAAAGTCCGCACGCAAGATGCGCCGCGACTCCTCAGTCGTTTGCTGGGACAAGTCGATACTAGTGCAAGAACATTCTCTTTCATCGAGAAGAATTGGGCAGCGATCAACAAACGATTCCCCGAAAGTTCGGTACCACAAATTGTGTCGTCGTTGTCCGGCTCATGTACCACAGCCGAGCAGGAGTCCAAAGCCCGCGTGTTCATCTCGAATCACCAGATTCCGGCTGGAAAGCGCACGATTCGCAAAGCGCTTGAGTGGATTCACGGCAATGTTATTTTCCGTCGTAACGCCGCCACCCAGTTAAACGATTTGCTCGCGAAAAAATAATGACATTCAGTCGTCGCAACAATTCAATTGTTCTGGCGACGACAGCTATCTTTTGTGCTGTCGCCAATTTCGCAGCGGAGGCCCGTCAGCCTGCCACTCCACCGCAAATAATGCTCTGGGCCTGGGAGCGGCCCGAAGACCTGCGTTTCATCGATTCAAAAGCAACTGGCGTTGCTTATCTTGCTGCCACAATCAAGCTAAGGAACGATAAAGTTATTTGCATCAATAGGCATCAGCCACTACGGGTGCCACCAGGCACCTACATGATGCCGGTTGTGCGGATCGAATCCGATGGTGTGCTAACCGAATCCAACGAACATGCAATCAGCGAGGTTGCGGCACTCGTACCTAGATTCCTGAAACCGCGTGTACGCGGTTTTCAGTTCGATTTCGATGCACGCAAGAGTGAAAGGGGCTGGTACAAGAAATTCCTCACTCGTATGCGTGAAACGCTCCCGTCAGATATTTATCTCTCCATGACATCGCTTGCCTCATGGTGCCTCGGTGATGACTGGATAAGCGGTAGCAACCTGCCCGTCGACGAGATCGTACCGATGTTTTTCGAAATGGGCGCAGACAGTAAACCAGTTGCGGCGCTTCTCGACAGGGGCAATACATTTGGACACTCTTACCAGGCTCTTGGAATTTCCGCTAAAGAACCGTCCATCAACCGGTTAATCGGTAGGTCTGTAGCGGGTATACTTGAGCCCGTTCCCAGGGTTTATATGTTTTCGCACACGCCTTGGAATCAACAAAAAGCAAAAGACTTGATTGAGGAGGTAAATAGCTGGAAATGAAAATCGTAAAGATTGGAATGACGATCGCTGCCCTTTCGCTTTGCTTGAGTCCTTACAAAGCGTACTGCTGCGGTCCATTTTTTGACGAAACAGTTTTCAGTTACCAGTTTCATCCCGACATTCCATTGAAATTTTTCGCCGATGGAAAATTGGGCGTGCTGGAACCTTCGTTTGCCCGCTCTTACCTGTTCAGCGCATACAGAGAATTGAGTGGCAAACCACTGACGACGATCGAACAAACATCGATCGTAAAATTCTGGGAAACACGCATGACGAATGGAGATGCCCTCGTGGGTGATTCTAACCTTGCGGTAGATAGATGGTTGGCAGAGCGAAATAAAATTCCGGGCTTCAAAAAAATCGATAGGATTTCGGCAGATCGGTCACCATCTTTATCCGAAGACGACACTAACATTAGTTATTTGAACTGTCCGGAAGACGCGTTCAACAGCGCCACCACAACACTGAAAGAAAAGGTAACCAAATACGGTGCTTCCTCGAAGGCCGTAAAAGATTGGGTGGCAGCTCAGGATGATGTCTTCAATCATTGCCCCAGCCCAAACTACAAATGGGAAACTAAAAAATACGATCCAGAACCGCCATACCCAGCAAGCGCTCCTGCAAACGCTGATGCCGCAACAAAAGCCGATCGCTCCTATCAGATAGCGGCCGCCAATTTCTACGGACAGAAGTTCGATCAAGCGGCACAAGAATTCGATGCCATAGCAAAAGACGAATCATCGCCGTACCATTCAATCGCTCCTTACCTCGCCGCACGATGCATGGTGCGTAAAGGTTCGCTTCCTAAAAAGTA
>JBBQFO010000279.1:0-3782 GCA_038322035.1 Candidatus Obscuribacterales bacterium
CGCACGATTTATTCCTTCAACAACAACGTTCTGGTTGACGCTCAGCAATTGGACGGCAATCAGCGACTGCTCCTAGATGCGCGTTTCGACCGCTTAAACGGGCAGCTTGGTGTTGGATTCAAGATTTATGACGCGTCCAATGGGCGGCTGATCAACAGCTATACCGTCGCGTCCGCTGACCTTCAATCCGCTTGCAATCAGCGGTTCTACCTGTTCGGCAAGTTCGGACAGCTCATCTGAGAAACGGAGCTCAACATGTCCAAAAAGACACCAAAGAAGCTCGCCAAAGCCAAGAATTTCACGCTCCAGAAGTCGGGCGTGATCAAGATCGCAGGCGAGTTCCCCAACCTGATCGAGCCCTGGTCCAAGACCAGTGTTCCCAACTACCTCGGCGCCATCGACCATTCCCTTGCCATCGAAGACAAGGGTGACTACGAGAAGGCGCTGAAGGATGCCGAGACCGAGTTCAACCTTCTCGTTCGCGAGATGGCTGCAGCGAAGAAGTCTCTCGTCATCGCCCTGCAGGGTCGTGACGGCGCCGGCAAAACTGGTGCCACCATGCGCATCACCGAGGCGCTCGGATACGACTTCAAGATCTTCGCCAGCGTGCCGATCGGCCCGCCGACCGAAGAGGAGAAGGCGCACGACTACCTGTGGCGCTTCTACAAGCATGAGCGCATGCCGGCTGCTGGTCAGGTGCGGGTCTTCGACCGCAGCTGGCAGGAGCGCGGGCTCGTGGAGCTGGTCATGGGCTACACACCCATCGAAAAGATCCGCGACTCGTATGCTGAGCTGCGTGCTTTCGAATGGCAGCTGCATCGTCAGGGCGTCGTGCTCGTGAAGATCTGGCTCGACATCTCGAAGGGCGAGCAGAAGCAGCGCTTCAAGGAGCGTGCCGAGTCAAAGCCGTGGAAGGTGAGTGCGTCTGACGCTGTTGCACGCTCGCACTGGAGCGACTACACGCCGGCCGCCAACGAGCTTTTCCACCGCACGGGCAGCGACTTCGCACCGCAGTTCATCATCTCGAGCGAGGACAAGCGCTACAGCCGTGTCACCGTTTTGCAGGTGATCAACCAGCAGATGCGCGAGGCCCTCGGCAAGTAAAACCCCAATCCTGAGAGCCGCGAGTTCGTCCTGAACTCGCGGTTCGAATGGTAAAGGAGCAATGCTCTATGAATAAAACAGTCACGGTTTCACTTGTGCCTGGCAACACCTACCAGCAGCAGATCGTCGCGGGTTCACACAATGTACTCGCAGACGTTGACACTGCATCTGGTGGCGCCGACGGCGGACCAGATCCCAAGGAGCTGGCTCTCGGAGCGCTCGGTGCTTGCACTGCCATGACTCTGATCATGGTCGCCCCGCGTCGCAAATGGGACTTGCAGAGCGTGTCGGTCACCGTCACTTTGACGGACGAAGCCGACCCGAACGACAAGACCAAACGCATCGCGGTGATCACCGAAGACGTCTCGGTCAAAGGCCAGCTTTCCGCGCCGGAACTCGCCGACATTCAGGCGACTGCAGCCAAGTGCCCTGTTTACAAGTTGTTTGAGGGACCGAAGCGTTTGGTGACAAACGTCATTCCGGTTCCGTAGAACCTGTCGCAGTGCTTCGGAGACGAAGGACGCACTGGTTTTGCAAGCATTTGTGAGCAAGGCATGCTTAATACAGCGACACCGCATTTGGTGTCACTTACCTCATCCCAGATCAGCGCCGGCGAAGTGATCGATTCACCGCGCCGGCGCTTGTCGCTAACCAAAGGTAATGCCCATGCCATATATCATCAGTGCGATCCTCGTCATCGCAATCGTTTCGGGTGGCGGCTTCTGGCTCCACATCGAACGCGAACACAAGCGCCGTTACCAGTCCGCCGTTGCGCGAATCGCAGCGCTGCCGCTGAACGAGCGCCTCGACGAACTGCTCGTCGCAAGACGCGAGCGTGCTCAGGCCCGACTGCATCTCGCCGACGTTAGTCGTGCCTTCAATAAGAGCTGGGGCTATCGTCGCAATCCGTTCTTCTCTTCTCTCCTGATCGCGCAGTCGTCGTACAGCGCCGCTCGCAATTGGGTCAAGAAGGTCGAAGAGCTTTGCAGCGAGCCCAGCGACAGCGGCGCGGAATAATCCACGTCGTACACCCGAAAGAGTCACCGAGAAGAGGGTCTAACAACCCAAATCTCGGTGACTCTTTCACCTTTTTGCACTTTTTTTGGCCTTTTTTTTTGCAGGAAAGAAAAAGAGGTGCACCAACGGCACACCTCCACACTAGAATTCTTTCAGTACGCTTACTTGGCCTCGGTTTTAGTCTCAGCCGTCGCTTCAGTTTTCTTTTCTTCAGCAGGCTTAGAAGCTTCTTTAACCTGCTTCTGGTATTGCACATGGGACTTCTTGGCACCCCTGCTGTGCGCGCACTCTTTGTTATCACAGGCAAGCGCCGGCAAAGCAGCAGCAACCAAACTCAAAATGGACAACGTGACAGCTATCTTCATACATTTACTCCTTAACACTTGCCAACATGACCCTACTCAAACACTGCTGCTACAGGCGTTTCCGAGCTCGGGGCTGCTTATTTGCAAGATCTGAAATTCGCAACATGAGCTGGCGATAGTGACCTTGCAGAAAACATAAGTTATTCTAGGTCGCCGCAGTGCGAAAGGAAACCGGTCCCCAACAATTATGCTCAAACTCAAGTCGAATTTCATCCCAGTGCTATCCATGGCGTTGTTACTTGTATCACTCAGTCTGGCTTCTTGCGCAAGCAAAGAACAGCAGTTGAAAGACCGTCAAGATTCGCTGGAAAAGTTCGTTACATCGCTGACAAAAAACGTATTCGATAGAAATCCAGTCACCATCAAGGAATCGATGGGTGAGTTGATGCGTTTGCAACTCAGTGAAGCGGCGCGCAACAAGCTGCAAGCATCTGGTCAGATTCCAGACACCGAGCTGGATGTCTTGAAGATTATCGATGACAACCAAACCAAACACTTGTCGAACAAGGTGGACATTGACTCCGTCCATCCGACAGGTCCTGTGGATAAGAATCAGATCCCATTCAAAGTAGTGGGAAAAACCGTTACTCTTTTGAACGGACAGCCCGCAGATAGCAAGGTTTTCAATCTGACAGTGGTGTGCGAACTAACTCCTCAAATGGGTGGTTATCCAAGGTGCACAGCGATTGACGGACTCCCAGTAAGTGTGCCAAACAAACCGGCTACCAAAACACCAGCAACTTCCATGCCTGCGACAAAGCACAGACGCCACCGTTAACCGAAGCAACTTTCAATGCCACCATCTGTAGCACCAATATTTTCAAATCACTGTTTTGCTATATGCTATAATAGCAACAACAAGAAAAAATGCAGAGCAGAGAAACGGCGGGCTTTCGCCCGCCGCCTCCCTGATGCATCCTTCCGACTTACTTGACCGGCACCGCGGGGTTCACGCCCACGGGCTGCGTCGGCACCTGTACCACTTCCGGCACCACGGGAGCAGATGCTCCCGTGTCACCATCGGCAGTCGTCGGCACCGGCTCAGGCACAACGCCCGGCATTGCGTTCGGGTCAACCGTCCCACCGGCACTGACCACAGGCGTGCCGGTTGCAACCGGGGCCTTTGGCTTGCGCTTCGGGGGCGGCACAACCAGAACGGGGACCTGGTTGGGGTCGTCGGGCAGCGAAGAGCCGTCCCACTTGCCGGTGGCAAGCAGGTGAGCCTCAAGCTGCTTGTAACCGTCCAACCAGCCAGCCTGCCACCCATCGGTGATTGCAAGCTTGCCCGTCCAACCA
>JBBQFO010000280.1:0-3449 GCA_038322035.1 Candidatus Obscuribacterales bacterium
ATTAGTTCCGTCTGGCAGAATTGGTAGTTTAGTGACTTTTCTCGAGGATGGTTTGTTCATTAACCGGGTTCATGGGGGCGCCGCCGTCGAGGGCTATACGCTTCATACCATGATTGCAGAGGAATAAGCGCGTCTAGCGCAGCAATTGGGACGCCAGGGGATGATTTTACCTGGAAAAGTCTGATAAATATGACTATGAGAACGAAACCGGCACTGCGTTAAATTGCCGCCGTCCGCATCTCAACCACTTAACTGACACCAAATATGGTGCCAGGCTGGCAGTTAAGAAGACTTATCGCCAGGCTCGATCACTTCAACAATCATCGGTACATTGGCATCGACCTGCGTCTTGCCACCGTCAACAATCAACTTGGGCGATTTGCCGGCGTCAGCCATGCGGGCTTTCAGTGCCGCTAGTTCATCTTCCATTTCGATGTGCTTGTCTAATTTTTTGAATTTATCTTCGGTGGAGGAATTACCACCGCCGCTGATTTCACGAATCGCCTCAGCCCGAGCTTCCTTCTCACTGATCTTCTGCTCCCATTTGTCCAAACCGGAGCCACCGCCGCCAGACGAGATTAGGGAATCAGCTTTTGTAACCGCATCACTTGCCTTGTGACGACTGATCATGTCGTTTTTGCGGGACATGAAACTCTTCAGCTTGGCTTCGACTTCTTGATAGCGCTCTTTCAGTGTTGCACTGTTCTGCTTCTGAGCAGCGAGTTGCGATTGCAGTGATTGAATATTTTGATTTTGTTCTTGCTTGCGCACCAGACATTCCTTGGCGACTTCGTCGTTTCCGGCTCCGACAGCGACTGTAGCGCGCTTTTCCCAGGTCGCTAATTCTTCCGTAGCCTTTTGAATTTGTTTCTCCATCATCTTTTCATTGGCAAGCGAGCTTGTAAGCGCTTCTCGCAATTTTTTAAAACTGCCCTCCAGCTCGCTCTGAGCCTGTTCCGCGAGAACTTCAGGAGTTTCCATTTTGCTCATGCCCTTGTTGAACATGGCGTTGATAATATTCTTGAGACGTTCAAACATCAGCCTGCTACTCCAATAACAAGGACGGCCTATCCATGATAGCAGTAGTTATAGACCATAGTGTTGCAATGCTGAAGAAGGTGATACAACAGGAGTTTCGGGGTTTTTCCGCAAGGCGTTTATAATCACGGCAAACCAGGCATTGTAATCGGTTGGCGACATGTGAAGTCGGTCTGGGCCGAAAGCTGGCCTGAAAAGACGCTTATCGATGGTGTCAAACCCAAGCAAAGAAGTAGACGAAGCGCACACCCATGCACCTCGCCCACTGCCCCTGAGAAAGAGTATTTATTGCACCGAAGTGGCGCGGTTCTAAACTTATTGAGGATAGCCCCATGCGCTTGGCAGACCACTTCTGTGACCTGTCGTCAATTGACCGGAGTTGATCCCAGTGCCAATATAGTGACCTTCGTCAAATCCGAAGAATGGTGGAATTCCTTCACCACCTTCGTCTCCGTAGATCTGATCGGCACTGCCACCGGCGTTGCGCACAAAGCTGTCCAGTCTGGTAGGAGGTAGTTTGCGACCGCCACCGAAGACTTTGTCTAACGGCACAGTCTGAGTGACAGGCAAATTCAACGTGCCCATTCCGCTATTGCTGGCAATTTGTTTGCCAGTCCACTGTGAGTCGCCGTAAGTTTGTTGCGCTGGTGCTTCGTTCGTTTTGTAGGAGCTGCGTCCAAAGTTGCCTTGAGCACCGGATGAATTGTTTACATTTCCAGCGCCAGCTGGGTCCCAAGTCTGAGCTTGAGCCTGCATGTCGAAATCGCCATAAGCGCCTCCGGCACCAAAGTTGCCAAAAGAAGTGCCACCGACGCTGTCGAGGGACTGGGCCTGCGTGGCAGGTGCAAAGGCAAATAGTAATCCAGCGCATAGCAAAAGCTTACCGAGCAAGCCCCGGCAGTTCGAACCTTTCATCTTTCGTACCTCAGTGTGGAACGACCACTGGTAATTGGACTAGTTTATATTCTCAATCTGTTGTTACCGAGAAGTTACCAACCCTACGCGGGGGAAAACACATTTCGAAGAAAGTTGAGTTGGTAATACAGAGATGATATTCAGCAGTTGTGAGAAGTTGATGAGAATGGACTGGACTCATTTTATCGAAGCAGTCGGGATGCCCGTCACCCCTTCGTAAGGGCATCCCGCCTCTTCAATGAATTGAGTTTCTCAGAATATAGTGTCTAAATTGTTTCTTTTTTGGCGGCTCCTTGGATTTTGACTGGAAAAGCCTAGCAGCTGGCATTTTGAGTTAAACCAGCCACGCCAAGGAAATGCCAAAACTGATCCCTAAAATCAAATCGTTAGGTTTAGAGGTTGATGCAGATGAGTGATAAACATTTAGGGCGTATCGAAAACAGCGGTGATTCTGGTAAGCAGCAGCAGCAGCAACAGTTTGCTCAACCATGGACACCGCAAATGATCATGCCTAAGTTGGATTTGTCCGGTGCTGCTCAGCAAGTTCAAAGCGAATTCGGGAATTTGCAGCTCGTCGATAACAGTCGAACACAACCATTACAAGGCTCGGCGCAGATCAGGCATCAAGCAGAGACTTCTGTATATCACTCGGCATATGATGAAGCCCTGCCAGATCAACACCAAAACCGCTTGCACGCGAGGGTGAGTGATGGACATTCACAAACGCACAAGCAGCCACAACAGCAGCATCGTGAGGAGACTTTGACTGGAAAAACGACGATTCCTGCGTCGAATACCCCCGACGGTTATCGCCCTAGCGAAACGCTCAGCACGTCACTAAAAGCCTCCGATTATCATGAGGGCGAGCGCTTCGGTCAGACGCTGAACATTCCTCATGAAAAAGGAAAGAGCAACTATTATAATGGACTGGCAAATGCTCACTTCGAGCATGGTCATCTCTACGGTGTGCCAGCCCATGTAGTGAACGGTCAAATGACCTCTCACCTCGCTCAGGAAGTCGATATTGCGCTCCAAAAGAAGAATTAAAAGCGGAGTGTTCAAGTCAGCGCTGATACTGCTTATGGTATCGCTCCTATCACCACTGCCTTTCGCTTATGCAACAGATGCGCAAGATCAAAGCGATCCGATTGAAAAAGCGATTTACCTGCAACACCATGGCGATCGAGCAGGAGCCCTGGTTTTGTACGAAAAAGTACTGCAAGCAGATCCTAACAATTCTGTTGCCCTGATTGACCGGGCCGTTCTCCACTTTAGTAGCGGAGATCGACAAAAGGCTTATGCGGATATCAACCGCGCCTTAAAAGTAAACATGATCGACTACAACGCCCTGCGGACCAGAGCGGATTTCAAGGTAGACAGCAGCAATTTGAAAGGGGCGATGGCTGATTACAACGAAGCGATTAAATGGAATAAAAAGGACGCCGCAGCATACACCAATCGCGGCATTTTGTATGAAAAACTGGGAGATACAAAAG
>JBBQFO010000281.1:0-3391 GCA_038322035.1 Candidatus Obscuribacterales bacterium
ACAGCAGCTTGTCGTTTTTTGTCGATTTCCGCGAAAACGTAAGGCGGAATCGCTTTCAATCTGTGGGATACTTCCATTTTGTTAAACCCCGTATCTGTGGACAATGCCGGTCAAAACCGAAGCTCTATCATATCGCTACAATTTAGAATGGCGTTGGGGCAATGGTTCGAACATTTACTTAACTAAATCAATGGTACGTGGCGCATTTGAGGACTAACATGAATGACAAGAGCTGATTTGGTTAAATCGAGTCTTTTTGTTCTGGCGCTTGCAACCGCAAGCGTATGTGTACCCAGCCTGGCTATCCCCAGCTTGGCGCAAAAATCAACTTTTTTTGAAAATGGACTGGGCGAAATTTCTCCAGCACCATCAGACAAGCATCAGTCAGCGTTCGAACGCGGTCAGGCTGAGATGTCCCATCGAGACTACGATGGCGCCATCGCCGCTTTTACGGAAGCACTAGGATTCAATATGAATAACACCGCCGCGTATTTCAAGCGTGGGCAATGTTATTACTACCAAAAGAGATATTTAGAAGCTCTGTCTGACCTTGAATACATGCTGAAGGCGAATCCGAAGGACTCGCAAGCGCTTTTATGGTCAGGCACAGCACAAGCTAAGTTGGGACATGAGCAAAAGGCGATCGAGCTGTACGTGCAGGCTATGCGTGCCGACCCGCAGCTTGTTGTGCAGTATCAGAAGGGTCAGGCACAAAGTGGGCAGAAAGTTGAGCCGGTCAATCCTCTCAACCAGGGCGCTGTCAGCGCTTATGAGAAGGCTGTTGCTGAGTATCTAGTGGAACACCCTAACGCTGCAGGCGTTAGCTCTGCTGCTGTCGCACCATCCGCCGTGTTCAAATCTGACATCGCTCCGTCTGGCTCCGAGCCTGATTCTACTCTGAGCGAGCCTGAGCTCAAAATCGAACAGCTAGATGCGGCGGTCCATGATGATCCATCGAACGCCTCGTTGCGCCTTCGGAGAGGTCTGGTCAGCAAGCGTTTGGGGCACTTCGACAAAGCTCTGGCTGATTTTGGCGAAGCAATAAATCTCGATCCGATGAAATCAAGATTTTATTTGGCTCGTGCCCGGTTGTATCATGAACAGAATAAGCCGGAGTTGTCACTAGTTGATGTGAAAAAAGCGCAGAGTGTTGATCCGACAGTTCCAATGCGCATCAACTTCGATGAAGACAAGACTCACTAATGATTCGATGAGACTTTGACGATGCAAGCGCAATTCGACGAAAAAATCAGAAACGATGCTGCAGATCATGCAGTTCGTGATCTTGTGTGGTTGGTCGGCGGCACCACAGAAGACGCACGAGCCAGCGATCATTTTGACGCAGTCGAAGAAGAGTTGAGTGGCGCCAAATTAGCTGAACTCTTGGACCGGAATTTCACACGTTTGGATCCGAACGGTAATGGAATTTCTCGAACTGAAATCGCCGCTGCTTTGATGACACCAAATGTTTTTTCAGTTGATGAGTATGCAATGCTCAAGTTGGTGGCAAAATATTTTGACACCATCATCAAATTGTCTGACGATGAAGAGGGTGACGAAACTGTACTCACCCGCACAGACGCTGAGGTTCTCTCTCAGTTTCTTGTGCACAGTAAATTGAAGCTTTCGGAATTGCGTCGTTGGATCGCAATCGCAGATGGTACGGCAACGGAACAAGATATCGGACCACCACCGATGTCTGGGAAATAATCACGGAAATCTTGGCAGGTTTGAATGTTAACTATTGATGGATCATATGGTGAAGGTGGCGGGCAAATTCTTCGCACTTCTCTTGCACTCTCTCTTGTCACCGGTAAGCCGTTCAAGTTAATTAACATTCGCGCGAACCGCACCAATCCAGGGTTGCAGCAGCAGCATCTGACGGCAGTGAAAGCAGCGGTAACAATTAGTGATGCAACCGTGGAAGGTGATTCGAAGTCTTCGCAATCGCTTGTTTTTGAACCTGGAAAAGTTAAGCCAGGAAAGTATGAATTTGACATTGGCACCGCTGGTAGTACTACGTTGGTTTTCCAGACGATATTGCCGCCATTGATGATGTGCAGCGAGAAGAGCAATTTGACTTTCACCGGCGGAACACACAATCCGCACGCGCCGCCCTTCGACTACGTCAATGAAACCTACGTGCCGACGTTGGAACAATTCGGACCAGTCGTGAAACTGGAACTGGGGCGGCTGGGATTCTATCCTCCTGGTGGAGGTGTGTTCTCGGCTGTAGTTAACCCCGTCGAAAAATTGAAAACAGTAGAACTGCTTCGTCGTGGAAAAATTCTCCGACGCTGTGCTCGTGCCCTGCTAGTGCGCTTGTCACAGCGCATCGGTCAGAAAGAACTCGACTACGTTCGCAATAACATGCCTGACTGGGGAGGAGGTGAGCTCCGCTTAGATGTTTCAGACAACGCTGTCAGCGCCGGCAACGCTTTGACCATTCAATTCGAATGTGAGTATGTGACTGAGACATTTACAGCTGTTGGAACCAGAGGCTTGCCGGCTGAGAAAGTCGCCGAGAATGCGGTCGGTTATGCTCGCAAGTATACGGAGAGTACAGCCGCTGTTGGTGAGTTTCTTGCGGATCAAATCTTGATTCCATTTTCACTGGCGGGCTCGGGCTCGTACACTGCGGATGAAATTACTTCTCACACTGAGACAAACATCGACACGATCAAGAAATTCCTTGATGTTGATATTAAGGTCTTCAACGAAGATACACATCACCGTATCGATATCAAATCGTGAGATTGAGAGCAAATGTGGTGCCACTAAGCGGTGTTTAAAATTGTACAAGTGGTGCCAGGGCGAGAAGTTCTTTGCGGTTTTTTTTATCAACTTAATAGATTCAGCATTTTCGATGTTTCTTCGACCGCAAAGGGAACGTCTGTCGAGCTCATACCGTCACCCCCCGGGTGGACTACCGAGCGAGCTAATAAATATGAATAGAAAGAACTTCCTGTCACTCAACTTACTATTAGGTCTTTCCTGCATGGTTTCCGTGCAGTGCCCGGTATTTGCCACGGATAAGCCAGCCAATCCAACCCCAAAAAGGGAACTCATGAAGGGCGAGCCTGGTGATGGAGCGAAGCCTGGCGACACACTCAAGTCAAAGGTGAGCACAGGTAAAGGTTTGCCAACGCAAGTCCAAGTCGCTCCTGACGGTCCTGACCCTGCTACCAAACCGATGACATCCGGCCAGGTCTTGAGCACTCCTGATCAGCGAGCGGAGAAAGCCGCCGAAGCCGTGGAAATTCATGAGCACACACCTGGTAGCTCACCTATCCTTGCTCCCAGCACAGGCAATCGACGTCCAACGGTGGCCCTCGCTCTTGGTGGCGGTGGAGCCAGAGGTGGAGCCCATTTAGGCGTACTCAAAGTTCTC
>JBBQFO010000282.1:0-3379 GCA_038322035.1 Candidatus Obscuribacterales bacterium
ATCCTCAGATTTGTTAGCTTTGGGACCACCGGACTTAGCTCCGGCACGAGCGAGTTTAGGCTCACTAGCTGCTGCATAGTCGTCAGTAGCCGCTCCGCCGCTGCTTGCACCGCCAACTACGGCAGAAAGATTCTCGACAGCGATTGCGTCGATTTCAACGTCGCGTTTGCGTTGACCATCTTGTGCCTGATAGTTATTGATTTGCAGTCGTCCGTCGACAGCTACAAGGTCACCCTTCTTGATCTCTTGAGCACAGCGCTCAGCGAGATCTCTCCAGGTTACGATTTTGACGGCCGCCGTTTCAGTCGCACCGTCTGCTCGTGGTGCGGATTCAACCGCAATCGCGAATTCAGTCACTGCGACGTTTGTGGAGGGAGTAAAGCGTTTTTCAGGCGCTCTGATCACTCTTCCAGAAACAACTATTTTGCTTAAGCTCATGAAAATCCCTGATGTGTAGTGGGTTACAGAGTCTTTGCGGACTCTTTCTCGTGAATGACGATGAGCGAACGAATGATGTCTTCGGAAAGAGTCATCATGCGCTTGATGCCCAGAATCGTCTCTGGTTTTGCGTGAAAAATGGTGAGGACGAAATATCCGTCGCGCATTTTGTCGACTTCATACGCAAGTCTGCGGCGGCCTTTCTTATCGGTTGTCTCGATAGTGGCGCCGGTTCCTTTGATGAACTCTTCAACGGCGAGGACTACTCTGTCTACAGCGTCTTCATCAAGGTTTGGCCTGATGATGTAGACAACTTCATATGGTTTGATTACAGGTGTAGCCAATGGTTCTCCCCTTTGGTCGTCTGTCCTGCAAAAGCAGGCAAGGGACGTTTGTATTACAAATTCGCAACTAATTGCCTGGACTGAAAGTCAGGCAACGTGCAGAACATTCGCCAAATTCTACCACGGGAACCAAATAGGAGTGCCTTCTGCGTAGTCTCAACATAGCCAACGCAACGGACTTGCAATAAACTTTCATCGTTAAGGTTGTTTCACCTCGCACGTTTTATATGAATCGAAGCAAGCTATCAACTCTCATAATCGCCGTCTGCAGTGCGTTTTGCGCGCTCTCACCGAGCGTCTATGCCCAGGGAATTCTGGCTCAGCCGGGAGATGACCAGGCGGCGATGCCCTTTACACCGCAGGTACCCGGTCTTGCGCCTGGGTTCACGTTACCGGCGATGAGCACGTATAACTTGCCGATTCCCGCGGGAATGCGTCCTATTCAAGCTTTTACCGCCGACTTCTTCAAGCAGGCTACAACAACCCGTCTGGCAGCAGGCACTGTCTTAACTGGAATATTAGAAGACGACCTCTCCAGCGGCAATAATCATGTTGGTGACGTTTTCTCGATTCGTCTCGAACATGGGTTCAGCTCCAATGGAGTTGTCATCATTCCGCCGCAGTCCAAAGTGTTGGGCTCGATTATTTCGGTTAAACCGGCAAGGACGCAAAAATTCGGAGCGCCCGGCGCGATGGATGTCAGTTTGCAGGCAATCGTTTTTCCTGACGGACGGTCGGCTCGAGTTTATGGCTTTGTCGAGCACAATCCGGCCATGGATTTGAAACATAAGAATGGAACCGGCAGCGCAATGTCTGGTCCAATTAGCTCTATGAAAGCATCTGCCTTGTCAGTTTTGGCTGGTATCAATCAAAAGACCAACTTGCCAATCAGCATGCCTAATATGCGGACGGGTCTAGAGTTCACTCTGACCAAAGGTGAATTGTTGCCGGTTCGTTTGAATCGTACTTGTGACCTGAGCAACATGGCTGCACCGCCAGTAATACCAGGCACTGCCATGGCACCGGCGACAATGCCAAGCTTTACACCTCTTTCAGACGGAATGCCACCAATCGCACCTCCAATCGGACAAGCTGCAACTGCGGGTTTGCTTCCAGGATTGGCGCCGGGCGAAGATTCGCATTTTGGACTATCGGCTCCTGTTAGACCGATGCCGCAATCAGATCTGCCCGATCCGTTTTAAGAATCGAAATTGAGCGCACTTGCCCCCAGTGCATCGAAACGGATTGTCTTCAGCACCAAATGTGGTGCCATAAGCTTCATTAACAAACTCTTAGCCGGATTGCGGTCTAACTGCTCGACGTCTGGGTAAGTAAAGGTAATCCCAGCAACCGTCAGACAAATGACTTCATCACCTTCGACAACGAACGGTGACGTTCCATCCACCGATCCGGCTTCACTGCCATGGCCTAAACGCTGGTTTAAACAAGTCAGCGAGGCACTGCGCGTGATGGCAGGCACTCCGCGTGTCCTGAAATTGGTTTGGAAGTCACACCCGAAATTCACATCAATATTGATAGCTGCAAATCTTCTATTGGGATTGGCTCCATTAGCTGAGATGTGGATCGTCAAACTGATGATTGATTGCGTTGCCGCGTGCGTAAAAGATGGGCAGTTTTATGCCACCAAGCAAGTTCAAGTACTTTGGTTGTTGGCCTCTCTGGCTTTGACCCGACTGATTGCCAATTCGATGGAACCCACTGTTCGTCTCGTTCAAGAGCAACTGGGTGATCATCTAGTGCGTGACATCAATTTGATGATTTTAGAAAAGGCGAACAGTCTAGTAGATATTTCGGTGTTCGAAAATCCTGCCTTTCACGACAAACTAACGCGTGCCCAGAATGAAGCTGGCTATCGACCCCTGACTATTCTCGCTAACGTAACAACGATGTCGCGTTCTTTCGTTGGCTTAGTTTCAATGATTTGTCTACTTGCTTCATTTCAACCTGTTCTTGCTGCCGCTGTGATCTTTTTCGCGTTGCCCAATCTCGTATTTCAATTCAAGATGCAGCACGAATCTTGGGCGATTCAAAATTATGAAGTGCCCGAAGTCCGCAAGATGCGTTATTTCTCGGATCTTCTTACCCGCCGAGATTCGGCCAGCGAAATTCGTCTTTTCAATCTGGGCGGTATGTTCATCAAAAAGTATTCGGATAAATTTGCCGAGTTTCAAAATGCCCATGCGAAGATGCGCTACAGACATTGGCTGATCAACTTCGTCCTAGCCAATGTAGCAGCTATCGGCTTGGTAGTGTCTTATTCATGGGTTGTTTTCTCAGCCCTCAAAAACGTCATTACTCTCGGAAGTTTATCGATGTATCTGACCGCTACAACTCAAGTCGAATATCAGCTCGAAGCTATAATCTGGTCGTTATCTCAGTTGTATCAGGGGAATCTGTTTATCAACAACATGTTCGATTTTTTGAATGTGACATCGCCTGTGGTGCTGATGCCTGCGGGAGAAGGTCGAATGGTGCCTGCGAAATTGGTTGAAGGGATTCGTTTTGAGAATGTCAGTTTCCAATATCCAGACAGCGAGCGCACAGTTTTCGAGAATCTAAATTTTGAGTTGAAGGTC
>JBBQFO010000283.1:0-3360 GCA_038322035.1 Candidatus Obscuribacterales bacterium
TACAATGGCGTTAGTCACGAAAGAGAAGAATGGTAAATCAACGGCCGATAAACACGATATAAAAGGCTCTGTTGTCGAAGCACTAAAAAATAAAGATGAAACGAATAAATTGATTTCACCAGAACGCAATAAAGCACTTGGTTTAGCGCTTGATTCGATCAAGAAGGCATATGGAGACGGCTCCATCATGCGCCTTGGCGATTCGAGACAGGCTGGAATTGAAACGGTGCCGACAGGCGCACTCTCGTTGGACGTTGCCCTGGGTGTCGGTGGTGTGCCGCGCGGCAGAATCATCGAAATCTACGGTCCTGAATCATCAGGAAAAACAACTCTGGCTCAGCACATAGCTGCTGAAGTTCAGAAGTTGGGCGGCATTGCCGCTATCGTCGACGCCGAACATGCAATGGACCCTGAATATGCAAGAGCTCTCGGCGTCAACGTTGACGAGCTTCTGATATCACAGCCTGATACCGGTGAACAAGCACTCGAAATCACCGAGCAGTTAGTTCGCTCTGGCGCAGTCGATTTGGTCATCATCGACTCAGTTGCTGCACTAGTTCCTAAAGCAGAAATCGAAGGTGAAATGGGTGATAGCTTGCCCGGTTTGCAAGCTCGATTGATGAGTCAAGCTCTGCGAAAACTCACAGCTGTAGTGAGCAAGACAAACACAATGGTTATCTTCATCAACCAGCTCAGACAAAAAATCGGTGTCATGTATGGCAATCCAGAAACGACAACCGGTGGAAACGCGCTCAAATTCTACGCTTCAATTCGACTCGATATTCGCAAAATTGAAACGCTGAAAAAAGACGGCGTCGAATTCGGTAACCGAGTCAAAGTCAAAGTCGTCAAAAACAAAGTGGCACCACCATTTAGAATTGCCGAATTCGACATCATCTACGGACGTGGAATCAGCACTTCCGGCTGCGTTCTCGATATGGCTACAGAGCTCGAAATCGTCAAGAAATCTGGCACCTGGTTCAGCTACAAAGATGAGCGCATCGGTCAAGGTCGCGACACTGCACGCAACTTCCTTGAAGCGAATCCACCGATGTTGGCTGAGATTGACGCAAGAGTTAGAGCTGCCCTGGCTGCGAAGATTGCAACCAGTAAAGAAAAAACGAAGCCGGACGCGAAAGAAGATAAAGACGACGACGCAGCCGAATAGAGTAATCAAAGCGGCAGAGCAATCTGCCGCTTTTTTTATGATCAAGCCGCCCTTTGAGCCGAAAATATACTTGCTTCTTGCCGTCAGTGGTGCCGGTCTAGGATTATCTGCGCCTGGATTCGAGCAGTGGTATCTAGCCTGGTTCGGATTGGTGCCACTATTGCTGGCGGCAACTTCAAGCAAGGGTATGTGGCAAGCACTGCTGCGCGGATTGACCTTCGGCAGTGGATATAGTCTCGTCTACTTAAATTGGTTTCTCGATTTGCAGCCACTTGATTGGCTGAATTTCAACGGCTGGCAAGGATGGCTGTTGGCTGGCGCGGCTTGGGCATTCGTTTCCGGGCAACAGGCTCTGATTGTCTCGCTCTTTGCCCTGGCCATTAACAAGCTACCGATGGTCGGTGCATTCTTTCCAGCCAACGTCCAAAAATCATGGAAATTACCAGCACTAATTACGGTGCCTTTGGCATGGCTGCTGGTGACGAACTTCCTCGGGAATGCTCATTCGGCCCTTGGCGTGCCATGGACGATGCTTGAGTATTCCCAGTACAAGCAAGTCTCACTTATCCAAATTGCCAGCATCATCGGTGGTGTCGGAGTCGGTTATTTGATTGTACTGTGCAACACAGCGATTGCATCATTGATTGCCACCAGATTGAAAAAGTGGGAAAGCAAATCCTTAGTAGCGGCTAGCGAGCGCCTCGCAATATATCAAATGCTCGCCGTCGCTGGCATCCTTATAGGCTCACTGGCGTTTGGTTTCCAGCGAACGTCCACTCCTCTACCGGTGCCTGAACAATCCGTTTCTGTGCTGCAAGGCAACATAAACATTGAAATGGAACGCTCAAAACATCGATATAGCTTGACCGAATTGCTCGTGCGTTACATGAAGTTGTTGGCGCAATGTCCCAGAGGGTTAATTGTCTGGACCGAAAATGCGCTGCCTGCGTATCTTATCGATGAGCCAGGCACAACCGCTGAACTGGCGGCTTTCGCGAAAAGACACGAAAGCGATATGGTGGTCGGTTCGATGTATCACGATGACGAACATACACCGTTCAATTCCGCCTATGGCATTACCAGCGGTGGCGAATTAGTCAGTGAAGTTTACAGCAAAAGATACTTGGTTCCTTTTGGTGAGTACACACCATCGGCAGTGCGCAACATGCCCGAGTGGTTGCTGCGACTGACCAACACTCCGGCGGGCGGTGGTTTTGGCTCAGGTAAGACAGCTGTAGCTCTACCGTTAAGCTGCGGACAGGTTTCCCCCTTGATATGTTTCGAAACTTTATCACCAGAATTATGCGCATCAAGCGTAAGGAAAGGCGGACAGCTATTGGTCAACATCAGCGACCTGGCTTGGTTTCACCGATCGATGGTTGGACAACAGATGATTGCCTTTTCAGTTTTTCGCGCCGTCGAGAACGGTCGCTACTTTGTTTTTGCAGCCAACACGGGACCCTCTGCTATTATTGACACGGCTGGCAGAATCAAAGAGCTGTCCGGACAGGAAAAAGATCTGGTCCTAATTGGGAAAGTAGCACTTTCATCCGAGTTGACAACCTTTACACACTGGTTCATCTTTTAGGTCTTATTGTTTTGAAGTTACATCCTCTCTACAGCAAGACAGTTCTTTGTCTAATCGCCTCCGTCACACTTACTGGGACGGATTTTTGTTTAGCGAAAGAAAAGAAAACTAAGCCCGCTGTTGACTCAGCCAAGACCTCCATCACAGTTGAGTCGCCGAAGACCGCACCAACTGCCGAAGACAAGGACAATGAAGCCCGGAAGAAACATCTGGCCCGGTCTGTCTCTTGCTTCGAGATTGCCGCACCGAGAGACGTCGTATGGCAGACACTGACGAACTTTCCAAAATATCCAGATTTATTCAAACGGGTCAAAACTTGTCGGGTGACAAAACGCGAAGGCGACATTGTTTTCCTCGAAAGCGTGATGAAGTCGCAACTGTTCATTAAGCCGATGCAGCACACCGTTAATGACCTGACCAGAGGTCCTGGCACCCTGAAGTGGAAGCTGCTGGACGGCAATTTCAAGTCTGTAGAGGGTGAATGGAGCCTGGAACCAGTTAAAGATGGCACCCACACCAAAGTCACTTACGCCATTGAGGTTGAACCTGGAATCGTTCCGCAAGGCATAGTTGTTATGTTTATGAAAGCGATTCAAAAGGAAGC
>JBBQFO010000284.1:0-3356 GCA_038322035.1 Candidatus Obscuribacterales bacterium
AAAGGCAAAATCATTGTCTGGGATCGAAGAAACCCTGAAAGAGATAGAGCGCCCCAAAAGAGCACTTGTGCTTTCTGGTGGAGGTGCTCGTGGTGCCTATGAGGTCGGAGTACTGAAAGCGCTGAAAGAACAAGGTGTCGAATACGACTTAGCCTTCGGCACTAGTATTGGTGGCATCAATGCGGCATTTTACGCGCAAGGGAAAATCGACCGTGTTGAAGAACTCTGGAACACGCTTAAGGCGACGGACATCTTTCGATTCCCCAACATTGAACAGATCAGAAGCATCCTCAAAGGCAGCCGCTGGGGTTTGTTTGATACCAGTCCCCTTGAAGACATGCTCTATCGCGAAATGGACCTGGAGCGATTCAAATCCAGTGCCACCAAAGTCGGTTTTCTGACAACGGACTTGTGTACGCTGGAAACACGGTTGGTAACCAGCGACGACATTACTACGCTTCCAGAATTGATTGATACGCTTATGGCATCATCGGCGCTGCCTATACTGTTCCCGGCACGCACACTAGGCGGTGAAGGATTTTGGATTGACGGCGGACTGGTGCGCAACACGCCGATCCAAACAGCAATCAACATGGGCGCCAAAGAAATCCACATCGTTCTAGTTGAAGCAGAAACTGATGGCGTCTGTCCGAGCAACATGATGCAGGTGCTGGCAAGGTGCGCCGACATCTTGCTATATGCATCGGCGCGGGATGGTATCAGGCTTGTGCACGAGTACAACAAGCTAGTTCAATCAGGTCAATTCGACGAGGCGGAAGCTGAAATTCAGCCGCTTATCATCAAGGTTTTCCAACCTAGCGACAACATGAATACGACGATCTTGGGCATCGATCCCTTGCGGTCAACGCGCTTGATCGAACAAGGTTACTTTGAGGCGATGTCCCTCCTAGCCATGGTTTGAGCGTCTATGATGCGTCGCTCCACAAAAATCCTATTCGTGTTTTTCGTTCCTGTCGCTGCGATCTGCGTCGCAAACGCACAGCCCGACAGAAGTCCGCATTTGCAGTCAAAAACCATTCCGCAGGCACCGAAGCCGCCGAAACGCACTTTTGGTTTGGGACTTCAACTGCAAAGCACCGAGCGATCCGAAGCGATCAATCAGTCATACGATCGGATCAAAGATGCGGCCGAAATCTCGTACATGCAGCGAAACTGGGATGAATGGGAAAACAACCGTGGCATCAGTTACGATGAAATTCCTTTTGCGCGTTCTAAGGGACTGAAAATTTACGTCGCCCTGGATTTGCTCTCTTACGATAACCCGCGTGCCCACTTGCTTCTCGCCAATAAAAAGACTGGACTGTTTTCTGATGCGAAAGTCAAAGCTGATTATCTTGCGCTCGTTCAAGATATTGCGGCGCGATGCAAACCGGATTACTTGACCTTATTGGTCGAAGCTAATCTCTACAAAGACAAGAATAATGGCGATTACGAAGCGTTCAAAAAGCTCTATCCGGAAGCCGTGGCTCTGGTTAGGAAGTTCAGCCCTGCCACCAAACTCGGCGTCAGCATAACTTATGGAGATCACAACGGACATGATGATTTGGACGCTGAAGACGATGTCTATTTCAAAAAATGCGTCACCGATTTCGACGAGAATAGCGACATGCTCTCGGTTTCGACATATCCATTCTATTACTTGAGTCCCCACACCATTCCCATCGATTTTCTCAATCGCATGGCCAGTTTCTCAAAGAAGCCACTGTTCGTTTCCGAAACTAGCTGGGTCAGCGAGCCGTTCGATATAGATTTACCGGGTGGAAAGAAATTCAACTTCAAAAGCAGCCCCGACAGTCAGGCTGAATACTTGCGCAAACTTAGTGAATGCGCTGATTACGCACTGTTGCAGAAACGCAGAATCGAAGCGATCAATTTCGTATCGCTCAACGATCCGAAACCGCTATCAGTATCCATTTTCAAGTTGATCAATCCAAAATTTGCCTGGTTCTGTTCTCTGGCGCTATCTGAAAATTCGGGCAAACCCAAACCGGCCTACGAATATATGAAAGCTTGGAAAGCTCGCTAGAGAGGAGTGACTGCGTAAGGGCTCAACTCCGAAACTATTATAAAGACGAAATCGTGGCTTCCAAATCCTGTACCCGTGAATAGCCGGGCGTTTCATGCCGAACAAATTGTGATTGAGAACGTCTAGTAAAAGGTACATTTGAGATAGAGTCATTCAGAGGGCGGATGATCTAAGGAGTTGAACCATATGAAAACCAGCAACCCAGCTTTCAGAGAGAAAACCTGGAGTAACGCGGGAACTGACGTCGGCGGAGCCACGATGACGCTGAACGGTACAGCTATCAAAGCTGGCGTTCTAGGCACATTGCTGGTGGCGAGCGCAGCCTATCCGTGGCACATGTTCTTCACTAGCAGCGCATCGACAACGGTGCTGATGCCATTCGTCTTGATTGGTGGAATAGGCGGCTTCATCGTTGCCTTGATTACGATCTTCAACCAGAAAGCGGCACCAATTACGGCGCCACTTTATGCAATTTTAGAAGGACTCGCACTCGGTGGTATCTCAGCCATTTATGAGTACCAATATCCGGGAGTTGCAATTCAAGGTATCGCGCTCAGCTTCGCAGTTCTCGGTGCTTTCCTGCTTGCCTATTCAACCAAGCTTGTCAGACCATCGCAGAACTTCTTGCAAGGCGTGGCGATGGCAACTGGTGGGATCGCAATCTATTATGTTATTGCTCTGGTAATGTCGATGTTTGGCATGCACGCGCCAATGATGTGGGACTCTGGCTGGTTGAGTATTGGCTTTAGCTTGTTTGTTGTCGCAATCGCTGCGCTAAATCTATTTATTGACTTCAACTTCATTGAAGCGAGTGTCGAAAATGGCGCACCGAAGTATATGGAATGGTACGGAGCTTTTGGGCTGATGCTCACCATGGTTTGGCTCTATCTCGAAGTTCTGAGGTTGATGTCGAAACTTCGAAGTCGGTAAGCGACTCTTTAGTTAGATTCAGTTGAAAGGGAGGGCTTGTTGCCCTCCCTTTTGTTTCAGTGTAGTTGATCGACCTTGTTGGTCTGTCTGGTAGATCTGTCTGGTTGATCTGTTTGATTGATCTGTTTGATTGATCGACCTTGTTGGTAGATCTCAATGGATCGCCGAAAGACCTGTGAAGTACTTACAAGCGGGTGCTTAAATTGATGCAAAAAAAAATGCATCAATTTAAGCACCGGCTCGTAAGAGCCTGGGTGAATACCTAGTTGACAAAGAAGCTCTTGTAGACAGGGTCTTGTTTTTTAACTGCGTACTTGGTTTTCTTTGGTTTTCGCCCTACCAAACGTGCTTTGCACGGTACAGTTTGAGCATATTGTGG
>JBBQFO010000285.1:0-3328 GCA_038322035.1 Candidatus Obscuribacterales bacterium
CAACCCAGCGCCAGTCGTTATGTACTTGTTGATGGACACGGCAACTTTGGTGATCTCGACAATCCGCCAGCAGCTATGCGTTACACGGAATGTCGTTTGGCTCCGCTGGCGGCAGAAATGTTGCAAGACATCGACAACGAAACCGTGGACATGCGTCCAAACTTTGACGAAACAAAGATGGAACCAAGCGTTCTTCCATCTCGGGTGCCAACTCTTCTTTTGAACGGATCAGCTGGAATTGCAGTGGGCATGGCGACCAATATTCCTCCGCATAATTTGACTGAGATTATCGACGGCACAATTGCAAAGATCGACAACCATGAATTGACATCTATTGAATTGATGGAATGGATCAAAGGTCCTGATTTCCCGATCGGCGGCATCATTATGGGCACCGAAGGGATCGTGGAAGCCTACACAACCGGGCGTGGATCGATTCCAGTGCGTGGTGTAGCAACAATCGAACAGATCGAAGGACGCGGTGGCCGCCAAACTCGCATGGCGATTGTTGTCAGTTCGTTGCCGTACATGATTGGACCAGAAGCATTCACCAAGCGTGTTGCCGACCTTGTCAGAGAAGACAAGCTGGGTGGTATTTCTGATTTGACAGACGAAACCGATCGCAACGGCATCCGCGTCGTTATGGAATTGAAGCGCGATGCGCATCCAGAAATCGTGCTGAACAATTTGTACAAGCATTCGCAATTGCAGCAGTCTTTCCCGGTCAACACTCTGGCGTTGATCAGAAAACTCAACTCGAAGGGCTCCTATTCGTACGAGCCAAGAACTCTTGGACTTTCCGATATGTTGCAAGAGTTCATCGATCATCGAATCGAAGTCGTATCTCGAAGAACTCGATACCTGCTTGAGAAGGCCGAAGTCAGAGCCCACATCTTAGAGGGCTATCTGAAGGCTCTGGAAAACATCGACAAGGTTATTGCCACGATCAGAAAAGCCGATACTACAGAAGACGCGCGTCAGGCTTTGATCACTGCCTTCAAGTTGGACGAAGCGCAAGCGAATGCAATTTTGGAAATGCAATTGCGCCGACTGACAGGACTAGAACGGGGCAAAACTCAGAAAGAATATGACGAGCTACTAGTAAAAATCGCTGACTACAAAAAGATCCTCGCCGATCGTCAGATGGTCTTGGACATCATCAAGACAGAATTGATGGCAATTCGTGAAAAGTTCGGCGGCGAGAAGAAAGATGCCCGGCGCACGAAGATCGAAGGTTCCTATGAACAACTGTCTTCAAAAGATTTGACGCCAAACGAACCGATGGCGATTTTCATCACCAAGCAGGATTACATCAAGCGCATGCCGCTTGATACATTCAAAAAGCAGCGCCGCAACACGCGCGGAGTGACTGGAGTCAAAACCAGGGAAGAAGACGATCTCCAGCACTTCTTCACAGCGAAAATGCACGATCGGCTGCTGGTGTTCACAACTAAAGGTACTGTCTACTCGCTGGAAGTTATGGACTTGCCCGAAGGCGGTAGAACCGCACGGGGACTGGCACTTGTTAACTTGTTGCCAATTGGGCAAGAGGAAAGTGTGACCACCGTTATTCCGGTTTCCACTTTCTCTGAAGATAGCTACTTGATCATGCTTACTCACAAAGCATTCATCAAGAAAGTTCAGATGTCGGATTTCGCCAGTATCCGTAAGAGCGGCATTATTGCCATCACTCTCAACGACAGTGACGAACTGGGATGGGTTAGACCATCAACCGGCAAAGCTGATGTCCTGATTGGTACAGGCGACGGCATGTGTATCCGATACAGCGAAGACGAACTGAGACCAATGGGTCGTTCTGCACGCGGCGTTCGCGCAATCACATTAAGAGACGGCGATAAGATAGTCGGCTTCGACGTGATTGAACCAGGTACTGAAGCTGATTCACACGTGCTCGTCGTCACTACCGATGGTTTCGGCAAGCGCGTCAAGCTAGACGAATTCCGCCAGCAGGGACGTGGTGGTATCGGTCTGATTGGCACGAAGTTCAAAAATGCTGGTTCACGACTAGCTGCATTGCGAGTCGTTCAGGCTCGAGAAGAAGTGATGATTGCCACCATGAACGGTATCGTAGTTCGACAGTTGGTGGACGATATCAGCTCGCAAGGCAGAATGGCCACGGGTGTTCGCATTCAGCAGCTTGGTGAGGACGACCAGGTCGTCTCCGTCACACCGCTGGTTGAGCCAGATCCGGACTCGTTGCTCGAAGATGGTGAGACTGCACCAGAAGCGTAAGCTAGGCCAAACCAGTCTACGGCGTGGTGGCTTGCATGCTTTTTGCAGATATCTTCACGCGCTGAAGTACGCAGTGAACAATCAACAGATTCAATTATGATGGGCTTAGACTGCTTCGCTCCAGCACTCTTCAAATACTTTGCCGAATTGCTTGCATTTAGAGAAGCACCAGTTCATGGACATTTGTTGTGCCAGCGCAAAATTTTCTTTTGAGCTTGGACGACCAGAAAACACTTTGCCTAATAGTTGCTCTAGCTCGGCTTGGTGCGCTGTGAGAATTGGTGGCAGAGTTAGAACCCAGCTTCCTGACTCAGTTTCAGAGAGAATATCTAGATAGAATCGCTCATCGTGCTGACGGATTTTTGTGACGCGGTTTTGAACTAGTGGCATTTGGGCTACCTCGGACTGGCATTTAATTGCTTGGAACCCGCTTTACAAGCGCGTTTACCTGAACAACAACTTATCTTGCCGTATCATAACTTTACACGCTTGACAAAGTAAAGGGCAACTATACGAAAGAAACCGCAAAAACTCCGCTCTTAATGGGGTTTTTCCCATTTTTCAAGTGATTCTCGGGAAAAGGTGACTGGGTGGGCGATATAGGGTGTGTATGTCCGTCTGGGTTTCGGTTCGATATCCGAAAGGGCGTTGAATCGGTGAGAAAAATAATTTACTTGGATATTCAAAGGTACCATCCTATACGCCGAGCGATATCGGTCCAGATAAATGCGGAGCGATATCGGTCTAGATAAAAATGCGGAGCGATATCGGTCTAGATAAAAATGCCGAGCGATATCGCTCGAAGTAAACGTAGGGCGATATCGCTCCGCTTAACAGGACGCAAAAAAGGCAACGCTTTGGGCGTTGCCTTTCCATAAAGTTGATTCAGTTTATCGCTGAGGCTCTTCTTCGCGCAGAACGTAGCCTTCACCACGCACTGTTTGAATAAGCCGCTTCGAGTTGCCGTCTTCCAATTTGGAGCGCAAGTACCTTATATAGACTTCGATGACGTTTGATTCGCCAATGAAGTCATAGCCCCACACTTTGTCGAAAATGAACTCTCGGGAGAGTACTT
>JBBQFO010000286.1:0-3150 GCA_038322035.1 Candidatus Obscuribacterales bacterium
TTTCAAGAATATGATGCGAGCAGCATGGTTGCATGGATGTTACTCCAGAAATTTTAGTGACAGCACTCTTTTTTAGGCGATGCTTTTATGTCGAGTTCGATTGAGTCGACATCATGCATGTAAAGCTCAGGCGCTTTGCGGAACACCTGCATTAGCTCTTCAATGACGCGAGCGGAATCTTGTTTCTGAATGGCATCGACAACGCAAGTTTCGAGATGCTGTTTAAGCATGACTTCCGCGGTCTTATCCAGGGCTGCCTGCACTGCTTTTAGCTGATTCAAGACGTCCATGCAGTATCGTTTGTCGTCGACCATGCGATAGACGGAGTTCAGATGCCCAATCGCTTTCGATAGGCGCAACTTGAGTTTTTCTTTTGAATCGTCGGTTATTGGCATTGGGAAATCTTACGACAAAACACGCACGAAAGTGCGTGTTTGAGCCTGTCATTCTTCTCATCTTGAGTGATTGAAATTCTCAAAAATGGATTCTGCCTGGACTAAACAATTTAGGCTTTGCGACCCGAGGAATTGTCAGCCTAATTAATCGATGCCCAGGTGTACGAATGGTGCCCAGGCATGGATCGGCTGTCCACTGTTCGCCGCCGCGCGTTGAGTTTCTCTCAGAGCATCAGCAATTTGAAGTTGTTTGCCATTGTCTGATGGAACGAGATGTTTGTGGAACTCCTGCATCAGTTCGGCTGTGGATCTGTCTGCAACTTCCCAGAGGCTGAGCACGAGGTTAGGCATACCTGCATACATCAAAGCACGCGCCAGTCCTAGAATTTCGCCACCTTCTGTAATTTTGTTAACACCTGTTTGACAGGCTGAAAGCACCAAAAGTTTTCCGCAATCTGTTCTTAATGCGTTGCCTTGCAAAATTGCTGCGGCAGTAAGAATACTTCCGTCAGCTAGCACCAATCCTGATGCCAACGGCTCTTCTGGATTGAATACGGCGTGACCAGCGAAGTGCACCACCGGATACTGACTGAAAAGTTCCGGCAGTGAGTGTTTAACTTCGTCGTTCGTAAGCAACTTTGCGCCCGACACTTGTGCGCCAAAAATGTTTTGCGCTTCTTCCATCGTGTAGGTCAAGTCTTCCAAGCCCGCTGCTGACCGCAAGCGAGAGCTGAAGACTAATCCTTCTTTTCTTGTTGCGGAATAATCGCTGATTGCCGAGACGAGGTATTTGTTCGCGTCCACGCCCGTGCTGCGATTTGCCTTTGCCAAAACCGGAATCAAACTTGTTGTAGGCAGATAGCTGATTGAAAAATTTTCGCAGAGGAACGCCTTGCCGTCATGAAGCGCTGAAAACGGCAGATGATAGAGGCTTGAGTGAGGAACAATTAGTAGTCTGTCGATGCTCTCCGGCAGCTCTGCCATCACCGGTGCTACCAGTTTTTTGTACAGTCGTTTGCATAAACTGATCGGAACTTCCCAACCTTCTGTTGCGGACATTTCAAGAAAACTGGCAAGATCTGCACCAAACGATTCCAGATCTTCTTCGCTGCTGATGATGTGGATATTCGGTTCGTCTTTTCCGTACCAAATGGCGGCCGAGACTATATATTGGTCTGTCCAGTAGAATTCCAAAAGTGCGGTCTTTCGATTCAGTGAATACTGATCTGGCTCATTTATTCGTGGTGTCGTCCATAGTGACTTAATCTCTTCAAAGTTGAGCGTGCTCGCTGCCACCAGTCCGGCGTAATTGGGATGTCGTCTGCGCAATTGATTGACGACGTCTCGCCATTCGGAATAGATTTTTTGCGAGTCCTCTGGTGCCACAGTCGCGCCTCTTGAGCCACTTTCGCTTGCTGGCGGTCCTTGCCAGAAGAGTCGTTCGAAGTGCGCAATCTGACTGCGTAAATCCGATTCGCGACGGATCAAACGTGCCAGTGATTGGTCCGGACTTTCAGTCAACTCCGAAATATCAATTGGCGAGTTGCTCAACAAATCCAACAGCGCGCGTGATTTGGCGCGTCCAACATACTCCAGCGCTTCCACGCGCTTGTCCATCGAAAGGCAGACTTTAACCATGTCCCGGTACAACTCTTGTCCGCGATTTGCGAAACTCGTTTTTAGATCGTCAGCCTTGATCGATGAACGTTGTTCGTCGAACAAGTTAATCGCTTTCTCGAAACATTCAAACGCCGGTTGCAACTGTTGTTGTTGTTCGTAGACCTTGCCGATGTTCGAAAGGTATATGCGCTCACCTTGCCTATCGTCAATGTCTTCACTGATTTGCAGCGCTTGCTCGTAATATTCCATCGCCGTTTCGACTTCGCCCTTGGCCATGAAACAATCACCAAGACTGTCTAAGTGAGCCGCTTCTGACTGCTGGTCTTTGTGCTCTCTGGCTAGTTCGACTGCTTTTGCGCAGCAATCAACTGCTTTGTCCAGGTCATCTAACTTCAACCAGGTGGTGCCGATGTTGCCCACCCAGATACCGACTCGACGCCCGTCTCCGCAGGCTTCAGAAAGATGCAGCGCATCTTGATAGCACATGATCGCGTCTTGAAATCTTTTCAGTTCAAAGAATGCATTGCCCTGGCTACCTCTACAAATCGCCTGTGTTTGGTAGTCTCCGCGCACTTGCGCTTCGTCGAACGCAATTGAATAATATTTGACAGCGTCTTCGAACAGCCCCAACTCCGCCATCGCCAGACCAAGACTTCCCAGCCATGATGAGCGATTCGGTGTCTCTTCTCTGGCTTCCAGCGCATGTCTGAACCATTCAGAAGCTTGTTCGGCCCAACCTCTTTCTAGATAAAGGCGGCCTAAATTTCCAAATGAAATTTCCATACCGACGTTGTCTTCTGAGGTGTATGCAGCTTCTAGAGCTTGTAGAAAGTGCTGAATCGCTTCATCACAATGTCCGCGATCGCGCTCGAATTCTCCCAACAAGAGATTTGCGTGAGCTTCGATTTGTGGCAAATGATTGTCACGGGCAATCTGCGCCGACTGGCTATAGTCAATGTGAGCTTCCTCCAGTCTGCCCGAACTATGCTTGGCGACACCAAGGTAGCTAATGAAAACTGCGACGGCGGCGGGGTCTGCAAGATCCTGCGCCAGGTTGATAGCTTCGCCATAAGACTTCAGCGCAAGTTCGAAGTTGCCAGCTTGCAAGGCATCCCAGCCTTCCTTGCCGAGCTTC
>JBBQFO010000287.1:0-3102 GCA_038322035.1 Candidatus Obscuribacterales bacterium
CGCATTGGCATAACCAGTTCATTGCTGGGCATGGTTGCAAGATCACTCGCGAGGTGATAACTGCCGATGGCGGATGTGCCGACCGCTCCGCCCACAATGAACTCATCCGTCTTGCGATTAAAGAAACTGCCAAGCCGCGCAATGATCAGCCACTGCGAAAACGACCAAATTTCACCGGCCTTGGCCAGCGACAGTCGCGGCCGGTAAGGATGCATTGCGTAACTGATGGCAACACTCACGATGCTGGCACCTATGGACCCGATTACAAGTGCCCAGTAGTTGCGAAACCAATAGGCGGCGCACACAATGATCACAAAGTTGACAAGCTTGTTATACAACGCCAGGCGAAAGTCTTTTGCGAAATCGAGATCCTTTCTAAATGCGACCACCCCGATGTTTGAGGCGCCGTCGATCACAGATCGCAACGCTATGAGCTGAATCACGGCAGTGGCTCGTGGCTCCGAAAAATACCAGGCGGTCAGTGGGGCGGCTACCAGCAACACCATCGCAATCAGACAGCCTTGTATCACTTGAATCGTCCACGCGGTGTCGAAGTGTTCACGGCTATCGTTTCCTCCGCGCATCAGTGCAAGATCGACACCCGCGTAAGTCAGCGTTTCGAGCAATCCGTAAGCCAGTAGTGCCATGGCCATCAAGCCGAAGTCCGCTGGAGCCAGTAGTCTGGCAAGAATGAACACGCTCACCAGCCCGATGCACCGGGCCAGCCATCGTCCGCCGATCATCCATGCAGCTCCATTCAGAAGCCGGTTGTGCGCGTTGCCTTCGGAAGACGTCATGATGGATGCACCCTCAGGCTAACGGGACTACAACAAAAGTGCATATGAACGATTCAATTGCTCAGTTGCTGCACCATTGCAGCAATGCGTTCTTGCGCAGCCGGGTCGTACTCGCGCTTGGAATAAAGAAACACCACCAAATACAGGGGTATCAGGCACCGGAAAACATCCCAATCCAAACCGGAAAGCACACAGGCTCGGTTCGCAAACGCCACCAAGGGCGGGCCTGTTCCGTTGCCTGTAGCCATCAGCCGCTGCATCGCATCAAGCCTGGGTGCAACTGAGAAACACAGTGAGCAAATATCTACCCCCAGGAGATAGGACTTGCCAAAGTCTTCCCAGTCAAAAATCACCAGCTTGCCCGACGAGGATGCGATATTGTTCTGCACGAAGTCGCCGTGCTGAGGGACACACGCCATCGATTCAAGGCCTAGCGAGCGGCCGCGCGCAATCCAGTGCGAGGCAAGGTTGGCATGGACCGTCTGCGCGAAATGGTTTCCTATCTTGTCGAAAAATTCAGAATGGGATTCAACCACGTCACGTATTGGGCTTTGACGACCACACATTTCGAAATATTGATAAAGGCCATTCAGCGCAGTGCGTAAGCTGCCCTTGCCAACTAGAGCGCGTTCCACCGAGAACGGCTTATGGTGCACGCCCTCCGTTACCATGATGGCCCAACCTTCAACCAGGCGGTACCCAAAGGGGCGTGGTACCAGTTCCTGATACAGAGACCAAGCGCGCACGTAAGCTTCATACTCCTCGCGAAGATCGATGAATTCCGACGCCTTGACCTGAAAAAATTTGTGCGGACTCAGCAACGCCCGAATGGAAATGGTGTCGCCTTTGCTGAGCGTAATGTAGTAACGAACTGCCGATCCTTTGGGTGCCAGATTGAGATCGGCCAATACTGCTTCTAAAGCCTTCAGCATCTCTTGTGGGCCCAGAAGAATATCGACTCTTCGAACCTCGAGTAGATGCCCAGCTCAACAGCGATGCGTCGCACAAAATACCCGAACGGAGACCACAACTGCCGAGCGGCCAACAGTTCATGACGAAAAAGCGCCTTTGAAATCCTGGGGTCGGTATCAACCAATCGCAATGGCTCATCGCAATTGGGCAATAGAACGAAGAGGTGTATGTCAACGAAATCTGCGGCTTCGAGCGCATTGCGCAATCCTGATGGGGAGAAGTGACCGGACGTCGCGGGATGGGCGAAGCTGCTGAACTTTCGCTTCACCCGACGCAACAAAGACTTGAGGCCGACGCGATTGTCAATGCAGCCCGCGACCATTCCTCCGGGCACCAGGGCGCGCGCAATTTGCCCAAGAAAACCCTGCTCGTTGAAGCTCACATTCCGTTCACGAGATGCCTGCGCCAAGTCATCCAGCGTTCGATGTACCAACACCCGATCAAAAGAGCTCTCATCAAAGGGTAGCGGAGAGCTGTAGTCCTGAAGGTCTGAGTCCGTTCTCGAAACTTGCGGTGAGCCAGACAGTGGATGAACACCAACGTTAAACAAGACGGTTTGGGTCTCGGAGCCGGCCGCTGCCATCAATGGGGACCGCCGGTGAAGGAGCTCGAGCGTCCGACCGCCCGTCAACGCTGTGGGGATGCGATATAAGGCGCTTGCTCGGCTGAGGGACGATCTATACCGCTTGCCTCTATCGGGGCCGTCGTGCATGGCAACTAGCGCGTTTTCCTTGCTACTACCACAACATCCGGCGCGATTGACGCAAAAATCTCATGTTTGAACATGGACTCCAGGCGTTTTGACCATGGCGAAGCACTGTTCGCCGTCAACTGCAATTTATGCCGGTACATCCACACACCGACTGGTCGCGCGCGCTCGATCTCAAATCCGCAATCGTTCAGCAGTCGTTTCAGCTTGGAATAACTAAGATCAATGCCGTCGCTGCTACCCCCACTAGCGGCATTGATCATTGACGCCAGCGACTGGGGGTTGCGATGGCTGTTGATTATCAGATAGCCCCCGGGCTTTAGCAGACGTTGCAACGCCTGCATGACGGACAGCCGAAGTGACTGTTGCGCATTCCCAAAAAATCGGAACGAGGTAATCAGGTCGAAAAGACCCAGATCAATGTCGGAACTTGTCAAATCGGCCTCGACAAACCGCACGCTTGGGCACTTGCTTCGCGCCTCTGCAAGCATGCTGGGAGACACGTCCACACCCACGGCCTCGCTGCAAAGAGGAGCCACTGTCTGGACAATTCTTCCGGTGCCGCATGCGAAATCAAGGTAACGAATCGGCGCACCACTAAAAAGCTTTGGAACGACATCAACG
>JBBQFO010000288.1:0-3047 GCA_038322035.1 Candidatus Obscuribacterales bacterium
TCAACAAAACACCAGTACTGGCAAAACTCAATGAGGCATATGCGCCAGTTGGAGTGATCGTGAAAGTATAAGGAAAGAGCCGGCACATGGCAGGTTTGCTTTCGATGCCGAAGTTCTTGTGCAACCGGCAACGAATATCCGCATCGAGATATTGGCAGCTGCCATCCGACTTTTTCTCAAGCGAGTGAGTAAAAGCTTTCATCTTGTCCACTGAGCTGGGCAGTTTCCGGAAATTTGGCTTATCCGCATCGCCCATCAGAGCACTTATTCTTTCGACATCCTGATCGGTGGCTGGCACTGGCCAGTGAAAACAGCAGTTGCCGCAGCCAGTACAGTCGAAGTTAATACCTTCAGGAATATAAAGAACGGTTTCAAATAAGCTGTTCACGGTGAACTCATGGGGTTTTTCTGCGCTAATGATAGCTTGGGAACTGACGAAATACCTCGCGATCTATTAAACTGAAGCCTAATTTCAAATAACGGCAAGTCATATTTGAGTGTGCCGGAAGATTTATGGCACGTTGAGAGATCTAGGAGGTTTGGTTTGATGAAGCGATCCCGGCTAATCGCAGCACTTCTTGCTAGCGCGCTGGTTGTTTGCAGCCCCCGGATTACCCGTGCTGCCGCGCCAGCCACAGGTCACCTCCAGGACAAATGGGCAGTCGTAATTGGCTTGCAAGATTTTGCCGATCCCACTATCCCCAAACTACGCTACTCGGCCAAGGACGCTAAAGACTTCTTTGACTACCTCGTTGATCCTGTCGGCGGTCGCTTCGCTAAAGACCACGTCAAACTGCTGATCAATTCAGACGCAACCAAAGTCAACATAATGGATGTGCTCGGCGATTCGTTCCTACCACATGGAGCTGCGCCTGGCGACCTGGTCGTCATCTACCTCTCAACTCACGGCTCTCCGGCGGGCGCTGACATCAATGGTGTCAACTATGTCGTTGCTTATGACACGCAAGTGAACAAGATGTTCGCTACCGGCATCGAGATGAAGCAGTTGATTCGCATCATCAAAGAACGCGTTCACACCAATAGAATCATGCTCGTCATGGACACTTGTTACAGTGGTGCCGGCGCCGTAGGTGATTCCCACAAAGGTCTAACACGGTCAAACGTCAATCCGACTTCGCTCGCTCAGGGCAGCGGCAGCGTCGTTCTCTCATCCAGTTCGCCAGACCAGCGAGCCTGGGAATCAGAAACCTACAAGAACAGCTATTTCACGCACCATTTAATTGATGCTCTTAAGGCACCAGGAAATCACACGATCGATCAAGACTTCACCACGATGAAGCAGAAAGTCCAGAGCGACGTGCTGAAAGACAAGGGTGAACTGCAAACTCCGGTAATGGCATCAGCCCTGACCGGAGCATCTTTCATCGTCAATGCTCCTCCAACTATCAATCGTCCTGCACCAATAACGGTGCCTTACAGTGGAGAAGATCCAGGCACCGCACCTGCAAGTGCCGGTAAGTCGCCTGGCTTAAATTTTGCCAGTTACGGAGCGCACAAAAGCGCCGCAGAAACCATGATCCGCCAGCACAAACTGTGGGATGCAATCCACGAACTGCAACTGGCAGTCAAAGACAATCCATCTTCTGTCGATGCTTACCTGGCTCTGGCAGATGCTTTTGACGAGCAAGGAAGATACGCTGAAGCCTTCGAATCCGCAAACAGAGCAGTTGTGAACGACCATAACTCTACCCGTGGACATGAGGTCCTCGGACGGGCCTATGTGCGTAATGGCAATACAGATGAAGCTCTCAGACAGATCCAATTAGCCATAAGCTTGGATCCCTCAAGCGCCGACGCGCATTTCCTTCTTGGTTTTCTAGATCAATATAAAAACAATCGCATCGACGAAGCCGAGCAACAATACAGAAAAGCGCTTGAACTGGATGCGCTCAACGTAAAAGCCCTGGTTAACCTGGGCATTTTATTGGAACGACAAGGTCGCAACATCGACGAAGCCGAAGGTTTGTTCCACAAAGCAATCGATGCTGATGCTGAAGACTGGCAAGCCAGGCTTGGCTTAGCCAACATCCTTCTCAAATATAGAAACAACGAAAAAGACGCCGAAATACAAATCCGCAAAGCAACTGAATTGGCACCAGCGAATTCAAGACTGCACAGCGAACTTGGAAAAGTGGTGGCACTCGACAAAACTCGTTACGACGAAGCCGAGGCGGAATTTAAAAAGGGTATCGAACTCGCTCCCAATATGGGATTGCCTGACTCAATGTTTGCAGCATTCTTGCTCTCTCCTCTGGGACGCGTCGATGAGTCCGAAAAGGAGTACCGCAGAGCCATCCAGCTGGATCCAAACTTGGACGATGCTCGTGTTGGGCTGGGAAATATGCTGGTTGACTATCGCAAAGTTTATGACGAATCAGACGACCAATTCAAAAAAGCTCTGAAGATCAATCCTAAAAATGGCGGTGCGTATATCGGTCTCGGTCATATCGACACAGTGTTGTACAAAAACTATAAATCTGCCGAGCAGAATTTCAAAAAGGCAATCACAATTCAAGAGTCGAACTCATACGCTCATGACCAGCTAGGGCAGCTCTATTTCGAAAACATGGGCTTCCCTACTGAAGCACAAGCCGAATTCGAAAAAGCGATTAAATACGACCCAAACAATTCAGTTGCACACTTTCACTACGGAGCGTTACTCGTCAGCCAACTGAAAGAAGCGGATCAAGGCAAAGACAAATGGCGTGATTTAGTCGGCCGTGCGAAAAAACAACTCGAAACTGCAATACAACTAGATTCAAGCAACTCAGTCTATCAAGCCACTTTAGCCAATCTATTTGTGCTCGACAAACAATACAAAGCGGCAGAACCGATTTATCGAAAAGCGCTGGAATCAAATATTACGGATGCAGACGCGCACTGTAAATGTTAACGGCGCGATAAAAGCGCGGAAATACGGCGAGGTCCGGTTGACTTCGAGTTAAGCAAGAGAAGCAAGGAGGAGGGCCGATTCTGAGGCCACCTCCTCCTTGTTTCTCATTCACAGTGTCAGGCCTGTAAATCGT
>JBBQFO010000289.1:0-2791 GCA_038322035.1 Candidatus Obscuribacterales bacterium
CGCCAGACTCTCCAAAGCGTCAACCGGCAGCAAGGTTCGAGTCGTTTACACCCAATGTAAACATGTAAAAAAACTGGGGAAAGACAAGCCTGGTCTAGTCAGATATGAAAATGAAAAGACGCTGGAAATCGACACATCCGCGCCAATGCCTAAATGTATGAAAACCCTCTTCAGCAATTAACAGCAGCGTTACGAAGCAGTACCCAAACGTCGTGCTTGTGCAATAATCGCGGTCAGACTGATGTTGGGAAGAGGAATTTTGCATGCCTCGAGTGGTGCGTTTTCATAATTTTGGCGGTCCTGAAGTTCTTAAAATCGAGACAATTGACGTTCGTGATCCAGGCGAAAACGAAGTCAAAATCAAGGTGGAAGCGCTTGGATTGAATCGCGCCGAAATCGTTTTTCGCGAAGGCAAATATCTAGAGCGCGACGTGGACTTTCCAAGCCAAATTGGTTATGAAGCTGCTGGCATAGTGGAAGCGATCGGAGCAAATGTCACCAACTGCAAGGTTGGCGATAAAGTCAGCACTATCCCGTCATTCTCAATGGCAAAATATGGCGTATATGGAGATGTTGCAGTCGTGCCAGCAAGCGCTGTTGCTCACTATCCAGACAATCTAACCACGTTTGAAGCAACATCCATTTGGATGCAGTACCTCACCGCATATGGTGCCTTGATCGAATTTGGACAAACGCAACCGAGCGATTTCGTTGTCATCACAGCTGCCAGCAGCAGCGTTGGATTCGCCGCCATTCAAATCGTAAAAGAAATAGGGGCGACGGCCATCGCCACTACCCGTAGTCCCAGCAAAAAACAAGCACTACTGGACGCAGGTGCGGATCATGTCGTCGTTACAGATGAAGAAGACCTTGAACGCAGAGTTCATCAGATCACCAAAGGCAAAGGTTCGCGAATAATTTTCGACTCCGTAGCAGGTACGTTCCTGAAGGATTTGGCCGACTTAGCTTCACCGGAGGCTACCATCTTTATCTATGGCGCCTTGAGCATGATGTCGACACCGTTCCCCTTGATGATGGCTTTGAAGAAGGGGCTAGTGATTCGAGGCTACACATTGTTTGAGATCACAGGTAAGCCGGAGCGCTTGGAGCGAGCCAAACAATACGTAGTCGAGAAGCTCAAGTCAGGCAAACTAAAGCCAGTGCTAGACAAGACTTTCGCACTTGAAGATATTGCCGACGCTCACCGTCATATGCAATCAAACGAGCAGATTGGCAAAATCATTATCTCGGTAAGTTGAGAACGAAGCCGGTCTAGGGCGCGTTCCATATTTATACACACATAATAAGAGAGCCAGCATATCTGCTAGCTCCTTACTTGCCCAAAATTGCGGGACTAGCCCGGAATGCTTGTTATCCTGGTCCAAATAGATTCTTGAAATAGAATTGATTGGACAAACTGTTGATGGTTTGGCGCACCATGTTCGGAGCGATGGCTTGTTCTCTCAGCGTGCCGGAGTTAGCATCTCGCCAGATTTTGTGAGCACCATTTGAGTCGAACTCGACACCGACTTTCGGCACATTTGGATTGATGTAATCGAACCTGCGAACGCTCAACATCTGATTTTGATTGTTCGAAACGTATTCGGTGCTTCCTTCATAGACGTTCATGCTCTGACCGATTGCAGTTCTAGGACCAATCGCGGCAGGCGCATCAGTTTTGTAGTGATCGATGCGGCTGTGCAACATGCCGTGGTTATCTTTCGAGTAGCTAATCTGATATTGCCCGGCGTAAATCATCTGTTTATCGCCCCAATAATATTCAAGAACGTTGATTGGATTGCCTTCCTTGTTGACGCCCACAGCGAAGACGTTGCCCTTCTGTTCCGGTCCAGGTCTGAGGTTGCGGCTATTGTATTCAGGTCTCGGCTGACTCATGTCGCTATCGCCCATCAGCATCCAATGATCGATTTTTGCTTGAGCAGCCGGGGCCACTTCAACTAGTGGAAGTTGGCTGGGAAGCACATTTTCTTTCGCTCGACTGTTATAGGTTTTGACGAACATCTCCCAGAGCAGTCGGGGAGCAGGCCCAGCGGAGCTGATGATGCGACCGCTGATGCGAGCGTCAGGACCAATTCCGCCTGGATATTCTGGAGCAGGTCGATTGGGATCGCCGTGCAAAACCGGCACATCTTGGCGGGGACGGAGATGCGGTTGTTCTATTTGTGGCTGAGGGGCAATCTGCGCAGTTCCGACTCTCTGACCAGTAATTTCGCTGAACGATCGAATTCTGCTGGAGCCATCAAACGCACCGAATCCGGTGCCTTGATACTGTTGTTGCTGCTGTGGATTTGGTGCTCCGACGTTGTCGAAAGCAACCGGTGCTTGATTGGTACCGGCTTGTCGGCGCTGGTCTGCAAGCCTGTCGGACGGACTTGGACCAGATGCAATTTGATCGATGAATTTAGATGCAAGTTCTTCTTGCAGTCTGCTCCACTGTGATTGTTGGCCGTTCCCTCCGAGACCATCGAAAGGACCACGCCAATAAGGATCGCTCATAGCGCCACCTAGATTGCGGGATTAGTTTGTATGTAGCTGAAGGGGAGTTTCATAGTATGACTGCGCTAGCAAATTCACAATCGTGATTCCACGCATAAGAGCGGCCGGATTTGCAAAAAAATGACCGGTCCAGCCATATATGGAAAAAAAAGCTGGACACGCTAATTGGCTGGTACTATACTTTTGTATGTGCCCTTGAGGAGATTTTATGTCTGACTTTGATGGAAACGCTGTCCTGGCTGGCTTACCGCCTAGACAGAGAGATGTTATCAAT
>JBBQFO010000290.1:0-2773 GCA_038322035.1 Candidatus Obscuribacterales bacterium
TGATTGGCTCGAGGAACTGTTACAAGCCAAGGGCGCAGACCGCGTCTTCCGCTCTTTGATGGCAGCTGGCAGACTTGGACCCAACGACTACTTGCAATCCACTGACTGCGAATGTGCCGTCGCCGCAGCAGAGATTGTGGCAGCGGGCGCTGGACATCCATCCTCTAAACTTCCGCCGAAAGCCGCCCAGTGGCTTCAAGAGAGCAAGTTCTCGGCCGGTGCGGAAATTGTCGACCTGGCTCTTCGTGTCGTCGAGCGCGTCTCAAAAAACTCCGAATTGAAAGAGCTGTGGGACGACACCGACTCCGCAGAGGAGTGGTACGGACTAGTTGAGGATTTAGAAAAAAGATTGCGCGAAAGCGAAGTGTACGCAGCGAAACTCGCAGAGCGCATGCAGCAAGCATCATCTAATATCGAGGGCACCAATCAGCTATGCGACGAGGCTCTGGGACTGATTTCAAATGGTGATCACGAAGGCGCGATTGCAAAGTATGACGAAGCGCTCACCCTAGATCCCAGTGCGCAAATCGCATATCTGGGCAAAGGCACATGCTATCTGTCTCTTGGGAAATATGAGAAGGCCGTAGACAGCTTCGGACGCTCATTGCGTATCGGTCGCGAAGTGACGCAAGCGTATCACCTGCGCGCACAAGCTTACTTCCATCTCGAGCGCTATCACGAATGTATCGAAGATCTGACAACTTTGATTGCGAAGAAGCCCGATGGTTGGGACGCATATTGGATTCGCGGCATCGCATACGAATCAGTAGGTTTGTATTTGAAAGGCGCCACCGACTTCAGCAAAGTGATCGAGTTGCAGCCGAAATTCGAAGAAGCTCTTGGACGCCGAGCCGACTGTTATGAGGCTCTGGGCAGCTTTGACATGGCAGCGAAAGATCGCGAGCGCATGAAAAAGATGTTGCTGTAATAACAATTCGCAAGCGGTAAGCATTTTTGTTGAGAACGTTGCAGAGGATAAAATTACGTGTTCAAAGAGCCATAGAGGCTCGCCGGACCTTCGATCGCGTCGCTATTTTCAATCATATTCCCAAGACAGCGGGAATGTCGTTCCATCAATTTATCAAAGACAATCTTCCAAACAATTCTGTTTTGGATTTTTACACACTCGACAATCGCGATCGATTGGTCGAATATGCAAGTCAACCACAGTCGCGTTACGCAGCTATTGTTGGGCATCTCCCGTTCAGCCATTTCGCGAACCTGCCACTACCGGCGACGCCAATGCATATCACTGTGCTCCGCCAACCAATCGCCAGATTGATTTCGTATTACTATTACATTCGCTCAAGCGAGACGCACTATCTTCACGACTGGTTGGTCAACGAAGATGTGCCAATTCAAAGGTTCTTCGAAAGCAAACCAACAATGGAAGTGGACAATTTGCATCTGCGTTTCTTGTGCAGCACCGATTGTTCAAATGTCCCCATCGGTGGTTGCACACGAGAGATGCTTGATCAAGCAAAAGACAATTTGAAAAACCGTTTCGCCGTTGTCGGACTTCAGGAATACTTTCCCCAGAGCCTCGAACTGACCGCTCGCACGATGGGCTGGAGCAACACCACAGTTCCAGAAATCAACCGTGCTCCAGAAAAGTCTAAGTCATCGGATAAGAACGAAGCGACCATTGAATTGATTCGTTCTATGAATGCGTTAGATATTGAGCTTTATGAATTCGCAAAAGAACTATTTATAAATCACTGTAGTGAGCTTGAAATCAAGCTCTAGAACCGGAACGCGGGCAAGGTCTAGCTTGTCACAATCTCGATGGACACACCTGAGAACTAGAAGCCCGATTAACAGCCTGCTGACCAGAACTTATCCGCGTGCGTACGCATGCCTTCGAGCTGAGTTTCAAGCTGCACTCGCAACGTTTCCATTTCGTCAGCGTTTGCACCATCGGGTACCTCGATAGGGTCACCGAAAACGTGCAGGATAGGGCTTCCGAAGTGGGTGGCCATGAAACTGTCCCAACCCCACATGTACTCGGCATGGCGCGATGAACAAGTGAATGGAATTATCGGCAGCTTGGTAATTCCAGCCAATTTTATAATCCCCGGCTTCACTTCATTGGCGGGTCCACGCGGTCCGTCAACCATCACAACTAGGTGTTTGCCAGCTTCCGCAGCTTTCACCATCTGCAAACCGCCTTTTACGGCACCTTGCTTTGCCGAACCTCTCGATGCTGTTAATCCCAGATTAGTGATCGTGCGCGCGATAATTTCGCCGTCTCGACTGGGGCTGATCAAAATAGTAACTCGTGACCGAACATCCTGAAACCTCAGCAGTCCTATCATTCGTCCGTGCTGAACAGCAAATAGCGCCGATCTTCCGGCGTCCAAAAATTCCTTTGCTTTCGGCGAATAGAGTCGCTGCGTCGTGTACGTGCTATCGAAAATGTGAATGGCGTTGGTGCATACGCCCTCCAGTACATCCAGCCGCAAGCCGTCAGTGAAGGGCACCTTGCCCAGAATATTGCGTACTCGAAATTTAGCCAATTTAGACTCGGTTGTATATGCGCTTCAAAATATTGATCGGCGCCTTTTCAGGTAAAACGAGATCCTGTTTATCGACGATGATCGTTTGCTCGAGAGCAAATTTCCCCGACAACACTGAGTGGCTGACCATATCGGTAAAGACAATCCAGGAAGAGTTCGGCGGAAATTGCCACATATCCGTGCGAGTGCTTTCCTGAAACTCATTATTCTCTTTCAAGAAATTATGAAAGTCGAGCATCCAGCTATCGTATGGTGAC
>JBBQFO010000291.1:0-2538 GCA_038322035.1 Candidatus Obscuribacterales bacterium
CTTCCAGCTGCATAACTCACCCGATTTGCGCATTGTCGATTTACCGGGCTACGGTTATGCCAAAGTTTCGAAGGCGATCCAACAAAAATGGCAGGAACATCTTTCGCAATACCTCCACGAGCGGCAGTCCCTGAGGGGGCTTGTTCTTGTTACGGACATTCGCCATCCGATGCAAGAATTTGACAAGATGATGATCAACTGGGCGGTGGAATCTGAGATGCCTCTGCACGCTTTGCTAAACAAGAGCGACAAACTCTCGCGCGGCGCAGCCCAAGATGCTTTGCTGAAATATCGTAGAGAGCTTAAGAACTCCGGAATTGATAATTTAGTAAGTGTCCAGGTCCATTCTTCAATAAGTGGCGAAGGTGTCGACCAGCTCGCCCAGCAACTGGGAATGTGGCTTCAGTCCGACCAACCACGCTCTACTTCACTGTAGCCACATTAGATGCACTAGGAGCTACAGTGCGCATAGACGTTTGCATAATGTCCTTAGGCCGACATCAAATTGAGCTTGGCAGAGACAGGGTCTTTCAATGGTTGCCTTCCAAATATAATTTCCAGATGTCGGGATGCGCTTCTGCGAACTTCGCCGAATGCATTCGTTTTAGCTTTTTGGTGAATGACGAGTTGCCTCGACGAATTGTCATAGAAACAAACGAATCAGGTTCACCAGTGAGCAATCGATACACTTCTTCTTTAGACAATTCTAAAGTCGGAACTGTTTCTATCTGGTCGATGAAATCTCCGATCTTCAGGCCGGACTCTTCCGCTGGCGTGCCACTAAAGATGGTTCTGATTTCAGGCGCCATTCCGGGCTGACTAACAAACTTCAACCCAATCATTCCTAGATCATGTTCTGGTTTTGGCGGATTCACAGACCATAGACTGATCGCTGCTCTGGCAAGCGCTGCCGCATGCGCCTTGGGATAACGTTGCTGAATTTCCTTGCACACGTTCAAGGCTGAGTGAGTCTGTCCGAGTGCGTTCAGAGAGAGCGCATAGTAATATGCTGCATTTGGATCTCTCCAATTTGCTATATGATTGGCTTCGAATAACAGACGCACTTCTTTATATCGCTTTTGATTGTACAGGGCGCTAATTTCATAAAGATTCTTCGCGTTCGCTGGCATGCAGAGGGTCACTGCAAAAACTAAAGCGGCAAAAGCTGCACTCAGGTATTTCATCAAAGCGGCTTGAACGATTTGTTGATCGTGTCAGCTTTTTGCTCATACACTTTTGCTTCAGCAGTTCGATGCGTCTTGCGCAAGACTTCCGCATACTGTCTGTAAGCCGACATCAAGTTGAGCTTGGCTGAGACCGGATCTGTGGAAGCTAGGGCTATCAAACGTTTGATGTGGATCTCTGCTTGCTTGTACTGAGCTGATCCACTCTCTGCAGATATGAGCGCAGGCAACAAATTTTGCATCAACTCTTCGTAAGGTTTTGGCACCGCGTTAATTGTTGCGGATGATACACCATTACCTTCGTGCACCGTCATCGTCGACTGCTTAGCCAGGGTTTCTTTGCTTGATGGTTTGATAACGCCTGAGTCGACGAGCGCTATGGCTTCTTGAAGGACCCGGCTTGCATCCGCAAATTTGTTGACGCGATTGTAGTGCATGCCGAGATTGAGCAATCCATTTACATAGGCAATGGTGCGAAGTCCCTTTTTCTTAGACTTCTCAAGTTCGGCTCGATAAAATGCATCCGTGTCGGGTTGCCCTTGCGAGCCCGGAATGCTGCCGGAGCCTCCAGCACCGCTTCCTTCATGATGTTCGATGCCACCTTGCATTTGCGCGGAAACAGGGGCACTAAATATAATACCAGCCGAGAATACTAGAGAAAGTTTGCTACTTAGATTCAAGTCTGTATCCCATTCCGTGCACAGTGCTTAAGATAGATTTCTTGCCGTCGGCCGTCAGTTTTTTGCGCAACGTTTTCACCGCAGTGTAGACGGAATATACTGAGGCGTCAGATTCGCTGCTCCAAACGCGGTCGAGAAGCGTTTCTTGACTGAAAACTTCGTCTGGATGTCTCATGAAAAATTCCAACAAGGCAAATTCCTTTGGAGCCAATGTGACAACTTCACCGTCCACCGAGAATTGCTTCTTTGCGGTATCAAGCGAATATCCTCGAAGTTCAAGCACGTTTCCAACTGCCTTTGCAGAACGGCGAAGCAGTGCACGAATACGCGCGGAAAGTTCTTTCATGTGAAACGGCTTTGTCAGGTAGTCATCAGCACCAGAGTCGAGCCCTTCCTCTTTGTCGGCAATTTCAGTTTTGCCTGTAAGCATCAGAATGGGTGTGTTTCCACCCGCCTCTCGATATCGCTTGCATAACTCGAAACCGGAAATGATCGGCAGATTCACATCCAGTATGATCACCTCATATTGGTAGAACTTGAGCCTGTCGCTGCCTTCCTTGCCATCGTGAACAGCTTCAACTGTGTGTTTCTCAAATGCAAGCCAATCCACTACTTGCGTGCAGATGTCTAGATCATCCTCTACAATTAGTATCTTTGCCATGACCTGAAAATAT